>NZ_JBHZCF010000007.1:0-72310 GCF_042755225.1 Streptomyces sp. NPDC059169 | reverse complement strand
GCGCTCCAGAAAGAGGGAGGGAAGGGGGGGGGGGACCCAGGTAACCCCCCCCCCCCCCCCCCCCCCCGCGGCCGTGTTGCACAGCCGGTGCCAAGCTCTGTGGAGGCCTCCGTCAGCCGTTCTTGATGCGGTTCGTGAGCTCGGTGACCTGGTTGTAGATCGACCGGCGCTCGGCCATGAGCGCGCGGATCTTCCGGTCAGCGTGCATCACCGTCGTGTGGTCGCGGCCGCCGAACTGCGCGCCGATCTTCGGCAGGGAGAGGTCGGTGAGCTCCCTGCACAGGTACATCGCGATCTGCCGCGCGGTGACCAGCACCCGGCTCCGGGAGGACCCGCAGAGGTCCTCCACCGTCAGGCCGAAGTAGTCCGCGGTGGCGGCCATGATCGCGCCCGCGGTGATCTCCGGGGCGGTGTCCTCGCCACCGGGGATGAGGTCCTTGAGGACGATCTCGGTGAGTCCGAGGTCGACCGGCTGCCTGTTCAGACTCGCGAAGGCGGTCACGCGGATCAACGCGCCCTCGAGCTCGCGGATGTTGCGCGAGATCCGCGAGGCGATGAACTCCAGTACCTCCGGCGGGGCGTTGAGCTGCTCCTGCACCGCTTTCTTGCGCAGGATCGCGATGCGCGTCTCCAGCTCCGGCGGTTGCACGTCGGTGGTCAGACCCCATTCGAAGCGGTTCCGCAGCCGGTCCTCCAGGGTCATCAGCTGCTTGGGCGGCCGGTCCGAGGAGAGCACGATCTGCTTGTTCGCGTTGTGGAGCGTGTTGAAGGTGTGGAAGAACTCCTCCTGCGTCGACTCCTTGCTCGCGAGGAACTGGATGTCGTCGACCAGCAGGATGTCCACGTCCCGGTAGCGCTTGCGGAACGCGTCGCCCTTGCCGTCGCGGATGGAATTGATGAACTCGTTGGTGAACTCCTCCGAGCTCACGTACCGCACCCTCGTGCCCGGGTAGAGGCTCCGGGCGTAGTGCCCGATGGCGTGCAGGAGATGGGTCTTCCCGAGCCCCGACTCCCCGTAGATGAAGAGGGGGTTGTACGCCTTGGCCGGTGCCTCGGCCACCGCGACCGCTGCCGCGTGCGCGAACCGGTTGGACGCGCCGATGACGAAGGTGTCGAAGAGGTACTTGGGGTTCAGCCGGGCGTGCGGTTCGCCCGGACCCGGTGCCGGAGCGGGCTGTGCGGCCAACGGGCCCGGTGCGCCGCCTGGCACCCCCCCGGCGGACGGACCGCCGTGCCGCGGTGCCGGGGAATCGGCGAGCCCGGGGACCTCAGGGCGCTCGGGCCGCGGCTGGTCGTACGATCCCCGGTCGTCGGGCATGGGCGAGCGGTAATCGTGCTGCGGCTGCTGCGGGCGGGCCGTGGCGTACGGGTCCCGTTCCTGGAAGCCACCGAGCCGAGGCTGCTGCCAGGCCAGGTCCTCCTGGCTGCGTGGCCAGGCCCCCGGCTCGGGACGCCGTTGGTACTCGGGATACGCGGGACGCACGTTCGGCAGGCCGTCATCGCCCCCGGGCCGGTGGCCGTATCCCTCGTACGTGTCGGTCTGACGGGGCTCGTCCGCCGGGGCTCCTGGATACCGGGGCGGCTGCTGGACGAGCGGTGCGGGCTCGGCCGCGGTGTCGTCGACGGTGATCGCGATGCGGATCGGGCGGCCGCACTCACGGCTGAGGGTGTCGCTGATCAGGGGGGCGAGCCGGCCTTCGAGAACGCGCTTGCCCCATTCGTTGGGCACGGCGAGGAGGGCGGTGTCGGCGACCAGCGCGAGCGGCTGGCAGCGCTCCACCCACTGCTTGTCCTTCGCTTCGATGCCCTGCTGCCCCTCCCCGAGGAGATGCTCCAGCACCCGTGGCCACACTGCGGCAAGATCGGCAGGTACGTCAGCCACAAGGCACGCTCTCTCACAGGTCCCACGAATCTGTGGTTCTCGGGACGGGTCGGTCAGGCCCGGCAGGCGGGTAGGAAAGGAATTCGAGTCCAGCCACGGTAGTCAGGGCGGCCCGCACGGTTCAAGTTGTTGTCCACAGCCTGTGCACAGTCGGCGCCACGGTGACCCCGGTTTGACCGGATGGCGTAGCCGCGCGTACCGTAACCAGGTCGAGTTGTCGATGGCTGCTGCCGCCTGCCTCCGATGGGCAAAGATCACGATCAGTTGGATCACGATCGGTGATTGTGAAGCGGTGCACTCGGGCGTATTGCGAGCTACTCGTGGGCGCACGGTGACAGCCAGGCGATGCCCCGCCACCACACGAATCATTACTGGAGCCCCCGAGTGAGCAAGCGCACCTTCCAGCCGAACAACCGTCGTCGCGCGAAGACCCACGGCTTCCGGCTGCGTATGCGCACCCGTGCCGGCCGCGCGATCCTCGCGTCCCGCCGTAGCAAGGGTCGCGCCCGCCTGTCCGCCTGATCGCGTACAGGTCGTGACGTGCTGCCTACCGAGAATCGGCTGAGGCGGCGCGAGGACTTCGCGACCGCGGTACGCCGAGGACGCCGGGCGGGTCGCCCGCTTCTCGTCGTCCATCTACGCAGCGGTGCAACGGACCCGCACGCGCCTGGGGAGAGCGCTCCCCCGACGCGTGCGGGTTTCGTCGTGAGCAAGGCCGTAGGAGGCGCGGTCGTCCGCAACCAGGTGAAGCGAAGACTGCGCCACCTGATACGAGACCGGCTGCCCGAGCTGCCCCCCGGTAGCCTGGTGGTCGTACGGGCGTTGCCCGGTGCGGGTGACGCCGACCAAGCACAGCTGGCCCGAGACCTGGACGCCGCTCTCCAGCGGCTGCTGGGAGGGGGCGCGCGATGAAGTACCCGCTGCTGGTGCTGATCAAGCTGTACCAGTGGACGATCAGCCCGCTGTTGGGGCCCGTCTGCCGGTACTACCCGTCGTGTTCGCACTACGGCTACACAGCCATCGACCGGCACGGCGCGGTGAAGGGCACGGTACTCACCGCCTGGCGCATTCTGCGGTGCAATCCGTGGTCGCCCGGCGGTGTGGACCACGTCCCACCACGTAAACGACCTCGTTGGCACGAGCTGCTGCGCGACTACCTGCGCGGTGGCAAGTGCGGGCAACCCCCTGAGACCAGCCCGGCCGCAGAGACCTCGCCCAATGCTCAAGGAGCCTGATTAGTGGACTCGATTGCCAGTCTCTTCAGCTTTATCACCACCCCCGTCTCCTGGATCATCGTCCAGTTCCACTCGCTGTACGGTGCGATCTTCGGCCCTGACACGGGCTGGGCCTGGGGACTGTCCATCGTGTCCCTGGTGGTTCTGATCCGTATCTGCCTGATCCCGCTCTTCGTGAAGCAGATCAAGTCGATGCGGAACATGCAGGCGCTCCAGCCCAAGATGAAGGCGATCCAGGAGCGCTACAAGAACGATCGACAGCGTCAGTCCGAAGAGATGATGAAGCTGTACAAGGACACGGGAACCAACCCGCTGTCCTCGTGCCTTCCGATCCTCGCGCAGTCGCCGTTCTTCTTCGCTCTGTACCACGTGCTGAGCAACATCGCCTCGGGCAAGACGATCGGCGTGCTCAACCAGAGCCTGGTGGACAGCGCGCGTGAGGCCCAGATCTTCGGCGCCCCGATCGCCGCCAAGTTCACCGACACCGAGGCCCACGTCGCGGCCCTGAACGCCTCACTGACCGATGTGCGCATTGTCACCGCGGTCATGATCGTCCTGATGTCGGCGTCGCAGTTCTACACGCAGCGCCAGCTGATGCAGAAGAACGTCGACCTCTCGGTGAAGACGCCGTACATGCAGCAGCAGAAGATGCTCATGTACATCTTCCCGGTGATCTTCGCCGTGATGGGCATCAACTTCCCCGTCGGCGTTCTCGTCTACTGGCTGACGACCAACGTGTGGACCATGGGTCAGCAGATGTACGTGATCAACCAGAACCCCACCCCGGGTTCCAAGGCTCAGGACAACTACCTGCAGCGCCTGCTCAAGAGCGTCTCGGCGCACGGTGAGGTGCGCGGTCGTCGCAAGCGCAACATCGTCCAGGCCATCGTGGCCAAGGGCAGCGACCGCAACGACAACGAGCGCCGCTTCATCACCGGTCTGGCCAAGGCGGGCTTCGCCGCCCAGGCGGACGGCACCGTGGTCAAGAGCGACACCGCGACCGCGGACGCAGAAAGCAGCGCGCGGCGCCAGCAGCCGAAGCGCCAGACGAAGGCCCAGCGCCAGTCCACCGCTTCCCAGCCGTCCGGCGCGGCGAAAGCCTCCTTGACCAAGGAGGACGAGTCGCAGGACGAGGCACCGAAGGCGGCAGGCAAGTCGGCCGCAGGATCCGCGCGACAAGCCAAGTCCGGACAGCGCAAGGGCCAGCAGCGGCCCAAGCACCCGTCGTCCAAGAAGTAAGAAGGAGTCCATCCGTGACGGAAGGCACCACCACCTCCGCCGCCGCCCAGGGTGGCGACACCCTGACCCGCCTGGAGCAGGAGGGGGAGATCGCCGCTGACTATCTCGAGGGTCTGCTCGACATCGCCGATCTCGACGGCGACATCGACATGGACGTCGAGGCCGACAGGGCGGCGGTCTCGATCATCAGTGACGCGGGCAGCCGGGACCTGCAGAAGCTCGTGGGCCGTGACGGCGAGGTGCTGGAGGCTCTCCAGGAGCTCACGCGACTTGCGGTGCACCGGGAGACCGGGGACCGCAGCCGGCTGATGCTCGACATCGCGGGATTCCGCGCCAAGAAGCGTGCCGAGCTCGCCGAGCTCGGGGCCAAGGCCGCGGACGAGGTCAAGAGCACGGGTGAGCCCGTGAAGATGAAGCCGATGACGCCGTTCGAGCGCAAGGTCGTGCACGACGCGGTTGCGGCCGCCGGTCTGCGCAGCGAGTCCGAGGGCGAGGAGCCGCAGCGCTTCGTCGTCGTACTCCCTGCTTGACCACTGCTTGTTCTGTCGGCCCCGTCTGTTCGCAGGCGGGGCCGAATTTTGTCAGCCTGTTCATGAGCCACCACGGTGCGGTAGTGCGGTATGGAAGGACGGTTCCGGTGACGGAGGCAGCAGAGCTTCCCCAGGCGCCAGAGGAAGCGCGGACGGTGTTCGGTGAGTTCTTCCCGGAGGCCGTCAGGTACGCGGAGCTGCTCGCAGATGCGGGGGTCAAGCGCGGGCTGATCGGGCCGCGTGAGGTACCGCGACTGTGGGAGAGGCACCTGCTCAATTGCGCCGTGCTTTCCGAAGTCGTTCCGGAAGGGGTCACGGTCTGCGACGTCGGCTCGGGCGCCGGACTGCCCGGCATTCCGTTGGCCCTGGTTCGCCCGGACCTCAAGATCATGCTGCTGGAGCCGCTGCTCCGGCGCACCAACTTCCTTCAGGAAGTCGTGGAGCTCCTCGGGCTTGATCATGTCACGGTGGTACGGGGTCGGGCCGAGGAGATGCTCGGCAAACTGCCGCAGGTCCATGTGGTCACCGCTCGAGCCGTCGCGCCCCTGGACCGACTGGCTGGGTGGGGTGTACCCCTCCTCCGCCCGTACGGCGAGATGCTGGCGCTCAAGGGGGACACGGCGGAGGAAGAGATCATCGGTGCCCGGGCGGCACTGAGCAAGCTCGGCGTCGTGGAGACGTCCGTGCTGCAGGTCGGGGACGGGATTGTCGATCCGCTGTCCACAGTGGTGCGGGTCGAAGTGGGAGAGAGCCCGGGCGGTGTACGCTTCGCAGCCAAGCGTGCCAAGGCGGCCAGGACCGGCCGCGCTCGCCGTCGTCGCTGAGTGCGCCCCCGCTGCCGACCGGTCGTCGGCCTACATCCCCATCCGTACGCATTTCGGAGTGTCGTAATGGCGTGACCCTGTGGCGCGGGCATCGTGTTTCACGTGAAACGTCGCTCACTGCTGCAGGGAATCATCAGCCGCGGCCGCGCGGCTGCCACGCCACGTGACCGTAAGCCCCTCGCCAGGGTTACGGACTTGTCCACAGAGGTGGATTTCTCCACAGATCCACCGTCCTCGCTGGTTCACGACCCCGAAAGCATGGCAGGCTCTGTCCATCACGAGCTTGATGTCGAGGAGAGTGAATCCTTGCGGTCCGACGCCAATACCGCGGGACCGATGACCGAGCCGGTCCCTGGTCCCCGAACCGAATCGGCGGCTGATGTTTCACGTGAAACACCGCCGCCGATGGACGACACCCCCATTGGTCGTGCTGCCCAACTGGCGGTGGAGGCGCTGGGGCGGGCCGGCGAGGGCCTTCCTCGGCCCGAGCAGACCCGCGTCATGGTGGTCGCCAACCAGAAGGGCGGGGTGGGCAAGACGACCACGACGGTCAACCTTGCTGCTTCGCTGGCCCTGCACGGTGCGCGGGTGCTGGTGATTGACCTGGATCCCCAGGGGAACGCCTCCACGGCGCTCGGGATCGACCATCACGCTGAAGTGCCGTCGATCTATGACGTACTGGTTGAGAGCAAGCCTCTCGCTGATGTGGTCCAGCCGGTGCCGGACGTCGAAGGCCTCTTCTGTGCTCCTGCCACCATCGATCTGGCGGGTGCGGAGATCGAACTCGTTTCCTTGGTGGCGCGGGAAAGCAGGCTTCAGCGAGCGATCCAGGCCTATGAGCAGCCTCTGGACTACATCCTCATCGACTGCCCGCCGTCCCTCGGCCTGCTGACCGTCAATGCACTCGTTGCCGGGGCAGAGGTGCTGATCCCGATCCAGTGCGAGTACTACGCTCTGGAAGGCCTCGGTCAGCTGCTGCGGAACGTCGATCTGGTGCGTGGCCATCTGAATCCGGCCTTGCATGTGTCGACGATCCTGCTCACCATGTACGACGGCCGGACCAGGCTTGCGTCGCAAGTTGCGGATGAGGTGCGCAGCCACTTCGGTGACGAGGTACTGCGTACGAGCATTCCGCGGTCCGTGCGTATCTCGGAGGCGCCGAGCTACGGGCAGACGGTGCTCACCTATGACCCGGGCTCCAGTGGCTCACTGTCGTATCTTGAGGCGGCCCGCGAGATCGCACTACGCGGGGTCGGCGTCCACTATGAGGCTCGGCCTGCACATGTGGTCGGTCAGAACAGCCAGCACAGCATGTCGGAGGGGATTCAGTGAGCGAGCGACGTAGAGGTTTGGGGCGTGGGCTCGGTGCGCTGATCCCCGCTGCACCGCAGGAGAAGCCCGGGCTTTCCGAGGGCTCCGGTCCGGCAGCCGCCGGATCGGGCCCCGTGCTGACGGCGGATCGGGGCGTGGCAGCAGCCAAGGTGACCTCACTGCCGGCAGGAGCCATGCCTCCCGAGCCGCGCGCGCCCGAGCCCGAGCCGGAGGTCGCCGCTGCCGTTTCCTCCCCGGCTGGAGCGCACTTCGCCGAAGTGCCATTGGACGCCATCACACCGAACCCGCGTCAGCCGCGGGAGGTGTTCGATGAGGACGCACTCGCCGAACTGGTCACCTCGATCCAAGAGGTCGGTCTTCTTCAGCCCGTCGTGGTGCGCCAGTTGGCGCCCGGACGCTATGAGCTCATCATGGGCGAGCGTCGCTGGCGCGCCTGCCGCGAAGCGGGGCTTGAGCGCATCCCAGCAATCGTGCGGGCAACGGAAGACGAGAAGCTTCTTCTGGACGCCCTCTTGGAGAACCTGCACCGAGCCCAGTTGAATCCGTTGGAAGAGGCAGCCGCCTACGACCAGTTGCTCAAGGACTTCAACTGCACCCACGACCAGTTGGCCGACCGCATCGGGCGCTCTCGCCCACAGGTCTCCAACACGCTGCGACTGCTACGCCTCTCCCCGCCCGTCCAACGCCGGGTCGCTGCGGGTGTGCTGTCCGCAGGCCATGCAAGGGCGCTGCTCTCGGTGGAGGACTCCGAGGAGCAGGACCGGTTGGCACACCGCATCGTGGCCGAGGGGCTGTCGGTGCGTGCGGTCGAGGAGATCGTGACTCTGATGGGGTCGCGTCCCACGAGTACCCCCAGGGCGAAGGGCCCCCGAGCCGGCGCTCGGTTGTCCCCGGCCCTGACCGATCTCGCGTCGCGTCTTTCCGACCGCTTCGAGACCAGGGTGAAGGTCGACCTGGGGCAGAAGAAGGGGAAGATCGTCGTTGAGTTCGCCTCAATGGAAGATCTTGACCGCATCCTGGGCACCCTTGCCCCGGGCGAAGGGCGGGTCATGGAGAAGGCGCTGTCCGAGGAAGTTGCGGAGGACGAAGAAGCCTGACGGCCCTGTCGCCCCCGTAGGGCGGATCGTGTCCGGCACCCGGTGGAACACGGTCCGCCCTTTGCCGTCTCACGGTATGCGTGTCCTCGCTGGGTGGATACGATGCGTTCTGGTATGTCGCATCCACCTTGACCCATCTCAGAGGAAGGCAAGCCATGCGATCGGTGAGCCGCGGCCACCTGGTGACGGTCGGACTGGGCCTCGGCGCAGTCGGTGGGTTCATCGGCAGCCTGCTCCGAGAGCGGAGTGCGTTGTCCGCTGCTCTTGGCGCGGCAGTCGCAGGAAGTGAGGAACAGCCTTCATGGGCCGTCGGCTCGTACCGCTCACACTGGACAACCTTCCAGACCTCCCCAAGCGATGCCGAGCGTGTGTCTTCTGGGAGCTTGATCCAGTCAGCGGAGAAGCAGCAGTAAAAGCAGGCCGACCCGAGCTGGAGAAGGAGGCCTGGATCTCCGCCGTCCTGCTGGAGTGGGGCTCCTGCGGCCGCGTCGTGTATGTGGACGACGTCCCGGTCGGGTTCGTCCTCTACGCCCCGCCCGCGTACGTGCCGCGATCCACGGCGTTTCCTACGAGCCCCGTCTCGCCGGATGCCGTTCAGCTGATGACTGGCTGGATCACTCCGGGCTACCAGGGACAGGGGCTGGGACGGGTGATGGTGCAAACCGTCGCCAAGGATCTGCTGCGCCGGGGGTTCAAGGCGATCGAGGCCTTCGGGGATGCCCGCTGGTCCGAACCCGCCTGCATGCTTCCTGCCGAGCATCTGCTCGCGGTCGGCTTCAAGACGGTCCGCCCGCACCCTGCTCACCCGAGGCTGAGACTGGAGTTGCGCACGACGCTGTCGTGGAAGGAAGACGTGGAGCTGGCCCTGGACCGGCTGCTCGGAGCGGTGCAGAAGGAACCTGCGCTGCGGCCGCTCTAAGGCGGCCCCGTACGGCGAGTGGGCCCAACCCGGTAGAGGGTTGGGCCCACTCGCGTTTCACGTGAAACGAAGGATCAAGCCTTGCTGACCTCGTCACCGAGGAAGGCGTCGAGCTCGCGGACGAGCATGGCCTTCGGCTTGGCGCCGACGATGGTCTGGGCGACCTGACCGTCCTGGTAGACGTTGAGCGTCGGAATGGACATCACGCCGTACTTCGCGGCTGTGGCCGGGTTCTGGTCGATGTTGAGCTTGACGATCTCGATCTTTTCGCCGTGTTCTGCGGCGATGGCCTCCAGCGACGGGGCGATCTGACGGCACGGACCACACCACTCGGCCCAGAAGTCCACCAGGACGGGCTTGTCGCTCTTGAGGACGACCTCCTCGAAGGTGTCGTCCGTTACGTTCTTCAGGGCGCCGGCCACGGCGGTCTCCTTACTCTCGGGGGTGTGGGGTGATGGGGGTCGTGCAGGTTCGGACGGCGGCGTCAGACGGCCGCGGCGGCCTTCTCTTCGTCCGCGAGAGAGGCGAGGAACCGTTCGGCGTCCAGCGCTGCGGAGCAACCGGTGCCGGCGGCGGTGATCGCCTGGCGGTAGGTGTGGTCGACCACGTCACCCGCACCGAACACACCAGAGAGGTTCGTGCGTGTGGAGGGGGCGTCCACCTTCAGGTAGCCGTCACTGTCGAGGTCCAGCTGACCCTTGAAGAGTTCGGTGCGCGGGTCGTGGCCGACGGCGATGAACAGTCCGGTCACCGGCAGCTCTCGTGTTTCGCCGGTCTTGGTGTTGCGCAGGGTCAATCCGGAGAGCTTCTGCTCGCCTTGGATCTCGGCGACCTCACTGTCCCAGGCGAACGTGATCTTCGGGTCGGCGAAGGCACGCTCCTGCATGGCCTTGGAGGCTCGCAGACTGTCACGGCGATGGACGACGGTCACGGACTTGGCGAAACGGGAGAGGAAGGTCGCCTCCTCCATCGCCGTGTCACCACCGCCCACGACGGCGATGTCCTGGTCCTTGAAGAAGAACCCGTCACACGTGGCACACCAGGAGACACCGCGTCCGGAAAGGGTGTCCTCGTTCGGCAGCCCGAGCTTGCGGTGCTGGGAGCCGGTCGTGACGACAACGCTCTTGGCACGATGGACCGTGCCCGCGGTGTCCGTGACGGTCTTGATCTCACCGGTGAGGTCCACGGCGATGACATCGTCCGGGACGAGCTCTGCCCCGAAGCGCTCGGCCTGCGCGCGCATGTTGTCCATCAGCTCCGGTCCCATGATGCCGTCACGGAAGCCGGGGAAGTTCTCCACCTCGGTGGTGTTCATCAATGCGCCACCAGCAGTGACAGCGCCCTCGAACACCAACGGCTTCAGCGATGCACGCGCGGTGTACAGCGCGGCGGTGTAGCCGGCCGGCCCGGAGCCAATGATGATCACGTTTCGGACGTCGCTCACGGGTTTCTTCCTCGTCTCTGCAGACTGCCTGCTGCCTACTGGGGCCGGTCAACGACTCTTACCCCACCCAACGGATCCTACGGGGCGGGCATTCCCGTGCGGTCCGGTGGCGCGGCGAGGCGGGCTCAGGAGCGAGGGTAGGTCTGGGTCACCAGGACGTCCGCCTTGGTGGACGAGCCGGCTCCCACGCACGCCGCGTCGACGATGTACGCCTCGACGGACGTGGGATCGCCGGCGCTGGGCAGCACCACGAGGTAGGCCCGAGTGCCGTCGTAGGTGCCCTGTTCGGCAGCCAGAGGCGCCTCGGTGCGTCCGATGCCCTGCTGGATGCACGGCGGGACGTCAACGGCCAGCTTGGGAGAGTTGGGGCTGGACCAGGCGCTCACCGGGGGGTCGTCCCCTGAACGCGGGGCCTTCCGGGTGGTGTCGGCAGGCGCCTGCTGTGCGGGTGCGGTGGCCAGCAGGGTCTTCACGCGTCCCTGCAGGTTGCTCTCGGAGTAGGTCGGCCCTTCCTTCGCCGCGCGGACTTCCGGCTCCGCCGTTTGCACCCCGGCGTTGTCCTCGGTCTGTACCGCTTGGAGCAGCAGGACGCTCACCCCCACCGCGGCCACGCCGAACGCGGCGCTCAGAACGGCCATGCGACGGCGGCGCCGAGGGATGCGCCCCGGACCCGTGGCTGCCCGTGGGCGCCCCACAGGACGATCGGCCGGAGGAGGCTCGCTACGGGGCACCACCGGATCCTTGGGACACGGCGTCGTTTCACGTGAAACACTCACCGGCTCCCTGTCCGGGGAGGTGGAGTCCAGCAGCGCTTCGGCAGCTAGTGCCGCGTCGATACGGCCGGCGACATCGGCCGGCATCCTGTGCGGGCCGGGCAGAGTGCCGAGCAAGCCCCTGATCTCTTCCAGGGACGTCCGAACGTCGGCGCACAGGGCGCACCCATCGAGGTGCTGCTTGACCTCTGCCTGGCGGGAGGGGGAGAGGAGGCCTTCGGCGAGATCGGAGATCTCTGACACGTCCGGGTGCTCAGCCGTGCCGGTCGTGGAGGTCACGTGCGCCCACCTCCGCCCTTCACCGCAGCAGGATCGCTTGGCCCTGCATCCCTTGGTCCCGTCGCCGGTGGGACGGATGTCCCCGGCGTCCGGTTCCTTCCCCGGTCCACATCGCTGTTATCCCCAGTGTCGCTGCGCAGATGAGTGAGCATCGGCAGTAGCCGTGCCCGGCCACGTGCGCAGCGGCTCTTCACGGTCCCGGTGGGGACGTCCAGGATCTCCGCCGCTTCCGCCACGGGATAGCCCTGCATGTCGACGAGTACCAGTGCGGCCCGCTGATCGGTGGGAAGCCTGGCGAGAGCCGCCAGGAGCTCCCGGTGGAGGTCCTGGCGCTCTGCGGGTGCCTCCGCGGACTCATGGGGCTCCAGCAACTGCTCCAGCCGCTCGGTGTCGTCCACGGGGGAGGTCTTCCGGGTGTCCGCCTTGCGTGCCCTGTCGAGACAGGCGTTGACCGTGATGCGGTGCAGCCACGTCGTCACGGCGGACTGGCCGCGGAAAGTGTGGGCGGCTCGGAATGCGGAGACGAGCGCGTCCTGCACGGCGTCCGCGGCTTCCTCCCGGTCCCCCAGGGTGCGCAGTGCGACGGCCCAGAGCCGGTCGCGGTGGCGCCGAACGAGCTCACCGAAGGCGTCGGGATCACCAGCGACGTGCCGGGCCAGTAGATCCTGGTCGCTTACGTCGCCCCATGTGGCGTCGTCCAACGATGAGCCCCCTCCCCGCGTTCTCGGATGTCACCCGGTGAACTTCACGTCCGTGATGCCTTGCTTGTAGCCCTTGCTACTCGGCGGGTCCGGGGGTGAATACGGCATGGCGGTGATCCACAGCACGACAAAGCGGGTCTTCACCGGCTCCTTGGCCGTGAGCTTCATCGACTTGTCCGTCGTCGTACCGGTCGCGATCGTCTTCATGCCGTCGACCGTGCCCGACGGAGTCATGGAGTCCGCGGCATACAGGGTGATCGTGGTGTGGTCCTTCCCGTAGCGCATTCCTATCGAGGCCGAGGAGACATTCCGCTCCGACCCGAGGTCGTAGATCAGGCCCACACCCTTGCTGATCTGCGGCGCCAGCTCGGGGCCGTCGCGGTAGTACTTGGTGCGCCAGTACGTGGAGGGGTCGCCGTCGATGCTGTTGCGGGCGCCGTCGGCGTTCTGGAAGCTGCCGTCCGGGGCGAACTCCTTCACGTCCTTGACGGTCAGCGGCACCGGCGCCGCGGGCTTGTCCTTCCCGCTGCCACCACTGCCGTTGTCGCTGTTCGCGGTCTGCGTGTTCTTGGGGTCGTCACCGCCGGGATTGCCGTTGCTCAGCAGCTTGTCAGCGATCTGCCAGCTGCCCAGTCCCAGAGCCGCGATGAGCAGGGCGGACACCGCCCACTTGAGCACCTTGCCGGTGCGGCTCTCCAGCGGAGCGGGCGGGGGCTGGACGCGCTGGGGAGCCGCGGCCACACCGTGGGCCGCAGGACGCCCGTAAGTGCCCTGCTGATAGGTGGTGCGCTGATAGTCCGGCGGCGGGGTGAAGACCGGCTCCGGCGGGCGGATGCGGGGCATCGCGGCAACGGCCTTCGCCAACTCGTCAGGAGTGGTGCAGGGCGGCTCCAGCCGGGACGCCGTGGCGCCGTCGTTCACCAGGGCGCGCATGGCGATCTCGGACAAGCCCCGGTGGACGCCCGCGCGGACCTGGTCCGGTGGGATCAACCCGACGCCCTTGGGGAGTCCCGAGAGACCGTGCGCGTCCGTGTCGTAGGGCCAGCGCTGGGTGAGCGCGGCGTAGAGCAGGGCACCGATCGCCTCGGTGTCCGTGCGCTGTGGTCGCTCGGCGCTGATGCCCCGCAGCGCCGCGTTCACGGCGAGCCCACGGATTCGGTACTGGCCCGTGGAACTGCGCAGCACGGCGCCGGGCGTGAGCCGCAGGTGAGCGAGCCCCTCCCGGTGCGCGGCCGCCATGGCCTGGGAGACCTGGCTCACGAGCTGGTAGGCGTCGTGCGCCTCCATCGGCCCGGCCGCCAGGAGGGCGGTGAGCTCCGTGGCATCCGGCAGCCACTCGTGGACGACGTACACGAGGTCGTTCTCCTCGACGGCGTCCAGGACCTGCACGAATCGTGGGTCCCCGAGGAGCGCCGAGGAGCGGGCCGCAGCGAGAACGGACCGAGCTCGCGCATGGGCGGCCGGAAGGACGTGCACGCCGACGGCGCGCCGCAGCTTCTCGTCCACCGCGCGCCAGCTGCTGAATCCGTCCAGGCGGGTGACGCATTCCTCGAGCCGGTAGCGTCTGGCGAGTTTGTGTCCGCTGTGCAGTTCGGACGCCGAGGAGGGCTGTGTGTCGTCCTTGCTCCCGCCCGCTTCCTGAGCGTTCTTCTTCGCCGTGTCGTCGGCTTCCGCCACCCCGTCGGCCGTGGCCTTGCCCGCCTTGGCGGTCAGCGGGTCGTCACCGCTGTTGTCGGCCACGTCGACGGCAGCCGTGCTACGTTCCGCCACCGTCGTTCCCTGCCTCCCCATCCTGTTGCGCCCTATCCAACAGCCATGCCAATTGTGCCCACAGTCCGCTGCTATGCACGACACACGGTGGCAGACGATGGTTGTGCGAGGACGCCGAGTCCTAGCGTCCGAGTCTTCCGCGCACCATGCCGACCATGGCGTTGATCTCCTCGATCCTCATCTTCTTCGCCGCCACGAGGAAGACACCCATCAGCACCGCCTCGCCGGCGACGAGGGCGACCAGTGACCCGAGGGCACCCTCGCCCATGGCCTTGAGCGCGAAGTAGCCCACCGCGCCACCGGTGACCGCAGCCGGGACGGACGCCAGGCTCAGCCGGGCGTAGGTGCGCACCACGCGCGAACCGTCGAGGTCGCCGCCCAGCCGCTTCTGCAGTCGCTTCCAAGCCACACCCACGCCGACGGCGTAGGCGAGGCCGTAGGAGGCGGCCATGCCCACCACGGCCCACTGGGCGGGCAGGGCGACGTAGCAGGCGGCCGACGCCGCGGCGTTCACGGCGGCAACGATCACCGTGTTGTAGAACGGCGTGCGGGTGTCCTCGTAGGCGTAGAAGCCGCGCAGGACCACGTACTGCACCGAGAAGGGGATCAGGCCGAGTCCGAACGCCATCAGGATGAAGCCCATCGACCGGGCCGCCTCGGTGCCCGCGGACGCGAACAGCAGCGTGCACATCGGTACGCCCAGTGCCAGGAAGGAGAAGGCGACGGGGACGATCGCGACGGCCGAGTTCCGCAGACCCTGGGAGATGTCGTCGCGTACTGCGCCCGTGTCGTCGTCGTGGGCGGCCCGGGAGATGCGCGGGAGTAGCGCCGCCATGACCGAGACGGTGATGATCGCCTGAGGCATGCCCCAGATGAGCTGGGCGTTGGAGTAGGCGAGGAAACCGGCTCCGTCCTTGCCGGAGGCTGCACCTGCGGCGGTGGACAGCTGGGTGACGACGAGGACACCGGCCTGGTTGGCCAAGACGAACAGCACGGTCCACTTGGCGAGCTTGACCGTCTTGCCGAGACCGTGGCCCTTCCAGTCGAAGCGGGGACGGAAGCGGAAGCCCGTCTCGCGGAGGTAGGGGATCATCGCCAAGGCCTGGACGACCAGTCCCAGCAGGGTGCCGATGCCCAGCAGCCGTACACCCTCGGGCGGGATCGTCTGCACGGTCATGCGGGAGTCCGCGGACGTGCCGTAGACCCAGATGAAGAGTCCGAAGGTGAAGATGATGACGATGTTGTTGAGGACCGGCGTCCACATCATCGCCCCGAACTTCCCGCGGGCGTTGAGGATCTGGCCCATGACCACGTGCACGCCCATGAAGAAGATGGTGGGGAGGCAGAAGCGGGCGAACGTGACGGCGACGCTGTTCGCCGCCGCGTCGTGGGCGATCTCGTTCGACATGGCCGCGATCAGCCATGGCGCCCCCAGCACGACGAGCGCGACGATGAGCCCGAGGGCGACCATGACGAGGGTCAGCAGCCGGTTGGCGTAGGCCTCGCCCCCGTCCTCGTCGCTCTTCATGGAGCGGACGAGCTGTGGCACGAAGACCGAGTTGAGGCCACCGCCCACCGTGAGGATGTAGATCATCGTGGGCAGCGTGACGGCGACGGTGTAGGTGTCACCGAGCAGGGCGGCACCGAGGGCAGCGGTGATCACCAGGCTGCGGACGAAGCCGGTGAGCCGGGACACCAGCGTGCCGGCGGCCATCACGGCGCTGGACTTGAGCAGTCCTGCTGCCCTGCCGCCCTTGCGCGGAGCGGGGACGGCAGCGGCGGCTGGCTGCTCCTGCTCCGGTTCCTGCTCGGCTTCCGGGGCGGCGGCGGGCTGTCCGGGCGTCTGCTGGTCCCGGTAGAGGTGGGCGAACGCATCCGGCTCGGACTTCTCCTCGCCCGCCTGCGTCACCAGGTCGTCGATGCCCGTGAACTGCACCGTGCGGGGGTCGTCCCCGTACGGCAGACTCCTCGACGGACCGTCCGGCTCGGGAGCCGGGGTCCGCGCCCAGAGCTGGGGGTCGGGGGCGTGCTGTTGCACCGGGGGCTGCTGGTACAGAGGCTGTGGCTGCTGGTAGCTGCCGGGCGGGGGCGGAGGGTGGGAGGCGCGGTCGTAGAGCGCCTCCGACACGGGATCCTGGGCGGAGAGGTCCTGGGAGTGGTACGGGTCGTGTCCGTAAGCGTCCTGCAGGTAGGGGTCCGCGGCGGGATCGGGCGACGGAGGCTGCTCTGCAGCCCGCTCGGGCCGGCGATGACCGGGCAGGGGGTACGGATCTTCCGGGGTGGGCGCGGTGCCGCCCTGCCCGCCGTCACCCTCGTACGGCGCGTTCATGGTTACCCCACCTCATCGTCCCCGGCCGACCGGCCACGACATCGCTCAACGGTCCACTTTCTCACCAGCACCCGATGCGTCGGCGCTTTCCGGTCCGGTGTCCGGCGTCGGGTCACTCGGCTGCTCCGGGGTGTCGTCCCGGTCGTCATCGGCCGGTTCGGTGCCCGCGGCGGCTTCGCGGGCCGCTGCGCGCTTGCGCTGGGTGTACATCCTGACGCCCGCCAGGACGAGGAGCAGTACACCACCGGCGATGACGAGCATCACGGTCGGGGTGATCTCGGACACCTTCACGGTGAAGGTCATGGGGTCGCCGTAGAGCTTGCCGTCCTCGGTGTAGAGCTGAGCCGTCACCTGGACCGGGCCGTTGGCGTTGGCCGAAGCCGTGAACTTCACCGACTGGCTGTGGCCTCCTTCGACCTTGACGGGCTCCTCGGCGATCACGGTGGAGTCGTCGAGCTTCAGTCGCGTGGGATTCGCGGACGTGAGGCGCAGGACGAGGTGGTCGACCCCCTGGACCAGCTTGTTCTGCACGGTCACGGGAACCGTGGCACTGCGGCCCGACAGCGTCAGGGACGACTTCGGGATCAGCTTCACCTCGGTGGTGAGGTTCTCCAGGTAGCTCTGCACCCCGTGACGGTACGAGGCTGCCTCGACCGCCCTCCCTCGCCAGGACGTGGACATCTCCCGGTTGATCGCGTTGCCGAACGGGGTCACCACACGGTCCGGAGCGGTGAGGATGACCTTGAAGTTGTCGAGGGTCTCCTGGGTGCCTTTCACGTCCTGGAACGTCTCCATCGGCAGCTCCCCTGCACGGAGCTGCTTCGGGTACCGAGAGGAGGCCGGGACGCGGGTGGTGGCGTCGGGGTCGGGCTTGGCCGCCGCGGCCGCGGTGAGGTCCAGCGGCTGGGTCCAACGCTGGCCGGAGAGGCCGCTCAGCCCCCGAGCCATCGACTGCGCCTGGACGGCCGTCGGCATACGCTGCGGAGCGACGACGATGCTGCGTTGGGCGTTCGGGGTCTCGAGTGTCAGGGCGAGTGTCTGGGCGAGGAACTTCTGGACCGCGAGGGTCGAGGTCCCCGCCGCGCTCATGTCCCCGTAGAAGGCCGTGGAGAGCCGCTCGTCAGCGACCACTGCCGTCGTTCCGCCGCCGATCGGGCGGGCCGCGGACGGTGTGTGCGAGATCGGACCGGTCTCCCGGAGGCTGTCGCTACGGGCGATGACCTTGTGGGCGCCGGCAGAGGTGGCGACGTCGACGATCGAGGGGTCGATCGCGCCGTCGACCGGCCACGCGAAGTCGACGGACGGGCTCACGTGGAGAATGGTCTCGACGGTGCTCTGCGCGACCGCCGTGGCGGGCTGCAGATGGCTGAGGGACCCGGGGACGTCCTTCCCGCGGTGAGCGAGGGAGGCCAGATCGGGGTCGGCGAAGGGGAGCGCGACGATCTTGCTCCCCCGGACGGCGTTCTCCAGAGAGCTCAGCCACTTCTTGGCGATGGCCTGGTTACGGCCCGGCGTCGTCCCGCCTTGCTCGTTCCTGACCTTGTAGTTCCGGGTCATGGCGTCGACCGAAGCCAGCAAGTCCGGGTCGATGACCCATGTCACAGGAAGGTCAGCGCCGAGGGAGACCAATTGCTCCAGCCGGCCTCCCGGCGCGAGCTCCGCGGCGAGCGCCTCGTCGTCGAAGACCGGTGTCTGCTGTTCGCCGGGACCCGTCTCCGCCGACAGGTGCGTCGTGGAGATCAGCGGCCACATGTACGTGATGTGGGTTTTCTTGTTCATGGCGGACGGTTGCCAGGGAAGGAAAGTCCGCTCGATGCCGAGTACCTGGTCGTACGGTTCGCGTGCCGTACGGCCGGAGAGCGAGACCCCGAGTTGGTAGACGCCGGCCTCGTCGAGATTGAGTTTGCTGACCGGCACGGTCAGCGTGAAGTCCTCGCTGATGCCCGACGCCAGCCGGGGGATCTTGACGGCATAGGGTCCCCCGAGCGCCCTGGCGTCGCTTCCCGGTGAGTACCCGGTGCGCTCGGACGCCTCGTCGATATCGGCGCGTCCCGACATCCGGGGGCCCACACGCAGGTCGACTTCGGCCTCCGTGACGGGGTCCTTGCCCTTGTTCGTCACGGTGCCTGTGATGGTGAGGGTGTCGTCTTTCACAGGGACGCTGGGCGCCAGCGTGTCCAGCGACACATCGACGGTGCGGGATCCGGTGGCGTCCGTAGCGGCATGAGCGGCTGGTGCCGCCGGTAGGTACAGGAGCCCGGCCAGCAGTGGGGTCCCCGCCAGCAGGGCGGCCGTACGCCGCAGAAAACGGCGGGCAGGAGAGGGAGCCATCCCCTGGAATTCTGCCGCCTCGGCCACTCGCTCGTCCGTCCCTCGTCGTCTCATGCCGTTGGTGGGTGTCGCTAGGTGCGTCCACGCATGGTAACGAGCAGCGCTGTGCCGACGTGCTGCGACCACTCCACAAGATCGAGAAGCAGGACTCGTGGGCAGCGGTAAACGGGGCAGCTCCCGGCAGCGGGGCCACGTACCCTCTTCTGTTGTGCCGAACGCCAACGAAGACAATCTCAGCGAACTGAGCCAGGTGCAGCGCCGCGCCGTGAGCGAGCTGCTGCGCGTGTCCCCCGTAGCCGATGACCTCGCCCGCCGATTCCAGCAGGCAGGTTTCAGCCTCGCGCTGGTCGGAGGCTCGGTGCGGGACGCGCTGCTCGGTCGGCTCGGCAATGATCTCGACTTCACCACCGATGCCCGTCCCGAGGAGGTCCTGAAGATCGTCCGGCCCTGGGCCGACTCGGTGTGGGACGTCGGGATCGCGTTCGGCACGGTGGGCTGCCAGAAGGACTCCCGTGTCGGCGAGGCCAGGCAGCGCTTCCAGATCGAGATCACGACGTACCGTTCCGAGGCGTACGACCGGACCTCGCGCAAGCCGGAGGTCTCCTACGGCGACTCCATCGAGGAAGACCTCGTCCGACGTGACTTCACCGTGAACGCCATGGCGGTGGCGCTTCCGGAGAAGGAGTTCATCGACCCGCACGGCGGCCTGGAGGACCTGGCTTCCCGGGTGCTGCGCACGCCGGGGACGCCCGAGGAATCGTTCTCCGACGACCCGCTGCGCATGCTGCGGGCCGCGAGGTTCGCAGCCCAGCTGGACTTCACGGTGGCTCCGGAAGTGGTCGCCGCGATGGCGGACATGGCGGACCGCATCGAGATCGTTTCCGCGGAACGGATCCGTGATGAGTTCAACAAGCTCATCCTTGCCGCGCACCCCCGGAAGGGACTGGGGCTCCTGGTCGATACCGGTCTGGCCGGGTACTTCCTGCCGGAGATTCCCGCGCTACGGCTGGAACGTGATGAGCACCACCGTCACAAGGACGTGTACGAACACTCACTCACCGTGTTGGACCAGGCCATCGACCTCGAAGAGGCCGGACCAGACCTGGTGCTGCGGCTGTCCGCCCTCCTGCACGACATCGGGAAGCCGAAGACCCGGCGCTTCGAGTCGGACGGCCGGGTTTCCTTCCACCACCACGAGGTGGTGGGTGCCAAGATGGTCAAGAAGCGGCTGACGGCGCTGAAGTACTCCAATGAGATGGTCAAGGACATTGCGCGGTTGGTGGAGCTGCATCTGCGCTTCCACGGATATGGCACCGGAGAGTGGACCGACTCGGCGGTGCGGCGCTACGTGCGGGATGCCGGGCCCCTGCTGGAGCGACTGCACAAGCTGACCCGTTCTGACTGCACGACCCGGAACAAGCGGAAGGCGAGCGCACTCTCGCGGGCCTACGACGGACTTGAGGAGCGCATCGCGCAGCTCAAGGAGCAGGAGGAGCTGGACGCGATCCGCCCGGATCTGGACGGCAACCAGATCATGGACATCCTCGGCGTGGCTCCCGGTCCTCAGGTGGGCAAGGCCTATGCGTTCCTGATGGAGCTTCGGCTGGAGAACGGCCCGATGGGGCACGATGACGCGGTTGCTGCCCTCAAGGAATGGTGGGCGGCTCAGGCCTGATCCACCGGCGGCCGTGTTTCACGTGAAACACGGCAGCTGGGGCAGCTCGACAGGGGGTGGTGTTTCACGTGAAACACCACCCCCTCTAGCCTGCTTCGCTCGTCCTCCGCCAGCGCAGGAGCAACGAAGTGGCCGCCGCGTACACGGCAGCGATCAGCAGAACCAGAGGAACGGACCGGCCGTCCGGTGGCAGCATGAGTGCCGCCACTCCTGCGGCGCCGACGAAGGATGCGTTGAACAGCATGTCGTAGAGCGAGAAGACCCGGCCTCGGAACGCGTCGTCGACGGACGTCTGAACAATCGTGTCCGTGGTGATCTTCGCTCCCTGTGTGATGAGCCCGAGTGCGAACGCAGCGACGAGTATCGGCGCCGGGGCGAAGGGCAACCCCAGGGCAGGTTCGAGGACCATCGCCGCACCGGACCCCATGGCCATCCAGCCGAACGGGCCGAGCCGGCCCACCGCCCAGGGGGTGACTGCGGCGGCGGCGAAGAATCCCGCCCCGGCGACCGCCACGGCCAGGCCCAGGAGCGCCAGCCCCTCCGACTCCGTGTCCGACCACGCGTACCGGCAGAGCATCAGGACCATCACGGTCAGCGCGCCGTAGCAGAAACGGAGCAGGGTCATCACGGCGAGACTCCTGGCAGCCGTCCGTCGCTCCCTCAGATGGCTCAGCCCGCTGACGAGGCCGCGCGCGGTGGATGCCACGGCAGCCGCGAGCCGTGGCTGCAGCACCTCTGGAGCGGGGCCGAGCAGGCCCCGGTCGAGGCGTAGCGACGCGAGTGCTGCACAGAGGTAGAGAGCCGCTCCCAGGAGTATGCCGGCGGCGTCCGAGCCGGAGGCCACCAGTCGTATGGCGAGCGCAAGGCCGCCTCCTGCCGTCGCGGCGAGGGTTCCTGCCGTCGGCGACACGGAGTTGGCCATCACGAGTCGCTTGTCGTCGACGACGTGCGGCAGTGCCGCGGAGAGTCCCGAGAGGATGAACCGGTTGACTGCCGTGACGGACAGGGCGGAAGCGTAGAAGAGCCAGTCGGGGGCCGAGCCGAGGACCAGCAGGGCGGTGCAACAGGCGAGTACGGCACGCAGCAGGTTTCCGTGGAGGAAGACCTGGCGGCGCTGCCAGCGATCCAGGAGGACTCCTGCGAACGGACCGATCACCGAGTACGGCAGGAGCAGCACCGCCATGGCGGAGGCGATCGCACCGGGGGAGGTCTGGTTTTCGGGGGAGAAGACGACGTACGTGGCGAGTGCGACCTGATAGACGCCGTCGGCCGACTGGGACAGCAGTCGTACGGCGAGCAGTCGGCGGAAGTTCGTCAGGCGTAGGAGTACGCGCAGATCACGTACGACGGGCATGTGGGCAAGGGTCACACAAGAAGCGGGTCCCCGGGCAGATGCCACGGGGACCCTCAACTGTCCTGCGGGACGGTCGACTAGCGCTCCCTGCTCAGCGCTCGACCTCGCCCTTGATGAACTTCTCGACGTTCTCACGGGCCTCGTCGTCGAAGTACTGCACCGGCGGGGACTTCATGAAGTACGAGGACGCGGAGAGGATCGGGCCGCCGATGCCGCGGTCCTTGGCGATCTTCGCGGCACGCAGAGCGTCGATGATGACACCGGCCGAGTTCGGGGAGTCCCAGACCTCGAGCTTGTACTCCAGGTTCAGCGGGACGTCACCGAAGGCACGGCCCTCCAGGCGGACGTACGCCCACTTGCGGTCGTCGAGCCATGCCACGTAGTCGGACGGGCCGATGTGGACGTTGTTCTCCCCGAGGTCGCGGTCCGGGATCTGGGAGGTGACGGCCTGCGTCTTGGAGATCTTCTTGGACTCCAGGCGCTCGCGCTCCAGCATGTTCTTGAAGTCCATGTTGCCGCCGACGTTCAGCTGCATCGTGCGGTCGAGGATGACGCCCCGGTCCTCGAACAGCTTCGCCATCACACGGTGCGTGATGGTCGCGCCGACCTGCGACTTGATGTCGTCGCCGACGATCGGCACACCGGCCTCGGTGAACTTGTCCGCCCACTCCTTGGTGCCCGCGATGAACACGGGGAGGGCGTTCACGAAGGCCACCTTGGCGTCGATGGCGCACTGCGCGTAGTACTTCGCAGCGTCCTCGGACCCCACCGGCAGGTAGCAGACGAGAACGTCGACCTGCTTGTCCTTGAGGATCTGCACGACGTCAACGGGGGCCTCGTCGGACTCCTCGATCGTCTGGCGGTAGTACTTGCCCAGGCCGTCGAGGGTGTGGCCGCGCTGGACCGTCACACCGGTAGACGGCACGTCGCAAATCTTGATGGTGTTGTTCTCGCTGGCACCGATGGCGTCCGCGAGGTCGAGGCCGACCTTCTTCGCGTCGACATCGAAGGCAGCCACGAACTCGACGTCACGCACGTGGTACTCGCCGAACTGGACGTGCATCAGGCCCGGCACCTTGGACGCCGGGTCGGCGTCCTTGTAGTACTCGACGCCCTGCACCAGCGAGGCGGCGCAGTTGCCTACGCCGACGATGGCTACGCGAACCGAACCCATTCCGGTTGCTCCCTGTGTGTTCTCGTACGAGGCCCTGCGTGGTGCAGGCCCTCACTTGGTGGTGTCTTCGGACGGATCCGGCGGGTAGTGCCCGGAGGCTCTTCCCTCGGGGGTCACTGCGCCCCTGTGCCGGGGCAGGCCGCCCGTCTCTCCGGATGTGTCGTGCTGCGGTGCGCCGGCTTCGTCGGGTGCCGCGGACCGTCGCTGGTCCCGCCCCGCCCGCTCGCTCTCGATGAGCTCGTTCAGCCAGCGCACCTCGCGCTCCACCGACTCCATGCCGTGTCGCTGCAGCTCAAGTGTGTAGTCGTCGAGGCGTTCGCGTGTGCGGGCCAACGAAGCACGCATCTTCTCCAGACGTTCTTCGAGCCGGCTGCGACGCCCCTCCAGCACTCGCATCCGGACCTCGCGCTCCGTCTGCCCGAAGAAAGCGAACCTTGCTGCGAAGTGTTCGTCTTCCCAGGTGTCAGGGCCGGTGTGGGAGAGGAGCT
The DNA here is from genome assembly GCF_042755225.1 of Streptomyces sp. NPDC059169. Lineage (NCBI taxonomy): Bacteria > Bacillati > Actinomycetota > Actinomycetes > Kitasatosporales > Streptomycetaceae > Streptomyces > Streptomyces sp. NPDC059169. Next base: position 48,934 of record NZ_JBHZCF010000007.1, on the reverse strand, counting down.
CTTCGAAGTGCTCCTTCCCCTCGGCCGTCAGTCGGTAGACGATCTTGGCCCGGCGCCCCGCGAGGGAGGCGGCGAGGGCGTCCTCGGGAGCGTTGCCCGGTTCCTCGATCAGCCAGCCATGGGCGACCAGCGTCTTGAGGCAGGGGTAGAGGGTCCCGTAGCTGAAGGCGCGGAAGATCCCCAATGACGTGTTGAGCCGCTTGCGCAGCTCGTACCCGTGCATCGGTGCTTCGCGGAGCAGGCCGAGGACGGCGAACTCGAGGATGCCGGAGCGTCTACTCATCGATCGCCTCCTCCGCCTTGTCTCGCTGCTGCTATGCCGTGCTGATGTATCGACTCGATACATCCAGACGATAGAACGGCAGTCCTGTTGCGACAAGGGGAGGGGTGGTGACCGGCGTCACATCGTCAATTCGCAGTAATCGAGTTGCACGATATGGGAGTAATTGTCCGAATTAGAGGTTTTCGGGCGTGCGTAGTCTGTGCGGCATGCAGACCACCGGGAACCGTGTGACGCCGGCGCGCGTCCTCGTCCCGGATGCATATCGGATGAGTTCTTTAGTGGGCTCGTTCGTATTCATTTCGGGGGGACAGGATTCCAACTGCCGCTTCCAGGCGTTCGCGCCTGCCCGAGGAGTAGTCGTTCGATGAGCGAGCACCGTCGCAAACCGCCGGAGCCGCAGGGTGGCGGACGTGCCGCGGCCAGACGCGCCGCGCAGCAGCCTCCAGCGGGCCGCCGTGCCGTCCCGTCCCGGGGCGCGAGCACCGAGTCCCCGTCCGCCGGTTACGGCGGACGGGCGGAGGCCCGGCGTGCCGCCCAGCGGGGCACAGGTGGCCGGAGAAGGGGCGCGGAGGGCGCCGCGGGCGCCGGAGGCCGTGGCAGAGGCGGTGGCACCGGGCAGCGACGGCTCATCGACTACCCGCGCCGCGACGCGTACGGCTGGCGCCGCTGGGTTCCCTCGTGGAAGCTCGTGACCGGGCTGTTCATCGGCTTCCTCGGGAGCCTGATGGCCGCCGGGACGGTCGCCTACGCGATGGTGGAGGTCCCCAACCCCAGCCTCGCCTCCAAGGCGCAGAACAACGTCTACTACTGGGCCGACGGATCCCAGATGGCGGCCACCGGTGGTGAGATCAACCGGCAGATCATCCCGTACGCGAGCATCCCCAAGGAGATGCAGGACGCGGTGATCTCGGCGGAGAACAAGACCTTCAGGGACGACGCCGGCGTCGACCCGATGGGCATTGCCCGCGCCCTGTTCAACATGGCCAGGGGCGGCCAGACCCAGGGTGGTTCGACGATCACCCAGCAGTACGTCAAGAACGCCCGGCTCGGCGACCAGTCCCAGACGCTGACCAGGAAGTTCAAGGAGCTGTTCATCTCCATCAAGGTCGGTGCGGACCTCGACAAGTCCGAGATCATGGCCGGCTACCTGAACACGTCGTACTACGGACGCGGCGCCTACGGCATCCAGGCCGCGGCGCGCACCTACTACGACAAGGACGCCAAGGAGCTCACCCCCAGCCAGTCCGCCTTCCTGGCGTCGCTGCTGAAGGGCGCGACGTACTACGACCCGGCGGGCCAGACGGAGATCGACCCGGCAGCCACCCCCGAGGCGAACACCGAGCGGGCCAAGAAGCGCTGGCGGTGGATCCTCGACGAGATGCTGAAGGACCAGCACCTGACCGCCGAGGCCCACGCCAAGGCGGTCCAAAGCTTCCCGATGCCCGTCAAACCGAAGAAGAACGCCCAGCTCAGCGGTCAGACCGGTTACCTCGTCGACCTGGCGAAGGCCTACTTCATCAACAACAACGAGCTGGGCATCACGGCCGAGGACCTCTCCAAGGGCGGCTACGAGATCCACACGACGTTCGACAAGGACAAGGTCGACAAGCTGAAGAAGGCCGTGGACAACGTCCGCAAGAAGAACATCAACCCGAAGAAGCGCCCCGATACGGACACCCACGTCCAGTTCGGCGGTGCCTCGGTGGACCCGAAGACCGGCAAGATCGTCGCCATCTACGGCGGTGAGGACGCGACCAAGCACTTCACCAACAACGCGGACAAGACCGGTGCCCAGGTCGGCTCGACCTTCAAGCCCTTCGTGCTCGCCGCGGCGATGCGGGACGGCGTGCGCAACCCGCAGGGCCCCGCGGACCAGGGTCCGGACCAGCGGACGCTCGTCGATCCCGACAGCAGCAGGTACAACGGGATGGACAAGCTCAAGATCAGGAAGTACGACGGCAGCGTCTGGAGGAACGAGAAGGGCCAGGAGTGGCTGCAGACCAACGACGGTCACGAGTCGTACAAGGACATCAGCCTGCGTGAAGCCATGATCCATTCCGCCAACTCGCCGTTCGTGCAACTGGGCATGGACATCGGCATCGAGACCGTCCGCAGGGCTGCGGTCGACGCCGGCCTGCGGGAGGACTCACTGGTCAAGGCGAACGTACCGTCGTTCTCGATCGGCATCTCCGACCCCAGCGCCATCCGCATGGCCGGGGCGTACGCGACCTTCGCAGCCGACGGCGAGCACCGCGAGCCGTACTCCGTCACCAAGGTCCTCCGTCAGGGCCGCGAGGTCTACAAGCACGACGACGACGCGAACCGCCGCTTCTCGTCCGCCGTCGCCACCAACGTGACCGACGTGCTGAAGGACGTCGTCGAGGACCCGGAGGGCACCGGCCGCAACGCCGCGCTCCCGGGACGGGACGTCGCGGGCAAGACCGGTACGACCGACGGCAACAAGTCGGCGTGGTTCGTCGGGTACACGCCGCAGCTGTCCACCGCCATCGACATGTACCGGCTCGACGACAATGCCGAGAGCAAGAACCGCAAGTTCCTGGAGATGTACGGAACGGGCGGACAGACGAAGATCCACGGTTCGTCCTTCCCGTCCGCGATCTGGCACGACTACATGGAGGAGGCACTGAAGGGCACGCGGGTCGAGCGCTTCAGCGAGCCGGAGTCCCTGGACGCGGAGGCCGTCTACGGTGGCGGACTGACCAGTCCCGAGCCGTCCCCGTCGGAGACGCCCGAGGAGAGCCCGTCGGAGACGCCGTCCGAGACGCCGTCCGAGACCCCGTCCGAGACGCCCTCCCCCAGCAAGTCCTGCGGCCGCTTCGACTGGAACTGCAACCAGACGGCCGGCCAGGACAACGGGGGTGCCAACGCGGGCACCGACGCCGGTACGACTGACGGCGGAACCACGGACGGCGGTGTCACGACCAGTCCCTCGCCGACGGTGGGGGGCAACGGCGGCCAGGGCAACGGCAACGGCGGGTTCATCGCAGGACAAGGGGGCTGACGGCCCCGGTCCGCCACGAGGGCCGCCGCACCGGATCTACGGGTCCGGCGCGGCGGCCCTCGCCGGTTGTCCACAGGCCGCAGGTGTTCGCGGGTCCCGTACGGCAGGATGTGCTCCATGCCGAGCCCACAGAAGACGATCGTGCAGCAGGACCGGCCACCGGTGAGTCCCACGCAGCGGGACGAGGTCGCTGCCGCCGGCAGTGAGGTGATCGGTGGTCCGCTGGGCCGCTGGGCGCGGACCGGCATCAGCCGGGCCACACCGGTGCGGGTGGTCGCCCTGGTGGCGATCGGCATGTTCGCGCTCGGCATGGTCCAGAAAATCCCGTGCTACGAGTGGGCGTGGTTCCGTGGGGCCAGCTCCCAGTACACGCACGCCTGCTACTCCGATATCCCGCACCTGTTCCTCGGCCGAGGTTTCGCGGACGGCCTGATGCCGTACTTCGACCGGCTGAGCGGCGACATGGAGTACCTCGAGTACCCCGTTCTGACGGGCGTGTTCATGAAGGTCGCCGCCTGGCTGACGCCGTCGGGCGGTTCCCTGCAGCACCGCGAGCAGATGTACTGGATGGTCAACGCGGCCATGCTGCTGATCTGCACCGCCGTCATCGCCGTCTGCGTGGCCCGCACGCACCGCCGCAGGCCCTGGGACGGGCTGCTGGTCGCCCTGGCGCCCGCGTTCGCCCTCACCGCCACGATCAACTGGGACCTGTTCGCCGTCGCCCTCACCGCGGCAGCGATGCTCATGTGGTCCAGGGGAAGGCCGCTGTTCTTCGGCGTCCTCATCGGGCTGGCCACGGCGGCCAAGCTCTACCCCGTGCTACTGCTCGGACCCTTGCTGGTGCTGTGCTGGCGGGCCGGCAAGTACCGGGAGTACGGCGCGGCCCTCCTCGGCGCTGCGGCCTCGTGGCTCATCGTGAACCTGCCGGTGATGCTGCTCGCCCCGGAGGGGTGGAAGAAGTTCTACACCTTCAGCCAGGAGCGGCAGGTCGACTTCGGCTCCTTCTGGTTGATCATCACGCAGCGCACGGGGGAGCAATTCGACGTCCACACGGTCAACACGTCAGCTACTCTGCTGATGCTCCTGGCATGCGCCGGCATCGCCGCGCTGACCCTCACGGCTCCGCGACGTCCGCGGTTCGCTCAGCTCGCATTCCTCGTCGTGGCGGCGTTCATCCTCACCAACAAGGTCTATTCACCGCAGTACGTGCTGTGGCTGATCCCCCTCGCCGCATTGGCACGGCCCCGTTGGCACGACTTCCTCATCTGGCAGGCATGCGAGGTCACGTACTTCTTGGGGATCTGGATGTACCTCGCGTACACGTCAAGCGGCGACAAGCACCAGGGCCTGCCCGCGGAGGGGTACCAGCTGGCGATCGCGCTACACCTGCTCGGGACGCTGTACCTGTGCGCGGTGGTCGTGCGGGACGTCCTGATGCCGGAGCGGGACGTGGTGCGGAGGGACGGGGAGGACGACCCGTCCGGCGGGGTGCTCGATCGAGCGGCGGACGTCTTCGTGATCGGCCGGGCAGCCGGCCCGGCACGGCACGCCGCGCACGCGGTGGAAGGGTCGAGGGTGGAGTGGGGGGCCGCGGGCAGCCGGACGTAAGCGGTCGCCCACGGCAGCCGGGAGGCCCGGCCCAGTGAGCCCCCTAGCGGTCGACCAGGCGGTCGAACTGCGTGGTCGTGTGCCGAAGGTGAGCGACCAACTCGTCCCCGACCTCTGGCTCCTGGGCATCGGCGGGGATGAAGAGGATCGACACCTGCATGTGCGGCGGCTCGGCGAACCAACGCTGCTTGCCCGCCCACACGAACGGTGAGAGGTTGCGGTTGACCGTGGCAAGGCCGGCCCGTGCGACGCCCTTGGCGCGTGGCATGACGCCGTGCATGGCCTTCGGCGCCTCCAGACCCACCCCGTGGGACGTGCCGCCGGCCACGACGACCAGCCAACCGTCCGAGGCGGCCTTCTGCTGGCGGTAGCCGAAGCGGTCGCCCTTGAAGACCCGGGTCACGTCGAGCACGGCACCGCGGTACTCGGTCGCCTCGTGGTCGCCGAGCCACAGCCGGGTGCCGATCCTGGCGCGGAACCGGGTCTGGGGGAACTGCTGCTGCAGCCGCGCCAGTTCGTCGGCGCGCAGATGGCTGACGAACATGGTGTGCAGCGGCAACCGGGCGGTGCGCAGCCGGTCCATCCAGGCGATGACCTCCTCGACCGCGTCGGAGCCGTCCGCGCGGTCCAGGGGCAGGTGCAGGGCAAAGCCCTCCAGCCGTACGTCCTCGATCGCGGCGTGCAGCCGGCCGAGGTCCTCCTCGGCGACGCCGTGCCGCTTCATGGAGCTCATGCACTCGATGACGACCCGCGCGCCGACGAGGGCGTGCACACCGTCGACCGACGAGACCGAACGGATGACCCGGTCGGGCAGCGGAACCGGTTCCTCACCCCTTCGAAACGGCGTGAGCACGAGGAGGTCGCCGCTGAACCAGTCCTTGATCCGTGCGGCTTCGTACGTGGTCCCCACGGCGAGCATGTCGGCGCCGAAGCGGCTCACCTCCTCGGCGAGGCGCTCGTGCCCGAATCCATAGCCGTTGCCCTTGCAGACCGGGACGAGGCCTGGGAACTGGTCGATCACGGACTTCTGGTGCGCCCGCCAGCGAGCGGTATCGACATAGAGGGAGAGCGCCATAGCCGGACCGGAACCTTCCTGGTTGCAGCGGTGTGAGGGAGTGAGGGATGGGGCGGGGCTGATCAGCGGCGCGACATGTAGATGTCGAGCGCCTTGTGCAGCAGCTTGTTGAGCGGGAAGTCCCACTCGCCGATGTACTCGACGGCCTCGCCGCCCGTGCCCACCTTGAACTGGATCAGGCCGAAGAGGTGGTCGGTCTCGTCGAGCGAGTCGCTGATGCCGCGCAGGTCGTAGACCGTTGCGCCCATGGCGTAGGCGTCGCGCAGCATGCGCCACTGCATCGCGTTCGAGGGCCGGACCTCGCGGCCGATGTTGTCCGAGGCGCCGTAGGAGTACCAGACGTGGCCGCCGACGACGAGCATCGTCGCCGCGGAGAGGTTCACCCCGTTGTGCCGCGCGAAGTAGAGGCGCATGCGGTTGGGGTCCTCGTTGTTCAGGACCGTCCACATCCGCTGGAAGTACGACAGCGGACGCGGCCGGAACCGGTCACGCTCGGCGGTGATCTCGTACAGCCGCTGCCACTCGGCGAGGTCGTCGTAGCCGCCTTGGACGACCTCGACGCCGGCCTTCTCGGCCTTCTTGATGTTCCGCCGCCACAGCTGGTTGAAGCCCTTGAGGACGTCGTCGAGCGAGCGGTTGGCCAGTGGCACCTGGTAGACGTAGCGGGGCTGGACGTCGCCGAAGCCGGCGCCCCCGTCCTCGCCCTGTTGCCAGCCCATCTTGCGCAGTCGGTCCGCCACCTCGAAGGCGCGTGCCTCGATGTGGGTCGCCTCGACGTCGCGCAGCCGCTTGACGTCCGGGTCCTGGATACCGGCCTTGATCGCAGGAGCTTCCCAGCGGCGGATGACGACCGGCGGACCCATCTTCACCGAGAAGGCGCCCTGGTTCTTCAGATGGGCCAGCATCGGCTGTAGCCAGTCGTCCAGGTTCGGGGCGTACCAGTTGATCACCGGGCCCTCGGGTAGGTACGCGAGGTACCGCTTGATCTTGGGGAGCTGCCGGTAGAGGACGAGGCCGACGCCCACCAGCTGGCCGTCCTTGTCGAACCAGCCCAGGTTCTCCGAGCGCCACTCGGTCTTGACGTCCGCCCACGCAGGCACCTGGCAGTGACTCGCCGACGGCAGGCTCTGGATGTACGCCAGATGCTGCTCTCGGCTGATGGTCCTCAGGGTCAGGCTCATGCGGGGCGCTCCTCGGCAGGTGTGTCCCCTCGTGTCAGGGGCTCCGGCTCTCGCGCGAAGCCTACTGGGCCGGGGAAGCGCCCCGCGTGGCCGCGGGTGGCCGGGCTAGTAGCCGATCAGACCGCCGAACAGGCCGCCGCGCGCCATTCCGAGGAAGAACCCGACGGCGGACGCACCGAGTCCGATCACCAGGAGGAAGCGTTCGCGGGTCGTGGCAGAGATGAACTGGCCGTACGCCCCCGTGAAGATCCCGATCAGGCCGGACCACGAGGCGAGCAGGTGGAGGTTGTAGAACTGGGCGGTCACGAAGGAGAGGGCCCCCAGTACCAGGGTCGCCGTCATCAGGGCGTCCTGGAGGGGATGGGGCTTGCCGTCCGTGGCGAGCAATGAGCCTGTCGGGTTCGATCGCACTGGCTGGGCCATGAAGCACCTCCTGGCGTTCCGGAAGGCGGCGCATTGTGACGCCGCACACACCGCTGGGTACAGGGTGCGGGTCCCGACCGCCGGATTTCAACCGGAAGCGGGTGTGCGGGTACTGTGTACCGTCTGCACCGGTGTCTGCCCAGGCCAGTACTCGATCCCCCGATCCCGGGGCCGATTGTCAGTGGCGCCTGATTTACTCGTAGACATCGATGCTCACGCATCACGACCCTCCTGCCACGGAACGACCGTGGCCGCTGAGTCCAAAGGAGGTGGGTTCCACATGCGTCACTACGAGGTGATGGTCATCCTCGACCCCGATCTCGAGGAGCGTGCTGTCTCCCCGCTGATCGAGAACTTCCTCTCCGTCGTCCGCGAGGGCAACGGAAAGGTGGAGAAGGTCGACACCTGGGGCCGTCGTCGTCTCGCTTACGAGATCAAGAAGAAGCCCGAGGGCATCTACTCGGTCATCGACCTGCAGGCCGAGCCTGCGGTCGTCAAGGAGCTCGACCGCCAGATGAACCTGAACGAGTCGGTCCTCCGGACCAAGGTCCTCCGTCCCGAGACCCACTGAGCACCTAGCTCAGAGGTCATCGGGTTCGAGTAGCAACAAGCAGCCAAGCAATCCCCGCCGAGAGGTTCACCCATGGCAGGCGAGACCGTCATCACGGTCGTCGGCAATCTCGTCGACGACCCCGAGCTGCGCTTCACCCCCTCCGGTGCGGCGGTCGCGAAGTTCCGTGTCGCGTCCACTCCCCGTACCTTCGACCGTCAGACCAATGAGTGGAAGGACGGCGAGAGCCTCTTCCTGACCTGCTCGGTCTGGCGCCAGGCGGCGGAGAACGTCGCCGAGTCGCTCCAGCGCGGCATGCGCGTCGTCGTGCAGGGTCGGCTGAAGCAGCGGTCCTACGAGGACCGCGAGGGCGTCAAGCGCACGGTCTTCGAGCTGGACGTCGAGGAAGTCGGCCCCAGCCTCAAGAACGCCACGGCCAAGGTCACCAAGACCACCGGTCGCGGCGGCCAGGGCGGCTACGGCGGCGGCCAGCAGGGCGGCGGTGGCGGCTGGGGCGGAGGCCCCGGCGGTGGTCAGCAGCAGGGTGGCGGCGGTGCTCCCGCCGACGACCCTTGGGCCACCAGCGCGCCGGCCGGCGGGCAGCAGCAGGGCGGCGGTGGCGGCTGGGGCGGCGGCTCCGGCGGCGGCTACTCGGACGAGCCCCCCTTCTAGGGAGCACTTCCCTCGGGGCGCTCGTACCCCCACTTCTTGATCACACAGGAGATACACCATGGCGAAGCCGCCTGTGCGCAAGCCGAAGAAGAAGGTCTGCGCATTCTGCAAGGACAAGACCGCGTACGTGGACTACAAGGACACGAACATGCTGCGGAAGTTCATTTCCGACCGTGGCAAGATCCGTGCCCGTCGCGTGACCGGCAACTGCACGCAGCACCAGCGTGACGTCGCCACGGCCGTCAAGAACAGCCGTGAGATGGCGCTGCTGCCCTACACGTCCACCGCGCGCTAAGGGAAGGGTGACCGAAACATGAAGATCATCCTCACCCACGAGGTCTCTGGCCTCGGTGCCGCCGGCGACGTCGTCGACGTCAAGGACGGCTACGCTCGCAACTACCTGGTCCCGCGCGGTTTCGCGATCCGCTGGACCAAGGGTGGCGAGAAGGACGTCGAGCAGATCCGTCGCGCTCGCAAGATCCACGAGATCGCGACGATCGAGCAGGCCAACGAGATCAAGACCCAGCTCGAGGCCGTGAAGGTGCGTCTGGCCGTTCGCTCCGGCGACGCCGGCCGCCTCTTCGGCTCCGTCACCCCGGCCGACATCGCCACGGCGATCAAGTCCGCGGGTGGCCCGGAGGTCGACAAGCGCCGTGTCGAGCTCGGTTCGCCGATCAAGACCCTGGGCTCGCACCAGGTGTCCGTGCGTCTGCACCCCGAGGTTGCTGCGAAGCTCGGTGTCGAGGTCGTCGCTGCCTGAGCGATCGCTCGCAGAGCATGAGAGAGGGCCGCACCCCCGGGTGCGGCCCTCTCGCCGTTTCACGTGAAACGAAGCGTCCGCGGTCGAGCCCCGTCACGCTCAGCGCGTGGCTCCCGTGACGATCCAGCGGCCGGATCGGGTGCGCAGCCACAGGGTCAGCAGTCGTACGACCATCATCAACGTCATCGCCCACCAGAGGGCTGTGAGCCCTCCACCGAGGATGGGGACGAGCAGGGCAACGGGTGCGAAGACGGCGAGGGTCAGCAGCATGGCACCGGCCAGGTAGCGACCGTCACCGGCGCCCATCAACACGCCGTCCAGCACGAAGACCACACCGGCGACCGGCTGGGAGAGCGCGACCACCAGGAGCACGGGGAACAGGGTGTCCCGCACTGCCGGGTCAGAGGTGAAGAGCGAGGTGAAGAGAGGACCGGCCACAACGATCAGGGAGCCGAGCGCCAGACCCGAGACGATGCCCCACTGCACCATGCGGCGACATGCCTCACGTGCTCCTCGGGAATCGTCCGCGCCGAGGTAGCGGCCTATGATCGCCTGCCCTGCTATGGCGATCGCGTCCAGCGCGAAGGCCATGAGGCTCCAGAGGGAGAGGACGATCTGGTGGGCGGCGATGTCGGTGTCGCCCAGTCGGGCCGCCACGGCGGTGGCGATCATCAGGACGGCGCGCAGGGAGAGCGTTCGAATGAGCAGTGGCGCTCCGGCGTGGGCGCTGGCCCGGATGCCTGCGGCATCGGGGCGCAGCGACGCGTTGTGTCGACGGGCTCCGCGGACGACCACGACGAGGTAGACGGCAGCCATAGCGTACTGAGCGATGACGGTGCCCCAGGCCGACCCCGCAATACCGAGGCCCACCCCATAGACGAGCCCGACGTTGAGGGCGGCGTTGGCAGCGAAGCCACCAACGGCGACGTACAAGGGCGTGCGGGTGTCCTGGAGGCCGCGGAGGACCCCGGTCGATGCCATGACGACGAGCATCGCGGGGATGCCGAGGGCCGAGATCCGTAGATAGGTGGTGGCGTAGGGGGCAGCGGTGCCGGAGGCGCCGAAGGCCTCTACGAGCCACGGCGCCAGCGGTAGAGCGGCCCCGGCGACGGAGGTGCCGAGCAGTAGGGCGAGCCAGATCCCGTCCATCCCCTGCTGGATGGCGGCTCCGAGGTCGCCGGCGCCCACGCGTCGCGCCACTGCGGCGGTGGTCGCGTAGGCGAGGAAGACGAAGACACTCACCGCGGTCATCAGGAGGGCTGCGGCGATTCCCAGCCCCGCGAGTTGGGAGGTCCCGAGGTGGCCCACGATGGCGCTGTCGACCATGACGAAGAGCGGCTCGGCAACGAGCGACCCGAAGGCCGGAAGGGCGAGCGCGATGATCTCGCGGTCGTGTTGTCGCCGGGTCCTCTGCGGTGCGGTGGGGGCCTGTGTCATGCGCTCAATCTAATCTTCCACAGGTAAGAGATGTAAAGGGATTGTGATCCTTACTTCAGGGTGGGACGTAGCTTCTTCTGTGCGCCGTTTGTTCTGATCTTGGTCCGGTTGGGAAAGTTTTTCTTCCCCACAGCCGGTGGATGGAATAGCTGCAGGTCAAGCCGGTGATGTGTCCCGGTCTATGACTTTGTCCACAGGGCTGTCCCCCGATCCGTGCACAGGTTCCGAGGGTTTCTCCACAGCATCTGGTCCCTCGTCCACATGGCCTGTGGATAACCAGATTGGCTGACGGTGCCGACGGCCCTAACGTGGACCGGCGCCCGACGCGCCGGAAGCGGAGTCGGGCCTCTCGTTTTGTCAGTGCTGTGTCGTAAAAAGAGTGCCACGGCGAAGGTCCGCGGAGCGGACGGGAGGAGGCGGCCGGTGACCATTCCCGAGCCCCTGGACGATCCCTGGACCGATGCCGGTCCGGGTGACCGTCTGCCCGTCTCCCGGCAGCGACGTGGGGAGGGTCGCGGCCGTGGCCGCGAGGAGCAGCACGAGCGGGGCAGGGACGGCCGCCCGTGGGATGACGGCGCCCCCAGCTTCGAGCGCGTGCCTCCGCAGGACCTCGATGCCGAGCAGTCCGTCCTCGGCGGCATGCTGCTCTCCAAGGATGCCATCGCCGATGTCGTCGAGATCATCAAGGGCCACGACTTCTACCGGCCCGCACACGAGACCGTCTACCAGGCGATCCTCGACCTCTACGCCAAGGGCGAGCCGGCCGACCCCATCACGGTGGCCGCCGAGCTCACCAAGCGCGGCGAGATCACCCGTGTGGGCGGGGCTTCGTACCTGCACACCCTGGTCCAGTCGGTGCCCACCGCGGCCAACGCCTCCTATTACGCGGAGATCGTCCACGAGCGTGCGGTCCTGCGCCGCCTCGTGGAGGCCGGTACCCGCATCACGCAGATGGGGTACGCGGCGGACGGCGACGTCGACGAGATCGTGAACTCGGCCCAGGCCGAGATCTACGCCGTTACCGAGCAGCGCACCAGCGAGGACTACCTGCCGCTGGGTGACATCATGGAGGGCGCTCTCGACGAGATCGAGGCCATCGGGTCGCGCAGTGGTGAGATGACCGGTGTGCCGACCGGGTTCACCGACTTCGACTCACTGACCAACGGGCTGCACCCGGGCCAGATGATCGTCATCGCGGCCCGCCCCGCCATGGGTAAGTCGACGCTGGCGCTGGACTTCGCGCGAGCCGCATCGATCAAGAACAACCTTCCCAGCGTGATCTTCTCCCTCGAGATGGGCCGCAACGAGATCGCGATGCGGCTGCTGTCCGCCGAGGCCCGGGTGGCCCTGCACCACATGCGGTCCGGCACGATGACGGACGAGGACTGGACGCGGCTGGCCCGGCGGATGCCCGACGTCTCCCAGGCGCCGCTCTACATCGACGACTCGCCGAACCTGTCGATGATGGAGATCCGCGCGAAGTGCCGTCGCCTGAAGCAGCGCAATGATCTGAAGCTGGTCGTCATCGACTACCTCCAGCTGATGCAGTCCGGTGGGTCGAAACGGGCCGAGAGCCGTCAGCAGGAGGTCTCGGACATGTCCCGTAACCTCAAGCTGCTCGCCAAGGAGTTGGAGATCCCCGTCATCGCGCTCTCCCAGCTGAACCGAGGCCCGGAGCAGCGCACGGACAAGAAGCCGATGGTCTCCGACCTGCGTGAGTCCGGTTCCATCGAGCAGGACGCGGACATGGTGATCCTGCTCCACCGCGAGGACGCGTACGAGAAGGAGTCACCCCGTGCGGGCGAGGCGGACCTGATCGTGGCCAAGCACCGTAACGGCCCCACGGCCACGATCACCGTCGCCTTCCAGGGGCACTACTCGCGCTTCGTGGACATGGCCCAGACCTGACCGGTCCGGTGCAGGTTCTCAGATCCCGTGTCGTTTTCTCAGTCGCGATGTCATCTGATGGGCGGATCGGACACGGGCAGCGTTGGAACCGACGGTTCGACATACCGGGCGAGGACCCGTTCGGTGATCCCTACCGCCCCTCCGAGGCCCGGATCGAGTCGGTCACGTATCCCGAAGCCGTCGTTCTCACCGGTCTGTTCGCTTCACCGCATTGGCGAGATCCCCCCGATCGGCGACCGAAGCGGCATGACGCTTCGGTTTCGCTCCCCAGCAGCTCCCGCCGGGCCTCTGACGCGGGAAACGTGACCGAGCAGCGGGCCTCTGAGCATCCCGTTTGGCCAGTAGGCTCGCGAGAGAACGAGGCGGGAGGTGGTCAGGTCGACGACAGCGGACGAAGAGGACGTCGCGGCCGTCCTCGGCGATGTCAGGTCGGCACGGTGGGATGGCGACTTCCCCGCTGAAGGCGACCGCGTTGTCGCCGGCTTCTTCGACCAGCGCCCCGACTGGCTCGGTGAGAACGGCCACCGCCTCATCATCGAGGGCGACTCGGGGTTGGTGGTGGGCTCGATAGGCCTCTTCTGGCCGCCCAGCGGGGGAAGCGTCGAGCTCGGCTACGGCGTCGTGGCCTCCCGCCGCGGTCGGGGCTACGCATCGGAAGCCGTCCGGGCCATGACGGACTTCGCTCTCACGGCGCCGGATGTCCACACCGTGTTCGCCGATGTGGAGTTGTCGAACCCTGCCTCGGTACGTGTGTTGGAGTAGGCCGGCTTCGACCGGTGGTCCACCGAGGAGAACGTGGCCCACTTCAGGAGGACGCTGTCCGACCGTGAGCGGGGCGTGCGGGGGGCCGGGCGGGTGCCGTGGCCCTGCCGTCCCGCGCAACGACGGCCGTCCGTCGAGTCCAATCCGCCGTCAAGTCCCTGCGCCCTCGTACTGACGCGTGTCCCGTCCGCGGCCGTGAGTTCCACCGTGCACCCGTTCTCCGAGCGGTGCTTCCCTGACCGCGTGGTCCGGGCGTATGAGGCGGCAAGCCGGGCGCGTGCCGGCGTCGGCGCGGTGATCCGGCTGGGTCTGTCGATGGGGTACTGCGGAAGTGGCGGTCGACCCCGAACAGGGTCTTTCGGTTAGATCTGGACCATGACCTCACCTTGTGGAGTGCTACTCCCCGGCACGGAACGGGCTTTGATGCACCGTGTGGCCACCGCGCAGTCAGAAGGCCGTGTTCCGTCTCTCGTGGCGGCGGTGGCCAGGGGCGGGCGTCTCGTCTGGAGCGGTGGCCGAAGCAGCGGCGACGGGCAGATTTGTGACGCGGACACCCAGTACCGCATCGGCTCGATCACCAAGGTCTTCACTGCCGTCCTCGTCCTGCGGCTGAGGGACGAAGGACTGCTGGACCTGGCAGATCCACTGGAGAGGCATCTCCCGGGTACGGGGGTGGGCCAGGTCACCATCGCCCAACTCCTCTGCCACAGTGCGGGACTGGCTGCGGAGACGCCCCCACCGTGGTGGGAGCGCACCCCGGGGTCGCTCCGGCCCGCGCTGCGGGACGTGCTCGGCGAAGAGCCCCTGCGGCACCCCGTCGGTCGTCGCCACCACTACTCCAACCCCGGGTACACCCTGCTCGGGTCGCTGGTCGAAGCGGTACGGGGGCAGCACTGGGGGGAGGTGCTCCAGCACGAGGTCCTCGAGCCGCTCGGGATGGCGCGCACCGGCACCCAGCCGCAGGCTCCCCATGCGCGGGGATGGGCGGTGCACCCTTGGGCGGACGTCATGGTGCCCGAGCCGTCGGAGGACCTCGGGCTGATGGCGCCGGCCGGCCAGCTCTGGTCGACTGCTGCCGACCTCTGTACGTTCGCCGGGTTCCTCGCCGGCGGGGACGACCGGGTGTTGAGCGCGGAGTCCGTGGGGCAGATGCGGACGCCGGCCGCACCTCAGGAAGCCGGGGAATGGGACAACGGCTACGGGCTCGGCCTCCAGGTCCTACGGAAGGGCGGGCGTACCCTCGTCGGGCACACGGGGTCGCTGCCCGGGTTCCTGGCCTGCCTGTGGACGAGCGCGGACGAGGGGGTCGCCACGGTGGTGCTGGCCAATGCCACCTCGGGGCTGCTCCCGGCCGCGGTCGCCGCCGACCTCCTGCGCATCGTGGTCGACGCGGAGCCCGCCCTCCCCGAGCCCTGGCGTCCGATGGCGCAGGCCGACGACGCGTTGCTGGAGCTTGCGGGGCCGTGGTACTGGGGCACGTACGCCTTCGGGCTGAAGTTGGTGGAGGCGCGGGGCCTGGAGCTGTACCCGCTGAAGGGCGGCTCCCGCGGCTCGCGGTTCCGCGCGGCAGCGGACGGGACGTGGACCGGACTCGACGGATACCACGCAGGCGAGACCCTGCGGGTGGTGCGACGGTCCGACGGCACCGTCGCCCACCTGGACCTGGGGTCGTTCGTCTTCACCAGGGAGCCGTATGACCCTGCGTCGGCTGTGCCGGGCGGGGTGGACGAGGGCGGCTGGCGGGGTCGGCGGTAGGTCCGTTGTCGGGCAGGGCCGCCGGTGGCGGCGATGGAGCCGAGGGCCTGCTGCCCGTCGGGCCGGACACCGATCAAGGCATTCCTCTTCCCGGGTCCGTCCGTTTCACGTGAAACGGACGGACGGGCGGAGCTGTGGACGGACGTCGTCAGAGCATGCGCTTGCCCCGTGTGCGAGGGTGCGAAGCCCGGCTCGTAGAAGCGGTGGGATCCGGTGCGGGTGCTGTCCGAGGTCAGCTGGACCAACACGTTGCCCTGGTGTCGCGATGCGTCGACGACCTCTTCGGCAGACCGTGATGGCGCCCGCGTCGAGCCCTGGAGCGGTGCCTGCCCGGGGCCTCAGGCGGGTGCAGCGCCTGGCGCCGGGACCCGCAGGCCCTCGATCGCGTGGACCAAGGGAGCGAGCTCGGGGTCGTTCGCGGCCTGGTCGAGCGCCTGGCGCAGGGCGGTGTCATTCGTCGGACGGGCCTGGGCCAGCAGCGCGAGTCCGGCCTGCGTGACGTCGGTGTAGATGCCCCGGCGGTCGGTGTCGCAGAGGTAGCGGCTGAGGAGTCCGCGGTCCTCGAGCCGGGTGACGAGGCGGGTGGTGGCGCTTTGGCTGAGGAGGACGGCGTCGGCGACCTGCTTCATCTGGAGGTGGCCGCCCTGCCCGTTGTGCTGGCGGCTGAGGACGTCGAGCAGCGAGTACTCCCGCACGCTCAGGTCGTGCTCGCCCTGCAGGGCCCGCTCGATGTGCGCCTCGATCCTGCCGTGTAGCAGCGAGAGGACGCACCAGCTCTGGGCGAGGGCGGTGAGTGCCGGGTCCGTCGCTGTCATCGGATCTCTCCTTCGTCGAGGAGTGGCCTCGGTCGGGCGGTGGAATCGGTTGATCCCCAGGGTAGGCGACAGCCGCAATAGCCCGCGCTTGCAAATAATCGGCGTCTGCAATTATTGTGGACGCTCGTAAAGTGCAGGCGCAACATTCTGGGAAGGTGAAACCCGTGCCGCTCGCGCTCCTCGCCCTGGCACTCGGGGCATTCGGTATCGGAACCACCGAATTCGTGATCATGGGATTGCTCCCGGAAGTGGCCGATGACTTCCAGGTCTCCATCCCCACCGCCGGCTACCTGGTCACCGGGTATGCCCTCGGCGTGGTGTTCGGAGCCCCGTTGATGACCGTTCTCGGCACCAAGGTCCCCCGCAAGCGCATGCTGGTGCTCCTGATGGGGCTGTTCGTCGCGGGCAACGTGCTCTCCGCCGCCGCCCCGGTCTTCGGCGCGATGCTCGCGGGGCGTGTGGTCGCCTCGCTCGCCCACGGTGCGTTCTTCGGCATCGGCTCGGTGGTCGCCGCCGACATGGTCGCCCCAGGGAAGAAGGCCGGCGCGATCTCCATGATGTTCACCGGTCTGACGGTCGCGAACGTCGTCGGTGTGCCCTTGGGCACGTTCATTGGTCAGAGCATCGGTTGGCGGACCACGTTCGTCGTCGTCGCCGGTCTCGGGATGCTGGGGCTCGCCGGTGTGGTGAAGCTGGTTCCGGAACAGCCCAAGCCCGTGGGTGTGCGGCTGCGCCACGAAGTCGCCGTGTTCCGCAACGTTCAGGTACTGCTGGCCATGGCGATGACCGTGCTCGGCTTCGGCGGCGTGTTCGCCGCGATCACCTACATCACTCCGATGATGACGGAGGTCGCTGGCTTCGCGGACTCCTCCGTCACCTGGCTGCTCGTCCTCTTCGGCCTGGGCATGGTCGCGGGCAACCTGATCGGCGGAAGGTTCGCCGACCGGTCCCTGATGCCACTGCTGTACGTTTCGCTCGGCGCGCTCGCCCTCGTCCTGGGCCTGTTCACCATGACCGCACACCACAAGATCGCGGCCGCCGTCACCATCGGCCTCGTGGGTGCACTGGGCTTCGCCACGGTGCCTCCGCTGCAGAAGCGCGTCCTCGACCAGGCGTCCGGCGCCCCGACGCTCGCCTCCGCCGTGAACATCGGCGCCTTCAACCTGGGCAATGCACTCTCCGCCTGGCTCGGCGGCATCGTCATCACGGCGGGCCTCGGTCTCACCGCACCGAACTGGGTGGGTGCGCTGCTCGCGACCTCGGCCCTCGGCCTGGCCGTCCTCTCAGCGTCCTTGGAACGAGGCTCGGTCCCGCGCGAGGACAGCGCTGTCCCTGCTACCGCGCAGGCGGTGCGGCACTGAGGCAGCGGGACCCGTTCCCGCCGTCACCGTGCCCTTCACCGCGTGGAATGCCGTCGGAGCAGGGCGATGGGTGTCGGGTCCCTGCTCCGGGGTTCCCGGGGTGCGAGGACGGCTGCCTCCGCCGGTGTATCGCACGGGTGCGGGCGGTGCGGCAGACGGTTCGGGCGGTCGGTACGGGCCAGCCCGCCGTGACGGTCCGGCTCAGCCCGCCGCCACCGTCAGAGGGGCGAAGCGACGGGTCCAGTCCCCGGGCAACGCGGACGTTCCGTAGGTCATCACCGTGTTGAAAGCGATCGTCTCCAGTCCGCTGGCCCTGAGCCAGTCGAGCAGTTCCCCGTGGCGCACGTCGATGTCGGTGCGCAGCGGGCGGTCGGTGCCGTCGGCGAGCGAGACGATCAGGGCCTTGGCTGTGTCGTTGTCCCGCGCGATGAGGGGTCCGACGACATGGGTCTCCATGTTCGGCCACGCAGCTGCGTACCCGGTGAGCACGCCGCCGTCCTCGGCGACCTGCAACTGGTCGGCGAAAGCCGGCAGGCGGGTGATCATATGAGTGCGATCGCGGCCGAAGACCTCCGCGTCGAGGCGGAGGACGGCGAGCAGGTCCTCCGCGGTCGCCGGCCGGGTGGTAGCCGCGGGAGCTGCTCCGGTGGTACGGAAGAACCCGCGTACCATCTCGGCTCGACCGGTCTCAATGAATCCCAACTCCTCGTACAGGGGCTGCCCGTACGGTGTGGCGTGCAGGGTGAGCGGAATGCCGTCGTACTCCGCCAGCACGTGCTTCATCAACCGGCGCCCGACCCCCTGCCGGGCATACCGCTCGGCCACGAGGACCATGCCGATGGCAGCCAGTCCGGGCCCGTACGAGGTGACCACGCAGGCGCAGACCAAGCCTTTCCCTGACGGGTCGTCGATTCCGTAGCCCGTGCCCGCAGCAAGCAGCAAACCCCATTTGTGCTCCTCGCGCGGCCAGCCGCGGTCTTCGGACAGATCGGCGCAGGCGACCAGGTCAGCCGTGTTCAGGCGTCGGATGGGGGGTTCGCTCAGCGGTGTTGACATGGAGGTCAGGCTGTCGGACGCGGAGATCGTTCGTCCAGTCCTTTAGCGGAACTGGCCGAGACCTGCAGGCGCCGTCCGTACCGGGTCTTGCCCCACGGCTTGAGGACTGAGATCGCGGTCATGAAGACATAGGCGGAGAGCGAGACGACCGGTGCGGCGAGCAGACCGGACGCGTCCGACACGGCGGCGCCGGCCGCAGCCTGTTCTGCTGCGGAATTGACGGCGGGTCGCAGGGAGAAGGCCGTGAGAACAGTGGTGACCAGGGTGAGGCAGAACTTGGTCCAGACCCAGCGATGGCGCGCCAGCCCCCACGGGGTGCCGAGGGACAGTGCCAGGCCGCTGGCCAGGGTCAACAGGGCGATGGGGATCATCAGCCAGTTCGCGAAGACGGACATGGAACGGTAGGACGCCTCGATGGCAGCCGGGGAGTTGTGGACGACCGCAGTGACGCTCAGCCCGAGCAGCCCGAGGGAGAGTCCCAGCCAGCTTGCGGACGCGCATACATGGAGGACAACGAGGGTCCGTCGTGTGGGGCGCTTGAGTTGTTTCACGTGAAACACGCTGCCTGGGAAGTCCTCCGTTCCGCGTCTGACGTGCGGAGTATCCACGTGTACGAGCGTCGGCGTACGGACTGGTTGAAATCGATCCGCTGGTCGCCGGGAGTGCAGTGATCTCTCGTACATGATTTCTCCGCCGCCGGATAGCGTTCCTCTCCGTGGGTGAAGGCGGGGACATCCCTGGTAGCGGCAGCTCTTCCCCGGGGTCGTCGCCGGTCGGATTCCTGCGGCTCCGCGAAAGCAGAGATCGGGAACGCGCACGCGGTGATCGCGGTGGTCGCGGTGAAGACGAACGGCTCGGTTGCTTATGGTGATTCGGCGTTCGTTGCGCAGATCTTCGAAGCGGTGCCCGTTGCGGTGGAGATGAATGCAGACCATCATCGGTCGGGGCTCAGTGCCCGTCCAACCAGGGAGCGATCCTCCGGAGGTCTGCGAACGGGTGCAATTCTGTGCGGAGTTCCGGCGGTGTCAACCTTGCGGGGAGCCGGCCCGGCCGTAGCGGCCGTACAAACAGGCATGGGGCAATGCAGCCTAACGGGAAAGTGGGCGCGGATACCCGGACTTTCCGCTCTTTGTCCGTAGGGGCGCAGTCGCCTGGCATGCTGCGACGACGAGCGCTGCGGGCAACGTCACCAACCGGTCCCACTCGTCCCGAATCCCAAAAAACACGAAGGCTAATGTGGGCGAGCAGGAGTCTTGAGGCACAGCGGGAAAATGAGGCACGTTCCGGATCAGCGGAAGTGCGCACACCGACCGAAAGATGTTCGAGGCGAGGCACACAATGGACGCTCCGACCACCACGTCGGCCGACAACAGCACCTCCGGCGAGAACGACGACAGCAGCGAGAACGGTGGGGGAGGCTGGTTCACCCCGCGTAAGCCGGCCCCCCGTCGTCCCGACCCCGGTGCGGGGCCGCTGCACACCGGTGGGGCGGCCGAAGGCGATCCGCGGACAGAGACCCCCAGCCGACCTGTCGCATCCATACGCCCGGTGGGTACCGGTGCGGCGCGGGCCTCCCGAGCGCAGCAGCACGAAGCCGCCGTCCCCCCGACCGGGTACGCGCCCCATGCCTCGGCGGCCGACCCGACGGGCTCCTCGTTCGCAGGACCCGCCCGCTCCGGCTCCCAGATCCCGCCCGGGCCCCGGCCCCCAGAGGCGGCCGTCCCACTGCCGCGGGCCTCCAGTGGTCCACACACCGCGCGCGACCCACTCATCGGCGGTGACGAGTCCTCCGCGTCGCCCGATGCCATCCTCGTCCGGCGCACCATGGCGGAGATCGCCCCCGTCGCCGACAAGGTCACGTCGTACTTCTACGCGTTGCTGTTCGTCCGCCACCCCGACCTGCGGGCCCTTTTCCCCGCGGCGATGGACACCCAGCGGGACCGCCTCCTCAAGGCGCTGCTCACCGCCGCCGAGCACATGGACAACACGCCGGTACTGGTCGACTACCTCCAACACCTCGGCAGGGGGCACCGCAAGTACGGCACCCAGCCCGCGCACTACCCCGCCGTCGGCGAGGCCCTCATCGGCGCGCTGGCCCGCTTTGCGACGACCACCTGGGGCGCCGAGAGCGAGGCCGCGTGGATCCGTACGTACACCACCATCTCCCAGATCATGATCGACGCGGCTGCCGAGAACGAGCAGTACGCGCCCGCCTGGTGGCACGCGGAAGTGGTCTCGCACGACCTCAGGACCCCGGACATCGCCGTCATCACCATCCGGCCGGACCAGCCGTACCCGTTCCTGGCCGGGCAGTACACGACGTTGGAGACGCCGTGGTGGCCGCGGATCTGGCGGCACTACTCCTTCGCCGGTGCACCCCGACCGGACGGGCTCTTGTCCTTCCACGTCAAGGCCGTGCCGGCCGGCTGGGTCTCCAATGCGCTCGTCCACCACGCACGCCCGGGTGACGTCGTGCGGCTCGGCCCGCCCGCGGGCTCGATGACCGTGGACCACAGCTCCGACAGCGGTCTGCTCTGCCTGGGCGGCGGCACCGGCATCGCACCGATCAAGGCGCTCGTCGAGGACGTCGTCGAGCACGGCTCGCGGCGGCCGGTGGAAGTCTTCTACGGGGCGCGCAGCAACCACGACCTCTACGACATCGACACGATGCTGCGGCTCCAGCAGTGCCACCCCTGGCTCCAGGTACGCCCCGTCGTGGACAACAGAACCCAGCTCCCCGACGCCGTGCGCGAGTACGGGCCGTGGAACGAGTACGACGCCTACCTCTCCGGACCCATCGGGATGATCCGCAGCGGTGTGGACGCGCTCCGGGGGATCGGCGTCCCCTCCGAGCGCATCCGCCACGATTCCCTGGACGAGCTCGTGGCCGCGTCGGACTGACCGAGGACCCTCACCGGCGACTCCCCTCAGCCGCACGGCCTCCCGGACAGTCCGTCCCCGTTGGGCGAGGCCCTTTGCCCGGCTCAACCTGCCGACCGGGCCTGCACTCAAGGCGACCGGTCCGGCCTCGGCAGCGGCCGTCAACCCAGGTCGGGAGCGTGCATCGCCCGCACGCCCTCGATGTTGCCGTCCAGGTAGTGCCGCAGGGAAAGGGGAACGAGGTGGACGGCGGCGATCCCCACCCGGCTGAACGGCACCCTGACGATCTCGTACTCGCCGACCGGTTCTTCCACCTCGGGGCCGTGTCTGCGCGACGCGTCCATCGAGACCAGCCGGCAGACGAAGAAGTGCTGGACCTTCACGCCCGACACCCCACCGTCCACGATGTGCTCGACGGTGTCCACGAAGCAGGGCACCACGTCGGTGATCTTCGCACCGAGCTCTTCGTCCACCTCACGGTGGAGCGCGTCCACCACGGTGGCGTCCTCCGGTTCGACTCCGCCGCCCGGGGTGAGCCAGTACGGGTCGACGCCGGGTTTGGTGCGCTTGATGAGAATGAGGTCGTCGCCGTCGAGCAGGATGGCACGAGCAGTGCGCTTGACCACGGGCCTCGGGGGCAGGGGGGTCGTCCCCCCAAGGGAATTGCTGCCGGTCATGGCAAGAGAGTGGCCCACGACAACCGTTCTGAAACTCCCTTCCCGCCCTGCCGTTGCCCCTCGTCACCACTCGGCCGCCGAGAGCAGCAGCGTCTCGTGCGCGCGTGCGATGTGCGGGACTGAGAGCGTCCCGGTTCTGGCCGCGAGGAAGTAGGTGCGCAGCGGAGGGACGGGAGGGTCGATCAGTGCGACCAGGTGCCCGCTTTCGAGGGCGCTTGCGCACAGGTAGCGGGGCAGTACCGCCAGCCCGGCGCCGGAAGCGGCCGACGCGAGGACGGCCCGCAGATCGGGGGTGACCACCGTGCCGGCGGTCGCCGGGGGGCTGTCGAAAACACTCGCCCAGTAGCGGGAGACGAAGGGCAGGGACTCGTGGACGTCCACCACCGGCAGTTGCTCCAGGACGACGGAGCCCGTGCGCAGCTGGGTGCCGTGGCCCAGTCGGGACGCCCAACGGGGCGACGCGACCAGCACGTGCTCCTCGTCGCACAACGGCGTCGAGGTCAGCAGCCCGCCGCCGCGCGGGCGGGCCGTGACGATGGCCAAGTCGTGGTGCCCGGATGCCAGCCCGTCGAGCGTCTCCCCGGCGTTCAGCACGAACGACGTCCGCAGTGCGATCCCCTGTGCGACCAGGGACGTCAGTGCGGGCAGCGCGCGCTGGGAGACGAACTCGGGTGGACCGGCGAGGTGGAGCGTGCGAATGCCCGTGTCCTCCTCCAGCCCGGCCGCGGCGATCTCGACGAGGGCGTCCAGGTGCGGGGCCGCGCGGTGGGCGAGCTCGTCGCCGACGGATGTCGGGGTGACGCCGCGCGCCTGCCGGAGGAACAGCGGACGCCCCAGCTGCCGCTCCAGCGTGCGTATCTGGCTGGTGACCGCCGGTTGGGAGAGTCCCAGCAGTGCGCCGGCGCGGGTGAACGAGCCGGCCCGGTGCACGGTGACGAAAGTGCGTAACAGGGCCAAGTCCATCGTCCAACCATAAATAAGTCGATAGGTCGCTGTCGCTAGCGTGATTGGACACTGACGCAGAGTCAACTAGCCTTGTTCGCGCGGTTGTCCGCACCGGTGGACGGTCCGAGCCATGAGGGGGGAGGCTCGGACCGTCCTGCCGTGCGCCGACCCCGTGGCCTTTTGCACGCGGCGGCCGCCGGGGCTCGCCCGTGCGTACGGGACCGACGCCGAGGAGGGGCCGCTTCCGCCGAAGGCCGCGGCCGCCCCGCGGGGATCAGCCCGCAGCGGCATCCAGCGCGCGCAGCACGTCCCCCACCAGATCGTCGGGGTCCTCCACGCCCGCGGAGAAGCGGATGAAGCCCACCGGTACGTCGTCGCCGCCCCAACGGCCACGGCGCTCGGCACTGGAGCGGACACCGCCGAAGCTCGTGGCGTCGTCGACGAGGCGCAGCTCCGCCAGGAAGCGCTCGGCGTGCGCCCGGTCGGGCAGGGCGAAGGAGACCACCGAGCCGAAGCGGCGCATCTGCCCGCTGGCGACCCGGTTCGACGGGTCGCCGGGAAGCCCGGGGTAGCGCAGCCCCGTCACCTCGGAGCGGCCGCCCAGGGCCTGCGCGACGGCGAGGGCGTTGGCGCACTGCCGGTCGCCGCGCAACTGCAGGGTCGCCAGCGACCGGTGCGCCAGCCAGGCCTCCATCGGGCCGGGGATGGCGCCGACCACCTTGCGCCAGCTCCGCACCCGCGCGGCGAGGTCCGGGTCCCGGCAGACCACGTAGCCGAGCAGCAGGTCACCGTGGCCGGTCAGTCCCTTCGTGCCGCTCGCCACGGCGAAGTCGGCACCGAGCTCCAGCGGCCGCTGGCCCAGCGGGGTGGCGAGCGTGTTGTCGACCGCGACCAGGGTGCCGCCCGCGTGGGCCGCCTCCGTGAGCCGCCGCACATCGCAGACGTCGAGACCCGGGTTGGACGGTGTTTCGATCCACAGCAGCTTGGCCCCGTCGAGGACGGCCAGCTGCCCGTCGCCGCCCGTGGGTGCCGTCCGCACCTCGACCCCGTAGGCCCGGAGCTGTTCGCGCACCAGCGCCAGGGCCTGGTAGCCGTCGTCGGGGAGGACGACCACGTCGCCCGCGCGTACCTGGGACAGCAGTACGGCCGTGATCGCGGCCATTCCCGAGGCGAAGACCACGGTCTCGGCGGCGACCGGTCCATCGGGCCACTCCAGCTCGCCGATGGCCCGCTCCAGCAGCGTCCAGGTGGGGTTGGTGTCTCGCCCGTAGGTGTACGGACCGGTCGCTTCGCCGGGCAGGTGGTAGTGCGCGGCGAAGACCGGGCCTGGGAGCGCCGGTTCGTACTTCCGTGCCTCGGGCAGCCCCGCTCGCACCGCGCGTGTGCCGTCCCCCGTCGTTCGTCCTTCGTTCATGCCGCGCGCTCCTCGACCGCCTTCCGCACGTCGGCGAGGAGACCCTCGCTCGCCGCCTCCACCATCTTCAAGCATTCCTCGAAACCGTCCATGCCGCCGTAGTACGGGTCGGGAACGTCGAGCCCCCCGGCGACCGGGTCGTACGAGCGCAGCAGCCGCACCTTCGCGGCGTCCGCGTCCGTCGGCGCCAGCCTGCACAGGGCCTGCAGGTGCCCCTGGTCGAGGGCGATCACCAGATCGAGCCGGGCGAACCAGGAGGGGCGGAACTGTCGCGCGACATGGCTGTGCTCGTAGCCGGCCTCCCTCAGGACGGCGACGGTGCGGTGGTCGGCACCGTCGCCCTCGTGCCAGCCGCCCGTGCCGGCGCTGTCCACCGAGACCAGGCCGTCCAGCCGGGCTTCCGCGACGCGCGCGCGGAAGACGGACTCGGCCATCGGCGAACGGCAGATGTTGCCGGTGCAGACGAAACAGACGGAGAAGGTCATCGGGCGCGCTCAGTCCTCGTCGGGGAGCATGATGTTCAGCGCCCACGACACGATCGAGACGACGAGTCCGCCGAGCACTGCCGTCCAGAAGCCCTCCACGTGGAAGTTCAGGTGCAGGACTCCGGCGACCCAGGACGTCAGCAACAGCATCAGGGCGTTGATCACCAGCGTGATCAGCCCCAGTGTGAGGATGAAGAGCGGCAGCGCGAGCAGCTTCACGACGGGCTTCACGAGGAGGTTCACCAAGCCGAATAGCAGCGCGACTATGAGCAGCGTCACGGCTTTCTTCCCGGTGTTGTCACCGGTGAGCGTGATGTCCTGGAGGAGCCAGATCGCCACCAACAGGGCCCCTGCGTTGGCGATCGTCTTGACTACGAAATTCTTCATGTGTCTGATCGTGGCAGACGTGGACGGACCAATGGCAGGGGCGGGCGCACGATGAAGGCATTCCGACTGGACGAGCTGGACGCCGAGCGCGCCGCGAACGAGGGCGCGTATCTGCAGTTCCTGCGCGAGCGGCACATGTCGGTCGGACTGTACGCGCTGGACGCCGGACAGCTGGATCCACAGACGCCCCACCGGCAGGACGAGGTGTACGTCGTCGTCAGCGGCCGGGCCTCGCTCACCGTCGGACAGGAGACGACTCAGGTGGGGAGGGGAAGCGTCGTTTACGTACCGGCAGGCGAGACGCACAGGTTCCATCACATCACCGAAGACCTGCGGGTCCTGGTGATGTTCTCTCCGCCGGAGAGCTGATCCCGGACCCCGGGTTTCCCTAGGGGACGCTTCAGGGGACTCCAAGGGGTGCGGCGGACCCGCAGCCCGCTTCCCGCCTCTAGCATCGAAACCAGGACGGCTCACGAGAAACGAGGTTGGGACCATGGCGGTACGGGAGATATTGAC
Source organism: Streptomyces sp. NPDC059169 (assembly GCF_042755225.1). Classification (NCBI taxonomy): domain Bacteria; kingdom Bacillati; phylum Actinomycetota; class Actinomycetes; order Kitasatosporales; family Streptomycetaceae; genus Streptomyces; species Streptomyces sp. NPDC059169. Next base: position 22,962 of record NZ_JBHZCF010000007.1, on the reverse strand, counting down.
GGGGATGCCTTGGTGGGTGAAGTGGGTTGCCATCCCTCTGATCGCCATCGTGGTTTTCGGCGGGATGATCGCCAGCCTGGTCGGTTTCGTGGTCTGGCTGCTCTTCAAGGTCCTGCTCTTCGTGGCGATCGTCGGTGGACTCGTCTATGTCGTCAGGAAGTTCATGGCGGGTTCGTCGTCCTCGAAGAGCGACTGGTAGACGCCACCGGCAACCGCGACCGGCGAAACGGGCGGCTGGTAACCATACGAGAGGTACGTACGCCGGTTAGCCCGGGCGGGCGAATGGGGCGGGCGAGGGAGGGCGGCCGGACGGGGGCAGCCATTACAGTGACGAACCACCGCCGCCTCTGGAATTACGGGCCGATGATCGCAATGAACTGCGGTTCGTACGACTCCCCGGGCTGAATCCGGCACCGATCCCGGGGAGTGCCCACGGCCCCCGAAGGACCGCGGCGGCGCGCGGGGGCGGCCCCCGCGGGCGGGCGGACCGCCCGTCACCACGCCAGGGGGTGACCTATGGCCACGGCTACGGCCGCCGGATCCACGGCTGCCGGCTCCACGCCTTCGACTGCCGCCGCGCCCACCTTGATCGGCTCGGTCCAGCGGGCCTTGAGACTCATGGAGGCCGTGGCCTCCCACACGGACGGGGCCCCCGCCAAACAGCTGGCGCGCGAAACGGGACTCCCCCTGCCCACCGCCTACCACCTGCTGCGGACCCTGGCGCACGAGGGCTATCTGCGCCGTGAGAATGGCATGTTCCTGTTCGGCGAGGCTGTGCTGCGCCTCGCCGCCGGCGGGGCCCAGCAGAACCGCTGCAGCGCCATCGAGGACTTCCTGGAGCGGTGGCGGGACGTGCTCGGCGTGCCCGTCTACTTCGCCGTCTACCGTGAGGGTGAGATCGAGCTCGTCGCGGTTGCCGACTCCCCGTACGCCCCCGCCCTGAGCGGACGGCCCGACATCCGCGAGACTGGCCACGCCCACGCGCTCGGCCAGTGCCTGCTCAGCCAGCTCGACGAGCGGGGACGCAAGGACCACCTCGACCGTTATCCGGTGCAGGCGATCACCCCCTACACGGTGCGCGACCGACGGACCCTGCTGGAGCGGCTAGGCGGTCTGGGCAGGATGCAACCGGTCGTCGAGCGCCAGGAGTACGCACTCGGAACGGTCTGCGCCGCGATCCCGGTCGCGGCCGGCCCGATGGCCGCGGCCCTGGCGATCTCCGTGCCCCTGCACCAGGAGGACCGACTGCTGCCCGCGGTCGAGCAACTGCGCCTCGGCGTCGAAAGTCTGCTCAACCCGTTCGCGTTCTCTATCAGTATCTGAAAAATCACTCCTTGTGATCCGTTAGTGGGTACAGCACCATGGCGTCAAGAGGGCCGAGGGGAGCGATCCCGGCCGTTCCCAGGACTGCTACATCAACTGCGGGGTTAACACGATGCGCGAGTCGGTTCAGGCCGAGGTCATGATGAGCTTCCTGGTGTCCGAGGAGCTCTCCTTCCGAATCCCGGTGGAGCTCCTGTATGACACGAGGGACCCCTACGCGGTCCGGATGACCTTCCACCTGCCCGGCGACGCCCCCGCCACCTGGGCGTTCGCCAGGGAGCTGCTGCTCGACGGCATCAACGGGCCCAGCGGGGACGGCGATGTGCACATCGCGCCGTCCGAGCCCGACGGGCTGGCGGCCGTGCACATCCGGCTCCAAGTCGGCGGTGACCGGGCGGTGTTCCGAGCGTCCACCGCGCCGCTGGTCGCGTTCCTCGACCGGACCGACAAGCTGGTCCCGCTGGGACAGGAGCGCACGCTCGGCGACTTCGAGGACAACCTGGAGGCTGCGTTGGGCCGCATCCTCGCCGAGGAGAACGCCGGCTGACGCCCCCCACCGCCCACCTGCACGGGCACCACCCGCTGCGGACCGGGCGGGACGCGGTCGTCACTTCGCCCGCCGCCGCCGGCCCCGGCCGCTCCCCGCGGAGCTGGCCGCAACAGCGGTGCCGGGACGGTCGGCCGAAACGACCAGCGCCGCCAGCACCGTGGTCACCGGCACCGACGCGACCAGACCGATCGATCCGATGAGGGTCCGTACGATCTCCTCCGCCACCAACTCGCTGGTCGCCACCGTCCCCACGCTGGACTGGGCGACCGTGAACAGCAGGAGGAGCGGCAACGACGCGCCCGCGTAGGCGAGTACGAGCGTGTTCACGACCGAGGCGATGTGATCGCGGCCGATGCGGATCGCCGCCTTGTACAGACCGTGCGGCCCCATCGAAGGGTCCGCCTGGTGCAATTCCCAGACCGCCGAGGTCTGCGTCACCGTCACGTCGTCCAGCACACCCAGCGAACCGATGATCACGCCCGCCAGCAGCAGACCGGACATGTCGATGTTCGGATACAGCCCGTGGATGAGACCGGTGTTGTCGTCGGTGTTGCCGGACAACACGGCCCAACCGATGAACACGGAGCCGAGCAGCCCGATCAGCAGCAGCGAGATGAGCGTCCCGAGGACAGCGACCGATGTCCGGGCGGTCACCCCGTGGCACAGGTAGAGGGCCAGCAGCATGATCGCACTCGCCCCCACCACGGCGACGACCAGCGGATTCGAACCCTGCAGGATCGCCGGCAGGATGAACAGGGTCAGGACGGCGAAGCTCAGCGCCAGTGCGATCAGCGCCATGACGCCGCGCATCCGGCCCACCAGGACGACCACGACCGCGAAGATCCCGGCGAGCAGCGCCATGGGGAACTCCCGGTCCACGTCGGTCACCGAGTACTGCAGGTCACGCGGGGCGTCGGGGGCGTACGCCGCTACCACGCCCTGTCCCTCGGACAACTGCCGCGGCGCGTCCGGCTGCACGATCTCGGTGAACGTACGCCCTTTGTTCTTGCCCGTAGTGACCTCGACCGTGGCCTTCTTGCACGTTCCCTGCTGGGCGTTGGCCGCCTCGCGACCCTCGGGAGTCGTGGGGTCGTCCCCCGTGGGCGGCACCTGCCCACCGTTCACGTCCTTGCAGTCGACCCGTTCGACCTTGACGACCCGGGCGTCCTCGGTCTGCCGGTCGAAGCCGACACCGGTGCGCACGTGATCCGGAGCACCACCGGGCCAGAGCACCACCAACCCCACGACGACGGCGGCGGCGAAGGGGACCAGCACTGCGGCGATCACCCGCCGCAAATGCCGTGAGACGGGAGCGGCCGGCCCGTGACCGTGGGCATGGACGTGGCTGTGGGCATGGACGTGGCTGTGGCCCGCGGTCCGCCCGTGGGCTTCGCCGTGCGGCTCGGGCGTCTGCTGGGAGAGAGTCACCGCCCGATCATCGCAAGAAGCGGAATCAGGGGCCCACTGTTCAGCACGCCCGGCGGGGCGCTAGCTTGGTAGGGCCTTTGCACACGCGGGAGCTCGGAGCACCGGGCTGAGAGGGCGCTGACGACGTCGAGCTGCGCCGACCGCCGAACCTGTTACCGGGTAATGCCGGCGTAGGGAGTAGGTCTCATGACCACATCGGACACGCGCACGCCTTCCTCCGGCTCGGAGAGCACCACGGAGGCCGGGAAGTCCATCGGCTGGCACAAGGGATACGTCGAGGGCTCACGGCCCGACATCCAGGTGCCCGTACGACAGGTGCACCTCACCAACGGCAGGGACGTCACCCTGTACGACACGTCCGGCCCGTACACCGACCCGAACGCCGAGACGGACGTTCGCCGAGGGCTCCCGCCACTGCGGGAGAGCTGGATCGTCGCGCGCGGCGACACGGAGGAATACGCGGGACGCCCCCTGCGCCCCGAGGACGACGGGATCAAGCACACCTCGCCGCGCGGCGGGCTCCGCAACCTCGACGCCGTCTTCCCGGGCCGTCCGCGCCAGCCTCGCCGGGGTCGCGGCGGGGCGGCGGTCACCCAGCTCGCCTACGCGCGCCGTGGGGAGATCACGCCGGAGATGGAGTTCGTGGCGATCCGGGAGAACGTCTCCCCCGAGGTCGTTCGTGAGGAGATCGCCGCCGGACGGGCCGTTCTCCCGGCGAACGTCAACCACCCGGAGATCGAGCCGATGATCATCGGCAAGCGGTTCCTGGTGAAGGTGAACGCCAACATCGGCAACTCCGCCGTCACTTCCTCCATCGAGGAGGAAGTGGAGAAGATGACCTGGGCGACCCGCTGGGGCGCCGACACGGTCATGGACCTCTCCACGGGCCGCAACATCCACACCACCCGTGAGTGGGTGCTGCGCAACTCCCCCGTTCCGATCGGTACCGTCCCGCTCTACCAGGCACTGGAGAAGGTCGACGGCCGCGCCGAGGAGTTGACCTGGGAGATCTACAAGGACACCGTCATCGAGCAGGCCGAACAAGGCGTCGACTACATGACGGTCCACGCGGGTGTGCTCCTGCGTTACGTGCCGCTCACGGCCCGCCGCAAGACCGGCATCGTCTCGCGCGGCGGTTCGATCATGGCCGCCTGGTGCCTCGCGCACCACAAGGAGTCCTTCCTGTACGAGAACTTCGAAGAGCTCTGCGAGATCCTCGCGGCCTACGACGTGACGTACTCACTGGGTGACGGCTTGCGGCCCGGCTCCATCGCGGACGCCAACGACGAGGCACAGTTCGCCGAGTTGCGGACGCTCGGGGAGCTCAACACGATCGCGAAGCGGTACAACGTGCAGACGATGATCGAGGGCCCCGGCCACGTCCCGATGCACAAGATCAAGGAGAACATCGACCTCCAGCAGGAGATCTGCGAGGAGGCCCCCTTCTACACGCTGGGGCCGCTGACGACGGACGTGGCGCCCGCGTACGACCACATCACCTCCGGTATCGGTGCGGCGATGATCGCCTGGTGGGGCACGGCGATGCTCTGCTACGTCACGCCCAAGGAGCACCTGGGCCTGCCGAACCGGGACGACGTCAAGACCGGTGTCATCACCTACAAGATCGCGGCCCACGCGGCGGACCTCGCGAAGGGGCATCCGGGGGCGCAGGAGTGGGACGACGCGTTGTCCGACGCGCGCTTCGAGTTCCGTTGGGAGGACCAGTTCAACCTGGCCCTGGACCCGGACACGGCACGCGAGTTCCACGACGAGACGTTGCCCGCCGAGCCGGCGAAGACCGCCCACTTCTGTTCGATGTGCGGCCCGAAATTCTGCTCGATGAAGATCTCCCAGGACATCCGCCGTGAGCACGGCGGTGATCTGGAGCGGGAGGAGATCGAGGCGGGAATGGCCGAGAAGTCCAAGGAGTTCGCCGCTTCGGGCAACCGGGTCTACCTGCCGCTGGCGGACTGAGCACCTTCGGTGGGACGCCCACCGGCATCCGCGGACGTCGCCGGTGGACCGCACGCTCAGGGTCCCGTCCTCGAGATCCCGGCCGCGTTGCCCGTCCCCGCCCCGTCCTCGTTCCCCGTCTCCTGGACCGGGAACGAGGACGGGGAACGAGGAGGAGGGCAGGTCAGGCGGGGAGCTTGGCGGCGAGTACGTCCACCGGGCGGATGTCCGGCGCCTCCGCCAGGAGCTCCACCGACTCCATGAGGGCGGCGGCGATCCGTCCTTCCAGGTGGGCCCGGCGGTCGTCCTCGCTGCCGAAGGCGTCGAAGATGCCGAAGGTCGTGGGTCCGAGGCGCAGGGCGAACCACGCGGTGGTTCCGGTCTCCTGCTCGGCGAGGGCAACGGCCCCGGTCAGCAGGTCCTGGATCTCCTGCGCGTGCTCGGGCTTGGCCTCGATGCGGACGAGCAGGCCGAGCGCGGCGGTGTCATTGGTCATGGAGGATCTCCGTCGGTGAGGGGTGGTCAGTGGTCGGTTTCCGATCGGCTTGATCAACATAAGCGTGCGGCACGGATCTCTCCCAGTGGCGGATCCGACACGTTGTTTGCCGATTCCGACATGAAGACGCCGGCTCGGGAGGGTGCCTGAGGCGCGCGGTGCCCTCGCAGGAGCCGGTGATGTGGTGCCGGGCGGGGACGCGTCCGCTCGCGCGACGGGTGACAGCCCCGACGGCGGTCGGAGCCGCCGTTGATCGCTGAACACGGATCGCCGTAACCGCCCGAGGAGCACGGCCGTGTGGACGGTGCCCTCGACGGACGGGGGCGCGCCGGGGTTACTCGGGTTGGTGCTCCGGGGGCCCGAAGTCGGGGCTGGAGAAGTCCGGACTGGTGAAACGCGGACGGGACCCGGTCGATGAACCCTCGCTGGGGCTGGAGAAGTCCGGCCCGCTGTAGCCGATCTTGGGGATCCGTTTGACGGGCCGCGGCGGGGTCGGGGACGTCGGATCCGCACTGGGATCAGCGAGGGCCGCTTGGAGGAACGGGACGATGCCGCGCTCCAGCAGGGCGTGCCGCCAGGCTTCCCGGGCGCGCGCCACGTCGTCGGGCAGTTCGCCGCCCGCGTCCTCGGCGGGCACTTGGGTCGCGCCGTTGCGCAGAGCGGTGATGAGCAGCCCGATCGCTGCGGCGAGGATGCCCGCCGCGGTGAGCGCCCCGAAGAACCAGCCCGCGGTCAGCAGGGTGTCGGCGAACGATGCTTCCGGAGCGAGTAGTTTCAGGATGTAGCCCACGAGCAGGAAGATCAGGGCGGCGGTGCCGGCCAACACGGGTGCGAGGACGGTGAGCACCGCGCCGAACCCGGCGCCCGAATCGGCAGGGCCAGCAGTTCCGGAGTCGGCTCCCGCGTCGCCCCCGAACATGTCGGCTGGTGAACGCATGTCTTCGCGGACCTGGACGAAGTGTTCGTACTCCGGCGCGGCAGCGGCGGTTATCAGGGCCGTGGCGTTGAGCGCCATCGTGCGCAGTTGCTCGGTGTTGAGCCGTTCCCCGACGGCCCTGAGGTCCGGACGGTCGTGTGCGTTGCGCAGCGCGTCGTCGAGGATGCGCTCGTACTCGGCGCGATCCTCGGTCAGCAGGTGCGGAGCGCTGTTCATGTGCATCCCCCGATGCTCCGTAGGGCCGGTTTGCCCACGCAGGTGGGGCAGTTGGGCGGAAACGGAGGAGAGCCTGCTACGGATAAGCCGATGGTAGAGCGGTTACGGCGCGGGGTGACAGGGGGTTTCCGGAAATCGCCTGCCGCGTATCCGCTCAGTCATGCAGCGGGAGCTGGGCCACCAGCAGCTTTCCGGCCATGGTCACCCCGCCGTCCATGGCGATGGCGAGGCCGTCCGCGTATACGTGCGGCCCTTCGACCGTCGGGCCTGACGCCTCCTCGCCGTCCGCGCCGTCGTCGGTGCCGACTTCGCCCAGCAGGTACGGGATGGGGCTGTGGCCGTGGACGATTCGAGTGCCGCCGTAGGTGGCGAGCAGCTCGCGGGCGGCCTGCGGGCCGTCGTCGTCGCGGAACGAGAAGCGCTTGGTGAACTTGCGGAAGAGGTCCCAGCACTCGTCGGCGTCGTTGCGGGTGAGGACCTCGTGGACCTTGTCGTTGACGTCCTCGATCGTCGTGCCGTAGTCGAGGTAGGCGGTGGTGTCGGAGTGCAGCAGGAGGTGCCCGTCCTCTTCGACCACTGCGTCCAGCCGGGACATCCACTGCAGGTGGACGTCCTGGAGGCGGTCCATGTCGTTCTTCTGCCCGCCGTTCAGCAGCCAGGCGGCCTGGAACGTGGCGGTTCCCGCACCGGAGTTGACGGGTGTGTCGGCGAAGCGCTTGGCTCCGATGAGCAGCAGTTCGTGGTTGCCCATGAGGGCCTTGCAGTAGCCCCCGGCCGCGGCGGCCTCGGCGGACAGCCGCATGACGAGGTCGATGACCCCGATGCCGTCCGGGCCGCGGTCGGTGAAGTCGCCGAGGAACCACAGCCGGGCGTTTCCGGCCGACCAGTGTCCTTCGGCGTCGATGAGGCCCTGGGCGGTGAGTGCGGCGGTGAGCTCCTCGAGGTAGCCGTGGACGTCGCCGACGACGTAGAGCGGCCCCAGCCCGTCGTGCGCGGGTGCGGGCGCCTCGGCGGGGTCGACGGCCACCTGGAGGGTGTCGCCGCGGTTGATGATCGGAAGGTCGCGTTCCGTGGGGGTGTAGCCGTCCGGCAGCTCGTGGTCCGGGACGGCGTTTCCGGGGTGTGCGGCCGGTGGGGGCGGGGACGTGGGGACGGGGGGCGCGGGCACCTGCTCCGGAGGCGCGACCGGCACCTGTGGCACCTGCCCGGAGGCCGGGGGCGCCGGCTCGTTGGTGGCGGGCGCCTCCTCGGATGCGGGTGGCGCTTCCTCGGGCGCAGTGGACTGTGACTGCACCGGGACCTGCGCGTACGGGGGCACACGGAAGTCACGCAACGTCGCCGTCCGCACCACGGGTCCTTGACCGGCCCCCTGAGTCATCGACCCCTCCACCACCGTCGTGCCGCCCTGCACCGACGGACCGTCCTGGTCGGGGAGGTCCGCGGTGTCGTCCGCCCATCATAGGAATGCGGCTCGTGCTCTGTGACGCACCAGGGGTGATGAATCCTGGTACCCCCCCGATTCGCCAGCCGTTTCGCCCGGATTGGGGCGGTCTAGTCTTGGGCGGGTGACCGGGGCGCACTGACCGTCGTGCGCGGTGAGCGGCGCTGGGACGACGTGCGGACGATCAGCTCGGTCGGTATCACCTGCTCGACCTGGCGGCCGCCGTCGACGCCTTCGATGGCATCGATGAGCAGTTGGACGACGGCGGTGCCGATGCGTCGAGGCTTGAGCGACAGGGTGGTGATGGGTGGCTCGGTGTTGGCGTACACCGTGGACTCGCTGCAGCAGACCAGTAGCAGGTCGTCGGGGACGCGCAGTCCGTACCTCCGGGCGGCGGCGAGCAGGTCGGTGCCGTTGGGGTCGAACAGTCCGTAGACGGCGTCCGGCCGGTCGGGCCGGGCGAGCAGCCGGTCTGCTGCGACGGCCCCCGCACACGGGTCGTGCGCCGGGTATGCCTCGTAGACCGGGGTCTGGCCGACCCGTTCGCACCAGGTCAGGTACGCAGTGGTGGAGAGCCGGGTGTAGGTGTCCGTGGTGGTGCCGGTGAGTAGACCGATGCGGCGGGCACCGGCGGCCGCGAGGTGGTCGAGCAGGTTGAGGACGGCCGCTTCGTGGTCGTTGTCGACCCAGGCGGTGACCGGGAGGGTGCCTGCGGGCCGCCCGTCGGAGACGACGGGGAGGCCCTGGCGGGCCAGCTCGGTGACCACGGGGTCGTGGTCGGAGGGATCGATGACGACGGTGCCGTCGAGGGCGACGTTCGACCAGACGTCGTGTCGCGAGGTGGCGGGGAGGATGACGAGTGCGTAGCCGCGGGCGAGTGCGGCGGAGGTCGCGGCCCTGGCCATCTCCGCGAAGTATGCGAACTCCGTGAAGGTGAAAGGTTCATCCCCGTACGTCGTCACCGTCAGGCCGATGAGCCCCGACTTGCCGGTGCGGAGTGTGCGGGCGGCGGCCGATGGGCGGTAGCCCAGCCGCTCCGCGACCTCGCGCACATGCCGGCGGGTGGCGTCCGGGAGCCTGCCCTTCCCGTTGAGCGCGTCCGAGACAGTGGTGATGGAGACACCGGCTGCGGCGGCCACGTCCCGGATGCCCGCCCGGCCTTGCCGGCTGCCCCGGCGTGATGTCTCCGTCCGGCTCACCTGGTGCTTCCCTGCTGCTGTCATGGCAGGCCGATAGTAGGGCGACGGCGGGTGGTTGGGCCGGTCGCATATGCAGTCGTTGACAGGCACGTTTCTGCAAAGTAGAAGTGGGTCAATTGCCTTGGAAATAAAGGCGATTGACCCTCAAAATGCCGATCATGTGGTTGTTGAGGGGGACGGGCCTGCCAAATGAGCGATGTCTCGAAGAGGTCTCAACTCACCACTACGAGGGATGCGCGCCACGGAGTGAGCCACCGGCGCGCGCCAAGCATCGAAGCGCCCCCGAAGCCCGGTGCCCCACCTCTGGGCTTCCCCCCCCGGTTCGACTCCACCCATTCGCAGCGGCCGGGAATCCTCATATGGTGAGCAGTATTGATGAGCGGTACCGACGTGTACGGCCACAGAACGACGGTCGAGGAGGACCTGCGGTGAGCGAGACGAGCCCCAAGCTGCGCGCCGAGCTGGACGGCATCCCCACGTACAAGCCGGGCAAGCCCGCCGCGGCCGGCGGCCCGGTCGCGTTCAAACTCTCCTCGAACGAGAACCCCTACCCGCCGCTGCCCGGAGTGATGGAGTCCGCGGTCGCTGCGGCCGGGACCTTCAACCGGTACCCCGACATGGCGTGCACCGGCCTGATGGACGAGCTGGCCGACCGCTTCGGCGTGCCGCTCTCGCACCTGGCGACCGGCACGGGCTCGGTGGGCGTTGCCCAGCAGCTGCTGCAGGCCACGTCGGGGCCGGGCGACGAGGTCATCTACGCCTGGCGTTCCTTCGAGGCCTACCCGATCATCACCCGGATCAGCGGGGCCACGCCGGTGCAGGTGCCGCTGACCGAGGGCGACGTGCACGACCTGGACGCCATGGCGGACGCGGTCACCGACCGGACCAGGTTGATCTTCGTTTGCAACCCCAACAACCCCACCGGCACCGTGGTGCACCGGGCGGAGCTGGAGCGGTTCCTCGACCGGGTCCCGTCGGACGTCCTGGTGGTGCTCGACGAGGCGTACCGCGAGTTCATCCGGGACACCGACGTCCCCGACGGCATGGAGATCTACCGGGACCGACCGAACGTCGCCGTGCTGCGCACCTTCTCGAAGGCGTACGGACTGGCGGGTCTGCGGGTCGGTTTCGCCGTGGCCCACGAGCCGGTGGCGGCCGCGTTGCGCAAGACGGCCGTGCCGTTCGGTGTCAGCCAGCTCGCCCAGGATGCAGCGGTCGCCTCGCTGCGGGCCGAGGACGAGCTGCTCGGACGGGTCGGCGCCCTGATCGGCGAGCGGACGCGGGTGTACGAGGGCCTGGTCGGGCAAGGCTGGACCGTGCCGCGCACCGAGGCGAACTTCGTCTGGCTGCGGCTCGGTGCCCGTGCTGTCGACTTCGCGGCGGCGTGCGAGGCGGCCGGCGTGGTGGTGCGGCCGTTCCCGGGTGAGGGTGTGCGGGTCACCATCGGTGAGAGCGAGGCGAACGACGTGTTCCTGCAGACGGCGGAGGCGTTCCGCAAGGAGATCTAGCCGACCGCCCGGCGCGGTGGCAGAAGCCCCCACGAGCCCCTGGCTCGCGGGGGCTCGCTGTGTGTGCCCATGACGGCGCCGGTGGTCACGTGACCTTTCTCCTGACCGGAAAACGACCCCCGCTGTCTTTACACGATTCACATGAGCCATAATGCTTGTGAATGTGAACGCGTTCACAAGCGACCTTTATGTCCTGGAACGATCTTTTCGCCGGGACGGGCTGCCGCGACCGCGCCGATGTGATGTGACCACGCCGAGGTGAGGAGAGACGACGTGGACCTAGCACTGGCGCCAGAGACCCTGGCGCGATGGCAGTTCGGCATCACCACCGTCTACCACTTCCTCTTCGTCCCCCTGACGATCTCGCTGGCCGCCCTGACGGCCGGACTGCAGACAGCCTGGGTGCGCACCGGGAAGCACAAGTACCTCAAGGCAACCAAGTTCTGGGGAAAGCTCTTCCTGATCAACATCGCGATGGGCGTGGTCACCGGCATCGTGCAGGAGTTCCAGTTCGGGATGAACTGGTCGGACTACTCGCGCTTCGTCGGGGACGTGTTCGGCGCCCCCCTCGCCTTCGAGGCGCTGATCGCGTTCTTCTTCGAATCCACCTTCATCGGTCTGTGGATCTTCGGCTGGGACAAGCTCCCGAAGAAGATCCATCTGGCCTGCATCTGGATGGTCTCCATCGGCACCATCCTCTCGGCGTACTTCATCCTCGCGGCCAACTCCTGGATGCAGCACCCCGTGGGCTACCGGATCAACAAGGAGAACGGGCGGGCCGAGCTCACCGACTTCTGGTTGGTGCTGACCCAGAACACCGCGCTCACCCAGGTCTTCCACACCCTTTCCGCCGCCTTCCTGACCGGTGGTGCGTTCATGGTGGGGATCGCCTGTTTCCACCTGGCACGCCGGAAGCACGTCCCGGTGATGAAGAGCTCGCTGAGGCTCGGTCTGGTCACCGTCGTGATCGCGGGTCTGCTCACGGCGATCAGCGGTGACTTCCTCGGAAAGGTCATGTTCAGGCAGCAGCCCATGAAGATGGCCGCGGCCGAGGCACTGTGGGACGGCGAGCAGCCGGCGCCGTTCTCCGTCTTCGCGTACGGGGACGTGGAGAAGGGCCACAACAAGGTCGCCATAGAGATCCCCGGCCTGCTGTCCTTCCTCGCCAACGACGACTTCACCTCGTACGTCCCCGGGATCAACGACACCAACAGGGCCGAGCAGGAGAAGTACGGTCCCGGCGACTACCGGCCCAACATCCCGGTCACCTACTGGGGATTCCGCTGGATGATCGGCTTCGGCATGGCCTCCTTCGCGATCGGTCTGGCCGGACTCTGGCTGACCCGCAAGAAGTTCTTGCTGCCCCGGGCCTTGCGGGTCGGCGAGGACGACGTCCCCCACCTGGTGCTCTTCGCGAAACCGCTCGGTCCGAAGCTCAGTCGTCTCTACTGGCTGGCCGGGGTGTGGACGCTCGGCTTCCCCCTCATCGCCAACTCCTGGGGCTGGATCTTCACCGAGATGGGTCGGCAGCCGTGGGTCGTCTACGGCGTGCTGCGCACCCGCGACGCCGTCTCCCCGGGCACGTCCACGGGAGAGGTGCTCACCTCGATGATCGTCTTCACCCTGCTCTACGCGGTACTCGCCGTGATCGAGGTCAAGCTGCTGGTGAAGTACGTCAAGGCGGGACCGCCCGAGCTCAGCGACTCCGACCTCAATCCGCCCACCAAGATCGGCGGCGACGACCGTGACGCCGACCGGCCGATGGCCTTCTCGTACTGAGACAGAGGACTGGGAGCTGAGTCATGGAACTCCACGACGTCTGGTTCGTACTCATCGCCGTCCTGTGGACCGGCTACTTCTTCCTCGAGGGGTTCGACTTCGGGGTCGGGGTCCTGACCAAAGTGCTCGCCCGGAACCGGGTCGAGAAGCGGGTACTGATCAACACCATCGGTCCGGTCTGGGACGGCAACGAGGTGTGGCTGCTGACGGCGGGCGGTGCGACGTTCGCCGCGTTCCCCGAGTGGTACGCCACGCTGTTCTCCGGCTTCTACCTGCCGTTGCTGATCATCCTGGTCTGCCTGATCGTGCGCGGGGTCGCCTTCGAGTACCGCGCGAAGCGGCCGGAGGAGCGCTGGCAGCGCAACTGGGAGGAGGCGATCTTCTGGACTTCCGTGGTGCCCGCCGTGCTGTGGGGCGTGGCCTTCGGGAACATCGTGCGCGGAGTGAAGATCGACGCGGAGATGGAGTATGTCGGGACCTTCGGTGATCTGCTGAACCCGTACGCCCTGCTCGGCGGGCTCGTGACCCTGTTCCTCTTCACGTTCCACGGCGCGGTGTTCGCGGCGCTGAAGACCGTCGGGGACATACGGCAGCGGGCCCGGAAGCTGGCACGCGCGCTCGGGCTGGTCACGGCCGCCCTGGCGCTGGGCTTCCTCGGCTGGACCCAGGTGGACAAGGGCGACGGATCGAGCCTGGCTGCCATGATCGTCGCGGCGGTGGCACTCATCGGGGCGGTCGTGGCGATCGGGGCGGGCCGCGAGGGGTGGTCGTTCGCGCTCTCCGGCCTCACGATCGCCGCCACGATGGCGATGCTCTTCCTGACGCTCTTCCCCAACGTCATGCCGTCGTCGCTCAATGAGGAATGGAGCCTGACGGTGACCAATGCCTCGTCGAGCCCCTACACGCTGAAGATCATGACTTGGTGCGCGGGGATCGCCACTCCGGTGGTGCTGCTGTACCAGGGATGGACGTACTGGGTGTTCCGGAAGCGGATCGGCACGCAGCACATCGCCCAGAACCACTGATCCCGTCCGGATGACCGCGTCCCGAGACCCATGACTGGATGTTTCACGTGAAACCCGTCGACCCGCGTCTGCTCCGGTATGCCAGGGCCACCCGTCTGTTCATGGCGGCCGTGGTGGCCCTCGGTCTTGCCGGGGCGGCGCTGGTCGTCGCCCAGGCGATGCTGATCGCCGAGGTGGTCGTGGGGGCCTTTCAGCAGGGACTGGACCTCGAGGGTCTCGGGACACCGCTGGTGCTGCTCGCCGCGGTAGCGGTCGGGCGCGGGTCGGTCGCCTGGCTGACCGAGCTGGCCGCGCACCGGGCGAGTGCGGCCGTCAAGTCGGAGCTGCGGATGCGGTTGCTCGAGCGGGCGGCCGCGCTCGGGGCGGGGCGGCCCGCCCAGGACGCCACCGGCCGCAGTCCGAGCGCCACGGTTCCGCAGAGCAGCGGTGCCCTGGCCGCTCTGGCGACCCGCGGTGTGGACGCGCTCGACGACTACTTCTCGCGCTACCTGCCCCAATTGGGTCTCGCTGTGGTGGTTCCGGCCGCGGTCCTCGCCCGTATCGTCACCGAGGACTGGGTGTCGGCGGCGGTCATCGTGGTCACCCTGCCGTTGATCCCGCTCTTCATGGTGCTGATCGGCTGGGCGACCGAGTCGCGGATGAACCGTCAATGGACTCTGCTGGCGCGGCTGTCCGGCCACTTCCTGGACGTGGTCGCGGGACTGCCCACGCTGAAGGTGTTCGGCCGGGCGAAGGCACAGGCCGAGTCGATCCGGTCCATCACCTCGGAATACCGCCGTGCGACGTTGCGGACACTGCGGATCGCCTTCCTGTCTTCCTTCGCCCTGGAGCTTCTGTCGACGCTCTCGGTCGCACTGGTCGCGGTCGGAATCGGGATGCGACTCGTCCACGGCGACCTCGACCTCTACAGCGGGTTGGTCGTGCTGATCCTGGCCCCGGAGGCGTATCTGCCCCTCCGGCAGGTCGGCGCCCAGTACCACGCTGCGGCGGAAGGGCTGTCGGCCGCGGAAGAGATCTTCGCCGTCCTGGAAACGCCGGTCCGCACGGGCGGTTCGGGAGCGCTGCCGGACGGGCAGGGCATACGGCTGGCAGTGGAATCGGTGAGCGTCCGGTACGAGGGACGGCCTGTGCCAACCCCGGCCGCCGCGTCGTTCACGGTCGAAGCGGGTGAGACCGTCGCCTTGGTCGGGCCGAGCGGGGCCGGGAAGTCGACGCTGCTGGACGTGGTCCTGGGCTTCGTCCCCCCCGACGAGGGGACGGTGCGGATCAGCGGCTCTGACGGCAACTGGTCGGACCTGGCCTCCGTCGACCTCGATGCGTGGCGCGAACGGATCGCCTGGGTACCCCAGCGGCCGTACCTCTTCGCGGGCACGGTCGCCGAGAACGTGCGGCTTGCCCGGCCGGATGCGACGGAAGCGGAGGTCGGTGCAGCGCTGCGGGACGCAGGGGCGCACGACTTCGTGGCCGGGCTACCGCAGGGCGCGGACACCGTGCTGGGTGAGGACGGAGCCGGGCTGTCCGCGGGCCAGCGGCAACGTCTGGCGCTGGCCCGTGCCTTCCTCGCGGACCGCCCGCTACTGCTGCTCGACGAGCCGACGGCTGCTCTGGACGGCGAAACCGAGGCGGGCGTCGTGGACGCGGTGCGACGGCTGGCCAGGGGCCGCACCGTACTGCTCGTCGTCCACCGCCCTGCGCTGCTGTCGGTGGCCGACCGGGTGGTGGAACTCGATCCGCCCGGTGCGGCGACATCCACCGCCGAGGCTCCCCGGCGGAGCGCTGCCCGGGCGATCCCCCGACCGCCGTCCGCGGCGTACCCCGAGACCGGGTCCGCCGGTGTGACCTTTCCCGCCGCTGTGGCCGCCGCCGACAGACCGGCGCCGGCACCACGCCCACCCGGAACCGGCGGCCCGTGCTCCGGGGGAGCGTCGGCCCGTCCCACCGGAGTGCTGGCGCGGGTGCGTGCCATGGCCGGGGAGCAGCGCGGCCGCCTCCTGCTCGCACTGGTCC
The DNA here is from genome assembly GCF_042755225.1 of Streptomyces sp. NPDC059169. Classification (NCBI taxonomy): domain Bacteria; kingdom Bacillati; phylum Actinomycetota; class Actinomycetes; order Kitasatosporales; family Streptomycetaceae; genus Streptomyces; species Streptomyces sp. NPDC059169. Next base: position 7,100 of record NZ_JBHZCF010000007.1, on the reverse strand, counting down.
TCGGGAGCCTGGCGCTCGCATCGGCCGTGGGACTCATGGCCGTGTCCGGCTGGCTTATCTCCCGTGCCTCCCAGCAGCCGCCGGTGTTGTACCTCATGGTCGCGGTGACGGCGACGCGGGCGTTCGGCCTCGGACGGGCCGTCTTCCGATACGCCGAGCGGCTCGTCTCGCACGATGCGGTGCTGCGGATGCTCGCCGACCTGCGGGTCGGCGTGTACCGGCGGCTGGAACGGATCGCACCCGCAGGACTGGGGCGCATCCGCAGGGGTGATCTGCTGTCCCGGGTCGTCACCGACGTCGATGCGCTGCAGGACTACTGGCTGCGCTGGATGCTGCCCGTGGGGGCGGCGGCCGTCGTCGGGGTCGCGTCGGTGGGGTTCACGACGTGGCTGCTGCCGGAAGCCGGCGCGCTACTGGCGATCGGACTGCTCGCCGCTGGCGCGGGGGTGCCCGTGCTCAGCGACATCTGTGCACGGCATGCCGAACGGCGGCTTTCTCCGGCACGCGGGGTGCTCACCACCCGGGTCGTCGACCTGCTTCGCGGCACGGCGGAGCTCACGGTCGCCGGCGCCCTGCGGGGCCGGATGGCGGGGGTACGGGAAGCGGACCGGGAGCTCACCGGCATCGCCTCGCGCACTGCGGGTGCCACTGCCCTCGGCGGCGGGCTGACCGCCGTGGCCTGCGGGCTGACCGTCGCATCCGCCGCCTGTGCGGGCGTCCTGGCCGTGCACGCGGGCAGGTTGGCGGGTGTCGAGCTCGCCGTCGTCGTCCTCACGCCGCTCGCCGCGTTCGAGGCCGTCCTCGGGCTGCCGCTCGCCGCTCAGTACCGCCAGCGGGTGAAGCGGAGCGCGGAGCGGGTCTTCGAGGTGCTGGACGCTCCTGCTCCGGTGCACGAACCGGTGGCGCCGGCCACCGCACCGGCCGGCGCGTTCCCCCTTCAGGTCCGCGGGCTCGCAGCCCGCCACGCAGGACAGCAACGGGACGCGCTCACCGACGTCGACCTGACGCTGACGGCGGGCAAGCGGGTCGCCGTCGTCGGCGCGTCCGGTTCCGGCAAGACGACCCTGGCCCAGGTGCTGCTCCGCTTCCTCGACGCACGGGCCGGTACGTACACGCTCGGAGGGACGGAGGCGGCCGCGCTGCCCGGGGAGACCGTCCGGCGGTTCGTCGGGCTCTGCGCGCAGGACGCCCACCTCTTCGACAGCTCCGTCCGCGAGAACCTCCGGCTCGCCCGTCCCGGGGCCAGTGAGGACGACCTCCGGGCGGCCCTCGCCGGCGCCCGGCTGCTGGAATGGGCCGACGGGCTCCCCGACGGACTCGACACCCTCGTGGGCGAGCACGGTGCCCGCCTTTCCGGCGGCCAGCGACAGCGGCTCGCGCTGGCCCGAGTCCTCCTCGCCGACTTCCCCGTGACCCTTCTCGACGAACCCGCGGAGCACCTCGACCTGGCCACGGCGGACGCCCTCACCGCCGATCTGCTGTCGGCGACCGAGGGGCGCACGACAGTGCTGATCACGCACCGGCTCCGCGGGTTGGAGGCGGTGGACGAGGTGATCGTGCTGGACGGGGGCCGAACCGTGCAGCGCGGTAGCTTCGCCGAACTCGCCGAAGCCGACGGCCCGCTGCGCGGCATGCTGGACCGCGAGAGGGCAGCAGACCTCCTCTGCGATCACCCACGACGAGCAGCGGCGGTCACCGCAGCCTCCGGGGACGGGCCTCGGGAGCACTGATCCTCCCCGCCCCGCGCGCCCCGCTACTCCGGTTGGCGGTACGACACCGTCGATGTGCCACAGATCGGACACATCCGGTGTGACGATCCGAGAATGGGCCTTCAACGACGCGACCGCCGCCGGCTGCTCCTCGGGCAGCTGCTGTGCGCCTTCCTGGCCGCCGTCCCCTTGTGGTTGCCGCCCGCGCAGCCGGCCGCCGCCAACGACGGGCCGACCGTGAGCGCCCAGGTGGCCGAGCTGTTCGAGGAGGCAGCGGCGGCCACCGAGACGTACGAGCGGGGCAGGCGCGCGGCGGAGGCCGAGCTGGCGGAGGTCAACGAGCTCCAGGACCAACTGGCCGACCGGCGGCGCGAGCTGACGTTCGTACGCGACGAGATCGGGGCGGTGGCCCGCGCCCAGTACCGCAGCGGCGGCAGCCTGGCGGTGGTCGCCCGGCTGCTGCTCGCCGATGACCCCGACGAGCTGCTGCGGGGCTGGCAGATGTCCTGGCAGGCCGACAACGCGGTGAACCGGTTGCTGGACCAGGTGAAGAAGGCCGAACGGGCGGCGTACGGGGTCGAGGAGAAGGCCCGTGCGGCGTGGGAACGGCTGGATGCGCATCGTGCGGAGCTGGCGCGCATCAAGCGGGGCGTCGAGGCCAAACTGGAGTCCGCCCAGTGGGAACTGCAGGCCCAGGCCAATCGCAGCGCGGCCGCGGGCACCTGCGCGGGCGCCGTACGGCTGACGCAGCCGCAGTTGCCCAGCGGCTCCGCCTGGGTGACGCCGGTGCAGAACTACACGCTGTCCGCCGGCTTCGACAGTGCGGGGGCGCACTGGGCACACCGGCACACCGGCCAGGACTTCGCCGTCGGCATCGGCACGCCCGTGCGCGCTGTCGGTGGGGGGCGCGTCGTCTCCGTCTCCTGCGGCGGCGGTTTCGGGATGGAGATCGTCATCCAGCACGCCGACGGCTGGTACACGCAGTACGCGCACCTCGCTTCTGTCATGGTCGACCAGGGGGAACGCGTCCGTACCGGCCAGTGGATCGCCCAGGCCGGTACGACGGGGAACTCGACGGGGCCGCACGTGCACTTCGAGGCGCGGCTCACCCCCTACCTGGGTTCGGGGGTGGACCCCGTGGCCTGGCTGCGGGACCGCGGTGTCCGGCTCCGGTGAGGGTGCGGTGCCCTGTTGCGGTGGTGCACGGGCCGGGTGACCGGACGGCACGCGGTGGCTCGCCGCGGTGTCCGGCGTGACGTACTGCCCGGGCAGCGGCGACGAACTGCCCGGGCGACGTCGGCCGCCGCGGCGCGGCGGCCGACCGGCCCTCCGGGCGGCAGCCGGCGAGGACCCCACGGCAGCTGACGAGGGCCGCGATCGATGTGGTGCCTCCCGGTCACAGCCGTGCGCCGACGTGGGGCCGGGGGAGGGGAGCGCCGGACGCGCGGTGCGTCGACGGCGCGTCCGTTGGGCGGCTGGGCTAGGCCCGTCGGGGTGCGCCCTGAGCGGCCAAGATCCGCTCGATGACGACCGCGACCCCGTCCTCGTTGTTCGCGACGGTCCGGCCGGAGGCGGCGGCGATGACGTCCGGGTGCGCGTTGCCCATGGCGTACGACACACCCGCCCAGTTCAGCATTTCCACGTCGTTGGGCATGTCACCGAACGCGACGACCTCGTCGGCCGAGATGCCCCGCTCGGCACAGCACAGCGCGAGCGTGGAGGCCTTGGAGACACCCAGGCCGCTGATCTCCAGGAGGGTCGTCGGACTGGAGCGGGTGACGGTCGATATGTCGCTCGCCACGGTGCGGGCCAGGGTGAGGAAGCCGTCGGGGGTCAGCTCGGGGTGTTGGGCGAGCAGCTTGAGCACCGGGACCGCCGAACCCGGCTCCCCTTCGTGCAGCAGTTTCTCGGCGGAGGCCACCGTGGCGCCCGGGTCGAGGTGGAACGGCGGGTAGTGCGGCTCGTAGTGGATGCCGGTCGAGGTCTCGACCGCGAAGGAGGCGCCGCGTGCCGCGTCGCGCAGCCTGGTGACGACGTCCAGCGCGGTACCGCGGGCCAGCGGGCGGACCTGCAGCAGCGCACCGCCGGCGTGCAGGTCGACGACGGCCGCCCCGTTGGCACAGATCGCCAGGCCGTGACCGTGCACGTGGTCGCTCACGACGTTCATCCAACGGGCCGGGCGGCCGGTGACGAAGAAGACCTCGATCCCGGCCTCCTCGGCGGCGGCGAGCGCGGCGACGGTCCGCTCGGAGACGGACTTGTCGTCGCGCAGCAGGGTGCCGTCGAGGTCGGTGGCGATCAGCCGGACGTTGGCGGGGAGCGGCAGTGGAGCGTTAGCTGAGGTCACTCGGGCATTCTCCCGTACCGCCTGCACGACCGTGCGGCCGGGCGCACATATGAGTGGGCGGACGGATACTCAGCGCAACTGCCGCGGGCCTTCGGTCGCGATCCTCTCGAAGACCTCCTGGTCCGCGGCGAAGACCGAATCGGCGATCGGCCAGTGGACGACGATCTCGGTGAAACCCAGGTCGGCGTGCCGGCCGGCGAAGTCGACGAAGGCATCCACGGAGTCCAGCGGACGGGTACCCCGCGCGGCGGCCGGGTGGAAGTCCGGTGTGAAGCCCGTGAGGAGGATCTTGTCGAGATCGGCCGCGTCCCGCCCGAACTCCGCGCATGCCTTGTCGAGCTTGGTGACCTGCCCGGCGATGGCTTCGCGTGACTGCTCGGCGGAGCCCGTCTCGTACAGCTTGGGGTTGCCCGTCGTCACCCACGCCTGCCCGTACTGCGCCGCGAGCTTCAGCCCGCGGGGGCCGGTTGCGGCGACGGCGAAGGGGAGCCGGGGCCGTTGGACGCAGCCGGGGACGTTGCGCGCCTCGCCGGCCGAGTAGAAGCTGCCTTCGTACGTCGTCTCCGCAGGCTCGGTCAGCAGCGCGTCCAGCAGGGTGACGAACTCGCCGAACCGGTCCGCGCGCTCGCGCGGGGACCACGGCTCCTCGCCGCTCTTCAGCAGGGTGGTCGCGTCGAAACCGTTGCCGCCCGCGCCGATGCCGAGCGTGACGCGTCCGCCGGAGACGTCGTCGAGGGTGATCAGCTCTTTGGCGAGGGTGACAGGGTGCCGGAAGTTCGGCGAGGTCACGAGGGTACCCAAGCGGATACTCTGCGTTGCCGTCGCCGCGGCCGTGAGGGTGGGCACGGCACCGAACCACGGCCCGTCCCGGAAGGTCCGCCAGGAGAGGTGGTCGTACGTGTACGCGGCATGGAACCCGAGGTCTTCGGCCCGCCGCCAGATCTTCTGTCCTTCGGCCCATCGGTGGATGGGGAGGATCACCGTGCTCAGACGCATGACCCCGACGATACGCGGGCTTTCCGCTGCCACGGATATCACGGGTATACCGACGAAGCAGATTCGGGAAGCCACGTCGGCGTCGCGATGGGGGTCGCTACCGTGGCGTCGTGGGCACACTGGGTAGGGCCGAAATCGAGGCCATGATCGAAGAGGCGACGGTGGACGCCTACGGCGAGGACGAACAGCGGACCGGTCTGTTCACCATGCTCGAGGAGCGCCTCGGCCTGCCCTTCGTCACCGTGGTTCTCGGCGTCGAGGTGACGGTGCGCGGCGTCGCCCTCGCGCCGGACGGCAGAGTCGTCGCCCTGTGCTCGCGTGGCCGCGTCCGGCAGTCGATCGGCATCCTTGACCTGCCGTTGCCCGCCCCCGCGCCCGAAGGCGCGGAGTGGATCGAGGCGTACCGCCATTGGGCCGGTTGAGGCCGGGTACCCCTCACTTCATGCGGAACTGGCTTGCAAGAAAGGGCTGAACGTGGCTGACGCCGTACAGGGCGCGGGTGGACCACCACTGGCCGGCCTCATTGAGCGCAGCGCCGAGTTGAAAGGGCAACTGGTCACTTTCGCTCAGAGCGCTCGCTTTGACCGGTGGTTGACGCCTCTCCTGCTGGAGGCCGCGGGGCCTGCACGGCAGTTGGACGAGGGTGAGGCCATCCGGATCACCGACCACTTCATCCTGCGGTACCGCCTGCCGGACGGTTCGACCGTGGTGGACCGGTTCGTTGCCGGACGGAAGGACTTGACCCCGTCCGACCGGGAGATGGTGCTCGGCTGGCGTGACCCGGTCGAGGGCATTTTCGAGATCCAGCGCAAGGACGGCGATGCCGTCGTCCTGCTGAACCTGGTCGATGACCTGGAGTACCGCACGCACTCGAATGTCGGGCGGGCGGCGTTCCGCGGAGTGGCCAAGGGAGGATTCCTTCATACCTGCCTGGTACCCGTCCACTCGGCCGACGGGGCGTGGCTGGTGACCGGGGCGATGTCGTACTACCCCAGATCCAGTGCCACCGATATTGCTCAGGCGGCGCTCGAACTGGCCACCGGCCATCCCGAGCTGGTTTTCCGCAACCCAGACAAGATCGAGCAGGGGTGGCAGCGGATGAGGGAGGATCGGGCCGCCTTCGTCGAGTTCTGCGGCGGCGATGAGTTGGTCCTTCCGCCTGCTGAAGCTGAGGACCTCCTCAACGCCTACTACCGCCACCGCCAGGAGGTCGCCATCGCCGAACAGCCCGGCCGTGCCCGACGCGGGCGGCTCCCTGGCCTGGACCTGCCCGTCTTCGAATTCCCGAGGGAACTGGCGGACTCGGACACCGTCGGTGTCATCTACGACCAGGTCGACGGGCTCAACTTCTACGCGGACTACGGGACGTTGCTGCACCTCTTCGCGGACCCCACCCTCACGGGGCGCAGGCGTCATCAGGATCTGCTGCGCTCGTATCTGCGCGAGGAGACGATCGCGCCGTTGCCGATCCGACGCCTGGCCGCCGCCCACCCGGAGACCGTCGACGAGGTGTTCCGGAGGCTCCTGCGGAAACCCGGATTCACCTGGAGCGAGCACGGTGAGGCACTGATGCGCCGACGCAAGCCCTGGTACTACGAGAACGAGCCCCGTCCGGGCGTTTCCGTCATCGGCGACCGCCTCTGCAGACTCGCCGCCGGTCGCCGGTAATCACCGCGGAGGACCGAGCCGAGACCCTGGAGGCCATCCGCGTGCGCCGGCAAGCAAGGCGTCTCCTCCTATATCGAGGAGGCCGTGCAGCGACAGCTCCAGCGCGAGGCCATCGACGAGTACATCGCCGCCGCTGAAGCGGAGCACGGCCCTGTCGACCCTGCTGAGGTGTCGGACAAGACCGAGCGCATCCGCGCCCACCACGCAGCCCACCGCGGTGAGTCCGCCCCGGTGGACGCTGCCTAATGCTGTTGTCAAGCTACGAGACGAAGAGGTGGCCGGGCTTCGTAGGGGCGTTGGTCGCGCAGGATGGCGTAGAGAACGTTGATCTTGCGGCGGGCCAGAGCGATCAGGGCCTGATGGTGTCGTTTGCCTTCGGA
>NZ_JBHZCF010000006.1:432234-449150 GCF_042755225.1 Streptomyces sp. NPDC059169 | reverse complement strand
CGCCAGCGTTCGTCCTGAGCCAGGATCAAACTCTCCGTGAATGCTTCCGGGCTATCCCGGCGAACACCACGAGAGCGGTGCGACCAGGAGGAATAATCCCGATCGCACACAGCGTCCTCGCTGTGTCTGCCTACCGAACACAGTCCGGCAGGACTTTCAAAGGAACCACATCTCCACACATGGAGACGGGGTATCAACATATCTGGCGTTGACTTTTGGCACGCTGTTGAGTTCTCAAGGAACGGACGCTTCCTTCGTACTCACCCTCTCGGGCTTTCCTCCGGGCGCTTCCCTTCGATGTTTCCAACCTTACCAGATTCTTTTTCCGTTCCGTTCCCGGTTCGGATTTCGTTTCCGGTGGCCGTTGGAGGGCCTTTTGCCTTTCGGCGATACCGACTTTATCAGAGATTCTGAGTCGGAATTCCCCGCCTCGTTGAGCATGTCGGTTCCGAGCACACGGTGGTGCCCCGGACTTCGCTCAGGCGGAGCCGTAAACGTACTGGAGCGGAGCGCCCGATGCAAATCGGGACTCCGCTCCCGTACTGCTGCCGTGTGCGGCCGCCTCAGACCTCGACCACGACCGGAAGGATCATCGGACGCCGACGGTAGGTGTCGGAGACCCATTTGCCGATCGAACGCCGGATGAGCTGCTGCAGTTGGTGGGGCTCGGAAACCCCGTCGGCCGCGGACCTGTGGATCGCTTCCTCGATCTTGGGGATCACCGCGTCGAAAGCGCCGTCCTCGATGCCGGAGCCCCGTGCGTGGATGTTCGGTCCACCCACGATCTTCCCGGTCGTCGAGTCGACGACCACGAAGACCGAGATGATGCCCTCGTCTCCGAGGATGCGGCGGTCCTTCAGCGAGGACTCGGTGACGTCACCGACCGAGAGACCGTCCACGTACACGTAGCCGGCCTGGACCTTGCCCGTGATCTTGGCCTTGCCGTCGACGAGGTCGACGACCACGCCGTCCTCCGCGATGACGATGTGGTCCTTCGGGACACCCGTCAGCGCTCCGAGCTCGGCATTGGCCCGGAGGTGGCGCCATTCGCCGTGGACCGGCATCAGGTTCTTCGGCTTGCAGATGTTGTAGAAGTACAGGAGTTCACCAGCCGAGGCATGGCCGGAGACGTGGACCTTGGCGTTGCCCTTGTGGACGACGTTCGCACCCCACCGGGTGAGACCGTTGATCACGCGGTAGACCGCGTTCTCGTTGCCCGGGATGAGGGACGACGCCAGGATGACGGTGTCACCCTGGACGATGCGGATCTGGTGGTCGCGGTTGGCCATGCGGGAGAGGGCCGCCATCGGCTCGCCCTGGGATCCCGTGCATACCAGTACGACCTCGTGGTCGGGCAGGTCGTCCAGCGTCTTGACGTCCACGACGAGTCCGGCCGGCACCTTGAGGTACCCCAGGTCGCGGGCGATGCCCATGTTGCGGACCATCGATCGGCCGACGAACGCGACCTTGCGGCCGTACTCGTGCGCCGCGTCGAGGATCTGCTGGATGCGGTGCACGTGACTGGCGAAACTGGCCACGATGATGCGCTTCTGGGCGCCCGCGAAGACTCCCCGCAGCACGTTGGAGATGTCGCGCTCGGCGGGCACGAAGCCGGGGACCTCGGCGTTGGTCGAGTCGGCCAGCAGGAGGTCGATGCCTTCCTCGCTCAGACGTGCGAAGGAGTGCAGGTCGGTGAGGCGACCGTCCATCGGCAGCTGGTCCATCTTGAAGTCGCCCGTGTGGACGGCCATCCCCGCGGGGGTACGGATGGCCACGGCGAGGGCGTCGGGGATGGAGTGGTTGACCGCGATGAACTCGCAGTCGAACGGGCCGATGCGCTCACGGTTCCCCTCGGCGACTTCGAGGGTGTACGGCCGGATCCGGTGCTCCTGGAGCTTGGCCTCGATCAGGGCGAGGGTCAGCTTGGAGCCGATGAGCGGGATGTCCGGCTTCAGGCGCAGTAGGTAGGGCACGCCTCCGATGTGGTCCTCGTGGCCGTGCGTGAGCACGATGCCCTCGATGTCGTCGAGGCGGTCCCGGATCGTGGTGAAGTCCGGCAGGATCAGGTCGATTCCGGGCTGCTCCTCCTCGGGGAAGAGCACACCGCAGTCGACGATCAGGAGTCGGCCGTCGTACTCGAAGACCGTCATGTTGCGGCCGATCTCGCCGAGACCGCCGAGGGGCGTGACGCGCAGGCCACCGCGGGGGAGCTTCGGCGGAGCGCCGAGTTCGGGATGCGGATGACTCAAAAGACTCTCCTCACCAGACGCGCCACGTACCGCTTGGGCACGTGGCGCGCATGACATTCGTGCACTTGCTGTTGTCGTCTTTGTCGTTCGTATTCAGTTGGTTCGTATTCAGTTGTGAAGTCCGTGGTTACAGCTGTACCCCGCCGGCCTCGAGATCGATCTTGAGCTGTGCGGTCTCGACCTCGGTCAGCTCGACGAGGGGCAGGCGCAGTGGTCCCGCGGGCAGACCCTGCAGCGCGAGCGCGGCCTTGGTCGTGATGACGCCCTGGGTCCGGAACATGCCGGTGAAGACCGGGAGCAGCTTCTGGTGGATCTCGGTCGCCTTCTGGACGTCGCCCGCGGTGTAGGCCTCGACGAGAGCGCACAGCTCGGGGGTGACGACGTGACCGACGACGGAGACGAAGCCGACGGCACCGACCGAGAGGAGGGGCAGGTTGAGCATGTCGTCGCCCGAGTACCAGGCGAGTCCGCTCCGGGCGATGGCCCAGCTGGCGCGGCCGAGGTCGCCCTTGGCGTCCTTGTTGGCGACGATACGCGGGTGCTCCGCGAGGCGGACGATCGTCTCGGTGTCGATCGGGACACCGCTGCGGCCGGGGATGTCGTACAGCATCACGGGGAGACCGGTGGCATCGGCGATGGCCGAGAAGTGCCGGTACAGACCCTCCTGAGGAGGCTTGTTGTAGTACGGCGTCACGGCGAGCAGGCCGTGCGCGCCGGCGCGCTCGGCGGCACGGGCGAGCTCGGTGCTGTGCCGGGTGTCGTTGGTGCCGATTCCGGCGACGACGTGGGCCCTGTCGCCCACCGCGTCCAGTACGGCCCGCACGAGCTGGTCTTTCTCCACGTCGCTGGTGGTCGGGGACTCACCAGTGGTTCCGTTGACGATCAGGCCGTCGTTACCGGCGTCCACCAGGTGGGTGGCGAGCCGCTGCGCGCCGTCGAGGTCAAGTGCGCCGTCCGCCGTGAACGGCGTGACCATGGCGGTGAGGACCCGCCCGAAGGGGGTCTGCGGAGTGGAGATCGGAGCCATGGGTAACACGCTACTCGCTGCTCCGTGCACAGCACCCCCTTGGGGGACGTGACGTATGCCGGAGGCTGCGGAGCCCGGCACTGCCTGCTCGGGGGTTCAGGCAGTGCCGGGTCCGTTTGATCAGCCTAGATGAACTTCTCGAAACGCCGCAATACGGACACCGAGTAAGGCTGACCGTACATCTGTGCTCTACGGAGCGATGCGTCCGTTGGCGTTGAAGGCGGCGTAGGTGAGCGGCATGAGCTTGGCCCAGTGCTGCTCCATCCGCTCACCGACCATCTCGATCTCCCGCTGCGGGAAGGAAGGGACCTTCGCGGACTCGTGCTGGGTCCGCAGACCCAGGAAGTGCATCAGCGAGCGGGCGTTGCACGTGGCGTACATCGACGAGTAGAGGCCCACGGGGAGGACCGAGCGGGCGACCTCACGGGCCACTCCGGCCGAGAGCATCTCCTGGTAGGACTCGTACGCCTGGCGGTACGAGTCTTCCATCACCCGACCGGTCAGCTCCTGCTGCGCCTGGGTGCCCTCGACGAAGACGTACTTGCCGGGGCGGCCCTCCTGCACCAGTTTGCGCGACTCGTCGGGGACGTAGAAGACCGGCTGGAGCTCCCGGTAGCGTCCGGACTCCTCGTTGTACGACCAGCCGACGCGGTGCCGCATGAACTCGCGGAAGACGAAGATCGGGGCGCTGATGAAGAAGGTCATCGAGTTGTGCTCGAAGGGGCTGCCGTGGCGGTCCCGCATCAGATAGTTGATGAGCCCCTTCGAGCGCTCCGGGTCCTTGGAGAGCTCCTCCAGGGACTGCTCGCCGGCCGTGGAGACCCGGGCCGCCCACAGCACGTCGGAGTCGCCGGCGGTGTGCTTCACCAGGTCGACGGTGACGTCGCTGCGGAAGCTGGGCTTGGTATCGGGACGGTGATCGGTCACCGGCGGGGGTCCTTCCAGTTGCGTCGCAGGGCGGCGACCACTCTACGGGCCTTTCTGCGGGCCTCTCCCGATGGCTCGGGGGAGGGACGTGGTGTCCCAATCGTTACCGGTCAATTCACTGGAATCGGGCACCCGATACACGTCCCGCTCGTCATTACCGGTAGCCACACCTTTGACATCTCAAGGAGTACCCGCCATGTTCAGCCGGCGAGAGGCCGTTCCCTTCGCGTTCGTCGCCGAGGCCAACCGCTTCCGCAGCAACGTCTCCGCACCGCCCCGGCGGCGTCCCAGCACCTCCCAGCTCGTCGGCCGCACGTTGCTCGGCCTGACCATCGTGGCCGGGCTGGGCGGTTCGCTGCTCTTCGGGCTGCCCGCGATGGAAGCTCCGGCAGCGCCGAAGTCACCCTCCCAGGCACAGCAGTCCGTCGGTACGGACGCCCGCTGACCCGTACGCACCCCTGGGGTGGTCCGGCATCAGGCACCTCGATAGCCTCACGAGACACAGTCCTTTCGTCGTAAACCAGTGAGGATCAGCCGTGCCCCTGCCCTTCCTGACGGCGGACCGCGCCTTCGACGAGGCGGACGACGAGCTCGCCGCCCTCGCGTATGACGACCATGACGAGTGGCGGCGACCGTACCGGCCCGGGCCCTGGCGGGTGGGGGCAGCGGCCCTGATCCTGCTGCTCGCGTCGTTCGTCCTGCTGGCAGCCATGATCGTCGCTTTCGCCGGTGCGTTGGGCGGCGCAGGGGTGTGCGTCGGCGTCGCGGCCTTGCTGATCGCGTCGGCGCTCCGCCTTCTGCGCATGGGCGTCTGGGTGAGCAAGCACGGACTACGCCGCGTGTCCTTCTTCCCCACCAGGACCGTGGCGTGGGACCAGGTCGCAACGTTGCGCACGGTGCAGCAGCCGGTGCGCTGGCTGGGGCTGCCGCGTACGGTCCAGGGCCAGGAACTCCAACTCGTCCGCGCGTCCGGCGAGGCGCTCGCGCTGCTCACTGATCACAATGCGGACTTCCTCGCCCGGATCGAAGCCTTCGACCGGGCGGCGGACACCATTGAGGCATGGGGAGCCGAATACCGCCCTTCGCGGTCGGGCTGACTGCCGTCTGGTCCGGAGCAACGGTCCTCCCGTCGCCCCGGACGAGGCGGAAGCGGACTCACGCCCTGACGGGCTTCCCTTCGTGCAGGGCGATGGCACGCTGCATCGCCTTGCGGGCCCGCGGGGTGTCCCTGGCGTCGTGGTAGGCGACGGCCAGTCGGAACCAGCAGCGCCAGTCGTCCGGGGAGTCCTCCGTCTCCGCCCGCCGCTTGGCGAAGACGGCGTCCGCGGAATCGCGGTCGATCCGACCGGCCGGGGTACGGACCAGTTCGTCGACCGGGAGCCCGCCCTCCGCGTCGAGCTCGGCGGCGAGGGCGTTGGCCCTCCGGACGAACTGCGTGTTCTTCCAGAGGAACCACAGACCGATCACCGGCAGGATCAGCACCGCGACGCCGAAGGTCACGGTGAGCAGGGTGCCGTGCTGGATCAGCATCACCCCCCGGCTGCCGACCAGGCCGAAGTAGACCACCAGGACGGCAGCCGTGATGACGTAAGAGATCTTCGCGCGCATGGTGCCGGTGCTCACTCGAGGTCGAGGAAGTGTTCCAGGCCGAAGGTCAGCCCGGGGGTGCTCACCACGCGGCGCACGCCGAGCAGGATGCCGGGCATGAAGCTCTTGTGGTGCAGGGAGTCGTGCCGGATCGTGAGGGTCTCGCCCTCGCCACCGAGCATGACCTCTTGGTGGGCGAGCAGCCCCCGGAGTCGTACGGCGTGCACGGGCACCCCGTCGACGTCCGCGCCCCGGGCTCCTTCCAGTGCCGTCACGGTGGCATCGGGCTGCGGTGCGCAACCGGCCTCGGCACGGGCGGCGGCGATCAGCTGGGCAGTACGGGTGGCGGTGCCGGAGGGAGCGTCCGCCTTGTTCGGGTGGTGGAGCTCCACGACCTCGACCGACTCGAAGTAGCGTGCCGCCTGGGCGGCGAACTTCATGGTGAGGACCGCGCCGATGGAGAAGTTGGGTGCGATCAGCACACCGGTCTCCGGGGAGGCGTCCAAGGTGGTCCGCAGGTGGGCGAGGCGCTCGTCGGTCCAGCCCGTCGTGCCGACCACCGCGTGGATGCCGTGGCGCACGAGGAAGTCGAGGTTGCCCATCACCGAAGCGGGGGTGGTCAGCTCGACCACGACCTGGGCGCCGGCCTCGGCCAGCGTCTCCAGCTTGTCGCCCCGGCCGAGCGCGGCGACGAGTTCCATGTCCTCGGCCGCCTCGACGGCCCGTACCGCCTCGGATCCGATACGGCCCTTGGCTCCGAGGACGGCCACGCGCAGCTTGCTCATTGCTCTGCTCTCTCTGCGAGACGGATCTAGGAGACGGTTTCGTGCAGGCGGTCGGCCTGCTTGTCCTTCAGCGGCCCGATCACCGAGAGCGAGGGGCGCTGCCCCAGGACTTCGCGGGCGACGGCGCGGACATCGTCGGGCGTGACGGCGGCTATGTTCGCGAGCATGTCATCGACCGACATCTGGGAGCCCCAGCACAGCTCGCTCTTCCCGATGCGGTTCATGAGCGCACCGGTGTCCTCGAGGCCGAGGACGGTGGAACCGGAGAGCTGGCCGATGGCGCGGTCGATCTCGTCGTCCGTCAATCCCTCGTGGGCGACCCGGTCGAGTTCGCCGCGGCAGATCTTGAGGACGTCGTGGACCTGGCTGGGCCGGCACCCGGCGTAGACGCCGAAGAGTCCGCAGTCGGCGAAGCCGGACGTGTACGAGTACACGCTGTACGCGAGGCCCCGCTTCTCACGGACCTCCTGGAAGAGCCGCGAGGACATGCCGCCGCCGAGGGCGGTGTTCAGTACGCCGAGGGACCAGCGGCGCTCGTCCGTACGGGGCAGCCCCGGCATGCCCAGGACCACGTGGGCCTGCTCGGTCCTGCGGCCGAGCAGTTCGACGCGCCCCGCGGTCTTCAGCGCCTTGGACCCGTCACGCGGGACGACCGGCTTGGCATCGGTGCGGGTCAGGGCCCCTGCCCGCTCGAAGGCCCTGCGCACCTGCCGCACGACCGTGGCGTGGTCGATGTTCCCTGCGGCTGCGACGACCAGGTGCGTCGGGTCGTAGTGCTTCTTGTAGAAACGGGTGATCTGGGAACGACTCAGTGCGTTGATGGTGTCGACGGTGCCAAGGACCGGGCGGCCCAGCGGGGTGTCGCCGAACATCGTGTGCGCGAAGAGGTCGTGGACGACGTCACCGGGGTCGTCCTCGGTCATCGCGATCTCTTCGAGGATGACTCCGCGCTCGGCGTCGACGTCCTCGTCGAGGATCAGCGAGCCGGTGAGCATGTCGCAGACGACGTCGATCGCCAGCGGCAGATCGGTGTCGAGCACACGTGCGTAGTAGCAGGTGTACTCCTTCGCCGTGAACGCGTTCATCTCGCCGCCGACCGCGTCGAGCGCGGCGGAGATGTCGAGGGCGGAGCGCCGTTGCGTGCCCTTGAAGAGCAGGTGCTCCAGGTAGTGGGTCGCCCCGTTGAGCGAGGGCGTCTCGTCACGGGACCCGACGTGCGCCCAGATGCCGAAGGTGGCCGACCGTACGGACGGCAGCGTCTCGGTGACGACGCGCAGCCCGCCGGGGAGAATCGTCCGGCGTACCGTGCCGATGCCGTGCTGACCCTCGAGGAGCGTTTGGGTACGGGCGACGGCCCGCACCTGCGAAGAGGTGCGGGCCGTCGTCCTGGAACTACGTGACGTCACTTGGCGGCGTCGTCCTTCTCGTCCTCAGCGCCTTCCTCGCCCTCGATCACGGGGATCAGGGAGAGCTTGCCGCGCTGGTCGATCTCGGCGATCTCGACCTGGACCTTCTGGCCCACGCCCACCACGTCCTCGACGTTCTCCACGCGCTTGCCGCCGGCGAGCTTGCGGATCTGCGAGATGTGCAGCAGGCCGTCCTTGCCGGGGAGCAGGGAGACGAACGCACCGAAGGTGGTGGTCTTGACGACCGTGCCCAGGTAGCGCTCGCCGACCTCCGGCATGGTCGGGTTGGCGATGCCGTTGATCGTGGCGCGGGCGGCCTCGGCGGCCGGGCCGTCGGCGGCACCGATGTAGATGGTGCCGTCGTCCTCGATCGTGATCTCGGCGCCGGTGTCCTCCTGGATCTGGTTGATCATCTTGCCCTTGGGGCCGATGACCTCACCGATCTTGTCGACGGGGATCTTGACGGTGATGATCCGCGGGGCGTTCGGCGACATCTCGTCCGGGGTGTCGATCGCTTCCATCATCACGTCGAGGATGTGGAGGCGGGCGTCGCGGGCCTGCTTGAGGGCCGCGGCCAGGACGGAGGCTGGGATGCCGTCCAGCTTGGTGTCCAGCTGGAGGGCGGTGACGAACTCCTTCGTACCGGCGACCTTGAAGTCCATGTCGCCGAAGGCGTCCTCCGCACCGAGGATGTCGGTCAGGGCGACGTAGTGCGTCTTGCCCTCGATCTCCTGGGAGATCAGGCCCATGGCGATGCCCGCGACGGGGGCCTTCAGCGGCACACCGGCGTTCAGCAGCGACATGGTGGAGGCGCACACCGAGCCCATGGACGTCGAACCGTTGGAGCCGAGGGCCTCGGACACCTGGCGGATCGCGTACGGGAACTCCTCGCGGCTCGGCAGCACCGGCACGATGGCGCGCTCGGCGAGGGCGCCGTGACCGATCTCGCGGCGCTTCGGAGAACCGACGCGGCCGGTCTCACCGACGGAGTACGGCGGGAAGTTGTAGTTGTGCATGTAGCGCTTGCGGGTCACCGGGGAAAGGGTGTCCAGCTGCTGCTCCATGCGGAGCATGTTGAGGGTGGTGACACCCAGGATCTGGGTCTCGCCACGCTCGAACAGGGCGGAACCGTGCACCCGCGGGATCGCCTCGACCTCGGCGGCCAACGTACGGATGTCCGTGACGCCGCGACCGTCGATGCGCTTCTTCTCCTTGATCACGCGCTCGCGGACCAGGGACTTGGTCAGCGAGCGGTACGCGGCGGAGATCTCCTTCTCGCGGCCCTCGAACTCCGGCAGGAGCTTCTCGGCGGCGATCGCCTTGACGCGGTCCAGCTCGGCCTCGCGGTCCTGCTTGCCGGCGATGGTGAGGGCCTGGGAGAGCTCGCTCTTGACCGCGGCGGTGAGCGCCTCCAGGACGTCGTCCTGGTACTCGAGGAAGACGGGGAACTCGCCGGTCGGCTTGGCAGCCTTCGCGGCGAGGTCCGCCTGGGCCTTGCAGAGGACCTTGATGAAGGGCTTCGCGGCCTCGAGACCGGCGGCGACGACCTCCTCGGTCGGCGCCTCGGCACCGCCCTTGACGAGCTCGACCGTCTTCTCGGTGGCCTCGGCCTCGACCATCATGATGGCGACGTCGCCGTCCTCCAGGACGCGGCCCGCGACCACCATGTCGAAGACGGCGTCCTCGAGCTCGGTGTGGGTCGGGAAGGCCACCCACTGGCCCTTGATCAGCGCGACGCGGGTGCCGCCGATGGGGCCGGAGAAGGGCAGGCCGGCCAGCTGCGTGGAGCAGGAGGCGGCGTTGATCGCGACCACGTCGTAGAGGTGGTCGGGGTTGAGCGCCATGATCGTCTCGACGATCTGGATCTCGTTGCGCAGGCCCTTCCTGAAGGACGGGCGCAGCGGGCGGTCGATCAGGCGGCAGGTCAGGATCGCGTCCTCGGACGGACGGCCCTCGCGGCGGAAGAACGAGCCGGGGATCTTGCCCGCGGCGTACATCCGCTCCTCGACGTCGACCGTCAGAGGGAAGAAGTCCAGCTGGTCCTTGGGGTTCTTGGACGCGGTGGTGGCCGACAGCACCATGGTGTCGTCGTCCAGGTACGCCACGGCGGAACCGGCGGCCTGCTTGGCCAGGCGGCCCGTCTCGAAGCGGATGGTACGGGTGCCGAAGGAGCCGTTGTCGATGACGGCCTCGGCGTAGTGGGTCTCGTTCTCCACTAGCGATATCTCCTCGTCTGCGTCCCCGGGCCCGTGTGGCGGGGGGACGGTGGTGGAGAAGCGCGCCTTGTGTGCGGGCCGGTCTTCGATCGAAGCACCCGGGTGATGGGTTCCGGGGGCCACTACCGAGGACCGGCGGCGGAGGGGCGCTCCTCCTCGTTCGGTATTGCGTTGTCTTCGCGTACCGCGTCCTCCGGGGACGGCGGGTACGACGTTCTTGCGTTGTGCGACCAGGTTACTGAGGTTGGCCCCGGGACCGCACGTACAGCAAAGGGAGCGGCCCCCTAAGAGTGGGAACCGCTCCCTCCACGGCGTCTTACTTCGCGCCCGCCGCACCACGGCGGATGCCGAGGCGGTCAACCAGCGTACGGAAGCGCTGGATGTCCTTCTTGGCCAGGTACTGCAGCAGGCGGCGGCGCTGACCGACCAGGATCAGCAGACCACGACGGGAGTGGTGGTCGTGCTTGTGGGTCTTGAGGTGCTCGGTCAGGTCGGAGATGCGGCGCGAGAGCAGCGCGACCTGGACCTCGGGGGAGCCGGTGTCGCCCTCCTTGGTGCCGAACTCGGCCATGATCTGCTTCTTCGTAGCGGCGTCGAGAGACACTCGGTACTCCTCTAGGTGTTCGATGCGCCCACGAGTGCCCCTGGTCTGTGTCTCAGGGGAGCTTCCGTGACTCGGAGGCGGAGGCGCGATGAGCGCTGCACCCAGGGTCCTCAGGGCCTTTCCAGGCCTTGGGGGCCTTCGGCTCCGAAGGCATCCCGGGATCGCGTACACAAACGGCCGTCACACAGCGTACCAGCTCGCCTCAGGAAGTCAGTGCGCGGATGGAGTGGTAGACGTCGAAGACCGCCAGGCACAGCGGTACGAGCGTGAGGAGCACACCGGTCTCGGCCACCTCCAGGAAGCGCCCCCAGAAGGGGGTGACGCCCTTGCGGGGGACGATCAGACCGATCGCGATGATCAGTGCGGCGACGCCGGCGACCGCGGCGGCGAGCCAGACCGTACGGATATCCAGGGCCGCGCCGTCACCCCTCAGGGCGTCGCGCACCAGGCCGGCCGGCGGATTCAGGCACAACCCGAGCCCGAGCAGCACCAGCGAGCCGAGGCCCGCTGCGAGCGCGCAGCCGACCTGGGCCGTGTAGCGGAAGAGGTGGGCGCGCATGAGCATGGCGATCCCGGTGACGAGGGCGAGCAGCTGCCCCCACACGTCGTCGGAGAAACCGAGCACCGCGGACGCCCCGACGGCGACCAGGGCGCAGCCACCCACCAGCCCGACCAGCAGTTCGTGGCCCCGCCGGGCCTGGGCGGCGATGCGGTCCGCGTCCACCGGCCCCTGGGGAGCGGGCTCGGCCCCGTAGCCGCCCACCGCGGTGCGCGGGGGTTCGAAGCCGATGGGGAGGCGGGCGAAGCGGGTGGACAGGCCCGGCAGGAAAGCGAGGGCCCCGACGGCGAGCGGCGAGCACACCGCGGCGGTCTCGGCCGGCTCCATCCCCGTCATGGTCGCGACGAAGGTCACCACCGCGCCGACCGCCGCGGCGAACACGAACGCGACGAAGGGGCCGTCGCCACCGGGGGCGACCATCATCAGGATCACCGAGACCACCAGCACGGCAGCGCAGGCGAGCAGGAACTGGAGCCGGCCGACGCCCTGCCCCTCGGCGAGGGGCAGCAGGCCGGCCGCAGCGACACCCGCGTTCGCCATCGCGCCGAGACCGAGGGCGACAGCCGAGCCCCGGTCGTCGTACACCCGTGCCCGCACGCACGCGAGCGCCAGGAGCAGGCCGCCGGTGACCGCCGCCAGGATCCCCGGCAGGCCGTGCATGTCGTGCCGTGGGTCGGCCGTCCACAGGACGAACGCGAGCAGTACCAGCAGGACCGCGCCACCGAGGAGCCCCGCCCCGCGCATCAAGCCGTCGCTCCACAACGTGCGGTCCCGGGCCACCGCCGAGGCGACCGCGTCGGACACGTCGTCGAAGACGGCCGGGGGCAGCGACTCGGCGAAGGGTCGCAGGGACAGCAGCTCACCGTCGAGGATCCGCTGAGCGCCCAGCGAGCGTGCACCGTCGAGCACGGTGCCGTCACGGCGCACCAGGTGGTACCCGACCGGCGCGCCCGCCTCGGGACTCTGGCCGGACAGGCGGAGGACCTCCGGGTAGAGGTCGGCGACCGCGATGTCGTCGGGCAGCGCCACGTCCACGCGGCCGTCGGGCGCCACGACCGTGACGCGGCAGAATCCGGTTCCGCTGCCGGACGGGGTGGCGGGACCCGGCTGGCCGGATCCGGTGGCCGCCGCTGGGGCCGTCATACTCACCTGCTGCTTCCCCTCGTGGTCTTCATGGAGCCTAGGGCTGCCGTTGTGCTTCGAATGACCGTTTTTTTGCGGTAGTTCATGCGAGCGCAAATGCGTCGCGCCACCCTACCGCCCGGCCGTTCACCCCTTCGCAAGTAGGATCCCTCCCCGCGGATGGAACCGTCGCCACGGGGGCGCCGATAGGAACATTTCCGTCCGGCAAGGGAATTGGTGAGCTGTGAGTCAGATCGTCGTCAAGCGCCCACCACGGGTCCTGCCGTCCGAAGTGCCCGGAGAGCCGGTGCACCTGCAACCGCCACCCGAGCTGCCGAGAGGCCAGCAGGAGGGTGCGCTCATGCAGTTGCTGCCGATGCTGGGCATGGGCGGTTCCGTCGTGTTCTTCTTCATGACCCCGAATCCGATCATGCGGATCATGGGCATGGTGATGATCGCGTCCACGGTCGCCATGGGCATCGCCATGCTCGTGCGCTACCGGCGCGGGACGCAGGGACAACTCGCCGACCTGAGACGCGACTACCTCAAGTACCTGACCCAGACCCGGCGGACGGTCCTGCGCACCGCGCGCCTCCAGCGCGACGCGCAGTACTACCTGCACCCGTCCCCGGAGCAGTTGTGGGCGCTCGTCGCCGACGGAAGCAGGGTGTGGGAGCGCCGCGTCGGCGACGACGACTTCGGACAGGTGCGCATCGGCCTCGGCAGCCAGCAGCTCGCCACTCCGCTCGTTGCCGCCGAAACCGCCCCGGTGGACGAGCTGGAACCCCTCACCGCAGGGGCCATGCAGAAGTTCCTGACTGTCCACGGCACGCTCGACGGACTGCCGATGGCGGTCTCGCTGCGCGCCTTCTATCACTTGACGGTGAGCGGGGAAGCGGAGTCCGTGCGATCCGCGGCCCGCGCCATGGTGGGCTCGCTCGCCGCCCTGCACTCGCCGGAAGACCTGGTCGTCGCCGTCGCCGCCGCACCGACCGCGGCCGCGCAGTGGGAATGGGCGAAATGGCTCCCGCACGTCCAGGCCTCCGGTGCCGCCGACGGCGCGGGCAGCCGACGCCTCATCACCACCGACGCCCACGAACTCGAGGAGATGCTCGCCGGGCACCTCGAAGGGCGCCCCCGCTTCCAGGGGGACGGCCACCCGCTGCTCGACCAGCCGCACCTCGTGATCGTGCTGGACGGCCAGTCGGTACCCCCCATGTCGGCGCTCGCCGCCGCGGAGGGACTGCAGGGGGTGACGGTGATCGAGGTCATCCCTGGCGACGTCAGCGGTATGCGCGGCGGCTTGTCCGTCGTGGTGCACCCCGACTCGCTGCAGCTGGAGTCCGGACACGGCCTGGTGTACGACGGCACTCCGGACCGGCTGAGCATCGAGGCCGCCGAGGCGCTCGCCCGCCAACTGGCCCCGCTCCGGGTCGCCATGGGTGGGGACGACGACGAACCACTCCTCGCCAACCTCGAGTTCACCGATCTGCTGAACCTGGGCGACGCCTCTTCCGTCGACGTCGGTCGCACCTGGCGGCCCCGGTCCCAGGCGGAGCGGCTGCGCGTACCCATCGGTGTGGGCGAGGACGGCGCCCCGGTCATGCTCGACCTCAAGGAGGCGGCGCAGGAGGGCATGGGCCCGCACGGACTGTGCGTCGGTGCTACCGGTTCCGGCAAGTCCGAACTGCTGCGCACGCTGGTCCTGGGTCTCGCCGTCACGCATTCGTCGGAGACGCTCAACTTCGTCCTCGCGGACTTCAAGGGCGGTGCCACCTTCGCCGGCATGTCACAGATGCCGCACGTCGCCGCCGTGATCACCAACCTCGCGGACGACCTCACGCTCGTCGACCGCATGGGCGACTCCATCCGGGGCGAGCTGAACCGCCGGCAGGAGCTGCTGCGCGACGCCGGCAACTACGCCAACATCCACGACTACGAGAAGGCGCGAGCCGCGGGGGCCGCGCTGCAGCCCATCCCGTCCCTGGTCCTGGTGATCGACGAGTTCAGCGAACTCCTCACCGCCATGCCGGACTTCATCGAGATGTTCGTGCAGATCGGCCGGATCGGACGGTCCCTCGGCGTCCACCTGCTGTTGGCGTCACAGCGACTGGAGGAGGGCCGGCTGCGCGGCTTGGAGACCTACCTGTCGTACCGGATCGGCCTGCGCACCTTCTCCGCTGCCGAGTCGCGGGCGGCGCTGGGCGTGCCCGACGCGTACCAGTTGCCGAACGTGCCCGGCTCCGGCTACCTGAAGTTCGGCACGGACGAGATGGTCCGGTTCAAGGCCGCGTACGTCTCCGGGGTCTACCGGGCGAGCTCCCACCAGGCGCCCACCCCCGGCGGCCCGCTCCCGGTAGACCGCAGGCCGGTTCCGTTCACGGCGGCCCCGGTCCCCGTGCGCTACGTCGAGCAGGCCACCGAGGCGCACGTCCCCCCAGCGCGTGCGAGCGAAGACGACGCGCTGGCCGACTCGGTGCTCGACGTGATCGTGCGACGGCTCGAGGGACGCGGCGTGGAGGCGCACCAGGTCTGGCTCCCTCCGCTCGACAATCCGCCGCCGTTGGACGAGCTCCTGCCGGGACTGGCCGCGGTCCAGGACCGCGGTCTGACGCAGCCCGGGTTCGAGGGCGCGGGCCGGCTGGTCGTGCCGCTGGGCGTGGTCGACAAGCCGTACGAGCAGCGCCGCGACACGCTCTACCGGGACTTCTCGGGGGCTGCGGGCCACATGCAGATCGTCGGTGGCCCTCAGTCGGGCAAGTCGACCCTGCTGCGCACGATCATCTCGGGTTTCGCCCTCACGCACACCCCGCACGAGGTCCAGTTCTACGGCCTCGACTTCGGCGGTGGCGGCTTGTCGGCCGTCGCGGGCCTACCGCACGTCGGCGGGGTCGCCTCGCGCCTCGACCCCGAGCGGGTCCGCAGGACGGTGTCCGAGGTGTACGGCGTCCTGACGCGGCGGGAGGAGTACTTCCGCAGCGCCGGCATCGACTCCATCGGCACGTACCGCAGGCTCCGGGCGCGCGGCGACATCTCGGTGGCGGAACAGCCCTGGGGTGACGTGTTCCTGGTCGTCGACGGCTGGGGCAACTTCCGCACGGACTACGAAGGCCTGGAGCCCGCGGTGGTCGACATCGCGGCGCGCGGCCTCGGCTATGGCATCCACGTGATCATCACGGCGTCGCGATCCATGGAGGTCCGGGCGAACCTCAAGGACCACCTGATGAACCGGCTGGAGCTGAGGCTCGGCGACACGATGGACTCCGAGATCGACCGCAGGGTCGCCGTGAACGTCCCGACCGGTGTGCCGGGCCGCGGTCTGACCCCGGAGAAGCTGCACTTCATGGCGGCGGTGCCACGGATCGACGGCATCAACTCCGACAGCGACCTGTCGGAGGCGTCGGCCGCGATGGCGCAGGAGGTCACCCGGCACTGGACCGCGCCCGGGGCGCCGGCCGTCCGGCTGCTGCCGCGGGAGCTGCCGGCGGAGAACCTCCCGACGGGCTTCGCGGAGCCGAAGCGCGGCATCGCATTCGCCATCGACGAGAACAACCTGGAACCGGCGTACCTCAACTTCGAGCGCGACCCGTTCTTCCTGGTGTTCGGCGAGAGCGAATCGGGCAAGTCGAACCTGCTGCGGCTGCTCATCAAGCAACTGACCGAGCGGTACGACGGGGACGACTGCAAGTTCTTCGTCATCGACAACAGGCGCGCGCTGTTGGACGTCACCCCTGCCACTCACCTGGCTGAGTACGTCCCCATGTCCAACGCCATGGAGCACCACGTCGACGCGCTGGCCGACCTCATGCAACGGCGCACCCCGTCTGCGGACGTCACGGCCCAACAGCTGCGGGACCGCAGCTGGTGGCGCGGCCCGTCGGTGTTCGTGGTGGTCGACGACTACGACCTGGTGTCCACGTCGAGCGGCAACCCGCTGGCAAGACTCACCGAGCAACTGCCGTTCGCGCGCGACGTCGGCGTCCGCTTCATCATCGCCCGCAACTCGGCCGGTGCGAGCCGGGCCACGTACGAACCGTTCATGCAGCGCATGATGGAACTCGGCGCCCAGGGCGTGCTCCTCTCCGGCGACCCGCAGGAGGGCGAGGTCCTCGGCGGCGTCCGGCTGCGTCCGATGCCCCCGGGCCGGGGCGTCTTCGTCTCGCGCCAGCGCGGCAATCCGCTGGTGCAGACGGGGCTCATGCCTCCGGAGGGCGCGGGGTGAGGCGAACCCGGTTCCACGGGACAGGTCCAAGCCCGTTCTCACGGCGGACCGGTCGCCGTTGGTGGCAGGGTCCCGCCGCGGGATGATCGGCTGCGGGTGGACACGGCGCTGGGGGGGGGGGGGGAGGGGGGGGGGGGGGAGAAGAAAGCCGTGTCTCCCCCCCCGAGAGTGGTCCCGTTCTATAGAAGGAAGGGGGAGGGGCGGGAGCCACG
>NZ_JBHZCF010000006.1:346930-432224 GCF_042755225.1 Streptomyces sp. NPDC059169 | reverse complement strand
GAGGACTTCAGCGATATCGAAGCGATCCTCAAGAAGCACGGCATCTGACACGGCATTGCCACTGCACCCCCCCCCGCCCCCCCCGCCCCCCCCCGCCCCCAACCCCCCCCGCTATCCGTTCTCCCCACCGGCAGCGCTGCTCCGTTCCGACGGCGGGACGGGGCGGGCCCGACCACGACGAGCCGTGGTGCGAGCCATGTTCAATTCCTGTGGATCACCCTGGGAGGCCGTACCTTCCCGAGTGGTCGATTGAGTCCATGAGCAGGCCGGTGTTCGCAGCACCGGTCGGAAAGGCACGCCCGTACTCGCGGTGGTCAACTCTGACGGTTCCACGCCAGTCGGATCCCTGATCGACGAGGACGTGCCAGCGGGCACCAGGCGGTGCTTGCCTCCGCGCTTGGAAGCGGACGTCAGCAGCCACCCGGCCGAGTCGGCAGGTGAGCGGGATGGCGACGGCCGACGCCTGGTCGCCCGCAGCGTCTACCACCAGCCGCGGACGGTGACCGCCGCGGCTGGGATCGTCGAGGTCAAAGCCGGCGACTGAAGATTGCCATCCGGGCCATCTGCAACCCGAGGCCCGCGACCACGTCGCAAAGGCCATCCAGGCATTCGCCAGGCCGTACGGAGCGAAGTTCCCCACGGCAGTCAAGAAGATCGACGATGAAGAGGACGAGGTTCCGGCGTCCTACGACTTCCCCGCCGAGCACTGGATCCCCTGCGGACCACGAGTCCCATCGAGTCGATTTTCGCCACGGTCCGTCTGCGTACGAATCACCGAGGGTGCTCGCTTCCGAGGCGCCGCCCTACCCCTCAGGCACAGAGGCACGCTCAACGAGGTAAGCCGATATGCCGACCCGTTGGTGAGGGCCGGGCTGCGCGCCACTGTGCAGCGGCTGGAGGGCGAAAAGAGTGCGGCATCCCTGTCTCGATGACGGAACGGCCGACGATGAGGGGCCTCGCGGCACATTCGTCCGGCATCCTCCACCAAGTATCGCTGGACCGCGCGATCACAGCGGTCATCGTGACCGTGGCCCTGGGATCCTGACGCTTGGGATGACAGCAATCTGACGGAGAGCCGGCCGGGCGACGAACCGGCATCACCAAGCCGGTGGTACTCAACCGATGAACAACCATTGACTCTTGCTCGCGGGGTGGGCGCCTCCCGCACACGCCCACCCCGTCTCACTGAAGAAGCGCCTACTACATGAAGTTCTGAGCGGCCCTCTTGTCGCCGCCCTTGTAGGCGGGAGCTGCCTCGTCGACCCGGCCGGCGATCTCCATCAGCGCGGTGTGGATCTCCTTGGCCTGCTTGTCCCAGTCGGCCTGGGCGGTGTTGTAGGCCTCACGCGCCTCACCCTCCCACAGCGCCGAGACCTGGCGGATCTTCGCCTGAATGGCCTCGAGGCTCTGGTCGAGCTTGTTCGCCTGCTTCCGGATCTCTCCGGCTGCTTCCGTGAGCGAGGCATACGTAACGACCATCGTGTCGTTGTCGTGAGCCATGCGGTCCTCCAATTACGTGGTAAATGTGGCGAGGTGGCCGAGTGCGTATGACGGCCGCGGAAATATCAGAGCTTCGCGATGTTCGAGACGGCCCTCTCGGCGCCGGCGTCGCCGACGTAGCCGTCGGCCACGTTGACGCCACGCATGGCCTGGAGGACATCGTCGTCGGTGTTGCCGGCGATGGTCCGGGCGGCCTCGATCGCCTCCTGGAACTTCAGCAGAAGCTTGCCGATGTGGACCATGCGGTGGTTGATCTGGGCCTGCTTGTCGTTGAACGCGCCGGCGCCGATACCCTGCCAGCGGCCCTCGAGGCTGTCGATGGTGCCCTGCAGGGAGCGGAGCTGGCCCTTGACGTCCTCGAAGTTGTGCGTGAGCTCGCCCTGCAACGACTTGAGGGCTACGCCATTGACCTTCTGGACTGCCATGCGTTGGTGTTCCTCTCTAGAGGTTCTCGGTGAGCCTGTGTCTCACCGTTGTGTGCGTGAGCCGGGCGGGCGGACGCGCCGACCGCCACGTCGGTGTGAGTGCCGGGATCAACTGGTGCGACGCCTGCGCGCGAGGACGAACGCCCCGGCCGCGAGGACGACCACGGCGACGACTCCGCCGACGATGAGGCCCAACTGACCATCGTCCTCTGCGCTCTTGCCGGAGCCTGCCACGACTGCGTCGGCGCCGGGCTTGCCCTTCGGGGCTTGTGACGAACCTGGTGCAGTCGGGGTGGAGGGGGCTGGTGAGCCATCCGTCCGCTCGCCGGTGAGCGGGCTGACGTCGGGGTCTCCGGGCTTGCCGAGACCGCGGTTGATGTGGGCGTTGGGGCGGACGATTCCGTGGCCGTAGTACTCGCTGAGGGTGGTCTTGTTCCCGTCCTCGCCCCGGCCCGCGCTTTCGAACATGACCCGGAGGACCTGGTTTGCAGTCCAGTCTGGGTGTATTGACCAGATCAGCGCGGCGGAGGCGGAGGCAATTGCGGTCGCAGCGCTGGTGCCGCCATTCCCGTCGCAGTAGCGTTTAAAGCTGGAGTCACACCAGTAAGGAATGTCGTCGCCGGGGGCGGCGAGCTCTACGGAATCCCCGTGCTGAGAATAGTCGGATACGCGACCCTCCGGCGAGGACGCCGCGATGCCAACTACCTGCCTGTAGGCCGCTGGATAAGACGGTTCGTTTCCCTTCTTGGCATTGTTGCCAACGGCGGCGAAGAACAGCTTCCCCTTGCGCTCCGCATACTCAACGGCTTCCCTGATTTGGGGGTTCCTGTAGATGGTGCCAAAGGACATGTTGATGATCTGCGCATCGCTGTCGGCAGCAGCACGAATCGCGTCTCTTTGGTCAAACCCGTTCACTGCCTCACGGTTCTGCAGATCCGTGTTGGAAATCCGGTAGGGAATGATCTTCACGCTTGGGGCGAGACCTTTGAGACCGCCACCTTTCCCCGTACCTGCGATCAACTCTGCGATGGTCGTTCCATGGCCGGTGTAGTCATCGGTCTCGTCGCCCTTGACGTCCGCAGCGTCAAGGCCAGGTAGTACCTGCCCCTTCAGGGACGGCGTGGACGCGTTTACGCCCGTGTCGATGACAGCAACCTTGATGCCCTTGCCGGTGGTCTTCTTCCAGATCTCATCGGCGTGCATTGCGTCGAGGTACCACTGCTTCGACTGCACGCCCTCCGCGGCGGCTGCGGTCGGCGTTCCGCCCATCCCGACCGTGAACGTCACCAGGGCCAGTCCGCACGCGAGACTTCGCCGGCTGGGACGCCACCACGCCCGGCTCGCTGCTGCTGTCATCAGACTTCCAAACCTTCTCTGTGCTCAGTCGATCACGGGTGGAACTGCACCACGACGTCGCGTAGCCCAGGTCTCTTCGTCTTCCGTCAGGTAGTCAGGACGCTCGGACCGGGCGCGCTCCTGATCCTTGTCACGGGTGTTGCGCTGAGCAGAACCACCGCCAGCCGCATTTCCTGCGACTGGTTTCCCTGACGAGGAACCGTTCCGAGGCGTGCCGACGACTCCGTTGACACTCGCCGTGCCCTTGCCAACAGAGCGTTGCGCACCGTTGCCCCGGTTGGACCCGATGACGCCTGACTGGCCGGGCTTCCCGGCGCTGGCACGCCCCTGAG
Organism: Streptomyces sp. NPDC059169; assembly: GCF_042755225.1. NCBI lineage: Bacteria > Bacillati > Actinomycetota > Actinomycetes > Kitasatosporales > Streptomycetaceae > Streptomyces > Streptomyces sp. NPDC059169. The sequence goes on along the minus strand of NZ_JBHZCF010000006.1, from coordinate 428,611 downwards.
GAGACCCATCCGCCCCGATGACCGTGCCACGGGGGATCCGGGAACTGGTGGAGCCTCCCGTGGAGCGCTGCGGGGTGCCGCCCACGATGCCGTTCGAGCGGCCGGCTCGGGAGCCATTGGAAGTGCCCTGTCCAACCCGGCCAGTCGCCTGCTGACCCGTACTGCCGTTCCGCCCGACAGCGTTCTGGCCAGCAGGCCCGGGTGTGCCAGTCCGGCCGGTGGACGGGCTGGCCGTGGTCGGGTTCACCGGCCGACCCACGAGTCCCTGACGCCCGCTCGCAGTGGCCTGGGCGCCACCGGGCCGCCCCGCGGGGCCGGAACGTCCGCTAGCCGCCGGACCTGACCCTGAGCTTGTCCGACCGAGCTGGCCTGCGTTCGGTCCCGCGGTTCGAGGACCGAACGCAGGGCCAGCCTTCGGTCCCGTGCCCCGTGCGGAAATTCCCAGCGCAGGAGCCAGAGGAGGCACCTGGCTGGTCGACGGGACCGCCGTACCGGTGACCGGGGAGGGTGGTGCGCCGCTGGGAGCCGTGGGGGGCGCCGGTGGAGCCGTGACGCTGTCGATTTCCATCGATGTGTCACGATCGGGCAGCTGTGGCGCTACACCAGGGACTCCCGCGCGAGGGTGCGCTCCGTTTCCTCCACTGGACTCTGGCTGGTCAGCCACCGATGGGTGCCCGGAACTACGAGGGGCGTCAACTGCCCCTGAGCCGCCCGTTGAGTCGTCATCCGCACGGTACTGGGCACTCGGCGGCGGCACCGGCGCGCCAAGTGAGTTCGGGAGCTTCGGCGGCTCCTGCGCCGCCAGGGTCTGCTCCGAAACCCCGTAGAAGGACGCCAGGCGGTTCATCTGGTTGATGGCTTCCTGGCGGTGCTGCTCCGCCTTCACCGCCTGCGCGTACTCCGGGTTGTCGTCCCTGCGCTCGGACGGCTTGAAGTCCTCGACCTTCTTCGGGTTCGCCCGACCATCACGCGGCGGCAGCGCGCTTCGTACGGAGCTCAGCCCCGTGCTCGCCTCGACCATCTGGGTGCCGATGGCGTTGGCGAAGGTCCCGAGGCCGTAGGCGTAGGTGACGAGCTCCTTGCCGTACCGACGGAACTCGGTGCCGGAGTCGCCCTTCCACTCGACGACCCTGACGTAGTCCTCCAGCTCTTTGGCCGCCTCGTTCAGAGCCGTCGTCGCCTTCTTCAGGGCATCGCCCGCGCTCGACAGGTCCGACGGGTTCGCGTGCTCCATGAGGTCGAGCATCGCGTTGAGCTGAGCCTGCTCGAAGCTCGTCTTGCCGAAGATCCCACCAGGGAGGGGGATCCACGGGTTCCCCGATGCCGCGATCTGTTCGTAGGCGTTCGTCGCTTCGAACTGATTCTTCAACTGGGTGGCCTGATCGCCCTGCTGCTTTGCGACTTCAGCCTGGTGCTGTTCGGGAGTCAGTTCCTTCTGCGGCTTCTTGTCACTCATCAGATATCACCCGATATCCGTAGGAAGCGTATTGTCCTTGTTGCGGTGCTGACCGGACCCTGCGCCCTTCCCGCCGTGGTCCTCGGTCTCTCGCCTGGCGTCCAGACGGGTCTGGATCTGGTGGAAGCGGCGCCGCATCTCGTCTTCCACGTTGTTGAAGCCGACGTCCGCACCGTGGACGCCGATGCTCAGCAGCTCGATCTGGTCGCTCAGGGACTTGGAGAGCGAGACGAGTGACGTGTGCACCCGGTTGTACTGGCTGTAGAAGCCGTCGGCTTCCGCGAACGGCATGCTGGAGCCGCTGAACGAGGCCCGTGAAACGCGCTGCTCCTCGAACTTGGTGGCGCTGCCGGCGCCCTCTTCGAGGTCGCCGAGCAGCTTGTTCACCTTCTTCTGGAAGTTCTTGAGTGCGCCGAGGCCGCGCTCGAGATCACCGCCGCCGCCAGAGCCGCCCCCGCCACCTGCTCCGCCCATTACTCCCGTTCCTCCCCGTTTGCCATTGCTGTCACAGGTTCACTCGTCGCCAGCCGGCGACTCATCGTTTACCCATACACGCAGACCACTGTAGTCACGCGGTCTGACAGTCCCAAGTCCCTTAATGTGGAGCCAACTTCACAAGGTCGACGATCAACCCGACCTATGCGGTTGCAATCGCGGGACCCGCCCGTTCAGCTACTCACCGCGTACTCGTCTCCGGGTCCGGCGGCAAGCCTGCGCGATCGCCGCCGCGCGTCCCGTACGGCCACCGCGCTGCCCGCGATCGCCGCGACCAGCACGGCGCCTCCCACCACGACGTACGTGGCCAGACGGGCATTGCGTTCATCCGCCGTCTCCCCGAGGTGGATCTCCGCCGGGGTCGGCGCTTCCGCCCTCGTCACGCCCTCGTGGGCGACGGGCTGCTCGACGGGCTTGTCGTCCTCGGTCAGTGCACTCACCGGGTCGACGACTCCCCAGCCCACGAGCCGGTCATGGCCCGCGATCGACCTCTCCGCGGTCTGCTCGATCTGCGCGACGATCTGCTTCTGCGTCCACTTGGGGTGCTTGCTCTTGATGAGCGCGGCGATCGCCGCCACGTAAGGGGCCGAGAAACTGGTGCCGTTGTCGGCGCAGTGGCCGCCTCCGGGGACGGTGGAGACCATGTCCACGCCGGGGGCTGCCACGCCGACGAATTCCCCCGACTGGGAGAAGGGTGCGCGTTCGTTGTTGCGGTCGGAGGCGGCCACCGCGAGGACGCCGTCGAACGAGGCGGGGTAGGTCTCCTTCACGTTCCCGCCCAGGCCATCGTTGCCCGCCGAGGCGACGACCACGACACCGCGTGTGAGCGCGTTGTCCACGGCCCTTTCCAACAGGGGTGTGGGTTTGACCGCTTTGGCCGTGTCCTGGGAAATGTTGATGACGTCCGCGCGGACGCGGACCGCGTGGTCGATCGCGGCGGCGAGGCTCTCGGCGGTTCCGTGTCCTTCGGCGTCGTTCTGGTCGATCGGGATGATCGTGGCGTCGGGAGCCAGCCCGACGAAGCCCGTTCCCTTCACGGGGCGGGCGGCGATGATGCCCGCGACCTTGGTCCCGTGGCCCACGGTGTCCGAGGTGCCGTCGTCCTTGCCGCGATCGAGCTTGTTGCCGTTGGCGTCCTTGAGGTCCTTCGGGAGGAAGTTCCGTCCGGCCTTGGTGTCGACCGCGGAGGTCAGTTGCGGATTCTTGACGTCGACGCCCGTGTCGATGACGGCGACCCGCACTCCCTTGCCGGTGGACTGCTTCCACAGTTCGTCCAGCATGACGCGCTGCAGGGCCCACGGACGGGCCTCGTACGTCTTTCCGGGGAAGGTGCACTGGTCCGGTGAGTCGGCCGCCGCGGGGCTCGCCGGCAGACCGATGAACGCGAGCGTCGCGGCCGCGGCGAGAGCGGCCAGCCGACGGTGGAGGTTCGTCATGGTGAGCCCCGTCCTCACGAGCCCTGCGGCTGACGAGCGGCTCCCGTGGACAACCGGGGGCCGGTCGGCAGGAAGGTGGACCAGGCAGCGGGGATGGCCGCGGGGTCCACGCCCTTGTACCCGAGTCGGTTCTGGGCCTGTTGGGCTTCCTGCTGGCGGGCCTCCTTGTCCTTGGCGGACCCCGAGGTGCCGATGCCGGAGTCGTCCGTGGCGCTGTCGCCGTTGGACTGCATCGCGTAGCGCAGGCCGGTGTCGGTGACCAGGAAGAGGAAACCGGTGTCGGTGCGGGAGCCCTTGAACTGGCGGAAGAGTTGACCGGATCCGGGGGTGACGTAGGCGCTGCTGGACCCCGTGGGCAGCGTCGCGGGGAAGTCGGTGCCAGCCCAGGTGCTGAGCGTGGTGGAACCCTTCTCGCCCACCGTCCGCAGGACGTTGCACACGGTGTTGCGGCTGCCGTCCTCGGTGGTGGGCGTGTTCACGGGCGTTGGGGAGTGCGTCGGCCACTTCTTGTCCTGCCCGAACGGCCGGCCCGGGCGGAAGGTGGCCGCGCTGACCGGCTTCGCCCGCCCCGCCTGACCGAGGCGGACCAGTTCCCTGCTGTTGAGGAGGAGCTTCGCCATGAAGTCGGAGACGGGCGCGACCCGTCCCGGCAGGACCACGTAGTTCTGGTCCTTGGTTCCGTCGGTCGCGGTGAGGACGGTGCCCACCTTGTTCAGGTCCTGGTCCAGGCCGCCGGCGATTCCGGCGTCGGTACCCGGCGCGGGAATCGTCGGGAAGGAGATCCGGTCGCCCTTGTGGAGGGTGTCGAGCCAGGCGGTGGACACGCGCTGGGCCGCTCGGCCCTGGCCCACCAGCTGCCGCAGGAGGAGTTCGTCCTTGGCCACCGGGTACGCCGTGCCGTCGGCGTCGACGATGTAGCGCGCCTTGTCGGGTCCCTCGACGTAGAGCAGTTCACCGCCCCGCAGCCGGTTTTCGCCCTCCGTCTTCTTCTCCTCGCGCGCCGCCAGCACGAAGGCCGCCTTCTGGATGGCCCGGCCACCCTCGCCCGGACGCTCGCAGACGGCCCAACGCTTCGGGAGGCCGGCTTCCTTGGCGTCGGGCAGCCGGTCGGGGGCGTAGGGAATGCCCAGGGTGGCGCCGTGCGGGATCCTTCCGCTGTCGAGTACGGACTCGTCGACGTTGATGACCTTGCCCTTGTCGGGGTCGAGGAGGAGCTTGGCGGAGGACATGTTGAGGACCGGGTGCAGCTGCTTCTTGCCGCCCGTCGTCAACACCACGTAGCGGGTCGTGGACTTGCTCGCGATGATGACGTTCTCACCGGGTGCGTCCCACTTCTGCGGCGCTACGGGCTTGAACATGCCCCAGGCGCCGAAGACCGCGAGGACGACGACACCCACGACGGCTCCGGGCATCACCGCACGCAGCGGCTTGGGGGCACCCTCCTCGGAACCGGTCGTGTTGGGCTGTACGAACTGTGCGATCAGTCTCCGCTTCGCGAAGGTGTATGCGTTGAGTTCGTCCCGTCGTGATGCCATCTGTCCGCTGTCCCTCTCCCCGCTGGGCGACCAGGTTCCCACACGCTCGTCGTGGGCCCCGCAGCTGCACGGCCCCCTACTATGCCTGCTGGCGTTTGCTCCGCACTGCTCAGGTAGGGTGATCGCCCGGTCAACGCCCATGGGAATTTGGTAAATACGGACACGAGGGGGGCAACGCGGCGATGGGTACGGCGACGCGCGAGCGGAGTGGGCGGAGTTCCGGACGGGCCCCCGAGACTTCCCGGCGGCAACGCAGCAACGTCCGTGCAGGGAATGCGTATCGGGCGGCTGGCACGTCGGCGACGATGCGCACGCTGTCCCGAGCCGGCCGTCTCGGACCCTTCGAGTTGAGGCAGCTGGTGCTCGTCGAGGTGGCGCTCGCGCTGGTCGTCGTGGGTGCCGCGCTCGGTAGCCTCTGGCTGGTGCCCGCCTCCGTGGCGGCCTGCGTACTGGTGCTGTTGGCCGTAGTACGCCGCCGCGGGCAGGCGGTGCCGGACTGGCTGTCGACGGCCGTCTCCCTGCGCTCGCGCAATCGGGCGACGGCTCCTGCCGCGCCGGACGTGGAACCGTCCCTGGCACCGGTCGTCGAAGCCGTACCGGGCATCCGCCCCTTCACCTATGTGGACCGCGATCGGCGCACGGTCGGGATGCTCGGTGACGGCACCTTCCTGACCGCGGTGGTGAGGGTCGAGGCGAGCGGATCGTCCCTGCGACCCGCTTCCGGCGCCCGGGCGCTTCCGCTGTCCCTCCTCGGTGACGCGCTCACCGTGGACGACATCGCACTGGAGTCGGTGCAGTTGGTGCAGCAGGTGCGATCGGCACCGGCACCGCACCTGCCTCAGCAGTCGGTGGCGCGACTTTCGTACGCCCCGCTGCAGGAGCGGACCGGGTCGCCCGCGCTCCGCCTGACGTGGGTGGCGGTGAAGCTGGACCCCGAACGCTGCCGCGAGGCCGTCGAGGCTCGGGGCGGCGGGATGGAGGGTGCGCAGCGCTGCCTGGTGCGTGCTGCGGATCACGTGGCGAGCCGCATCGTCGGCGCCGGCTTCCAGGCCGCGGTGCTGGACCAGGAGGAGCTGAACTCCGCAGTGGCCACGGCTGCTTGCGCCAGTCCGGGGGCCGCCGCCAGGGCGGGGCGCCCCGATGCGACCCCGCACCGCAGGACCGCCGAGACCTCACGGGTCTGGCGCTGTGACAATCGATGGCACACGACCTACGCCGTCGGCCGTTGGCCGGAGCTGGGCCCGGGTACGACCCCCCTTCCCGCATTGGTGTCGACGCTCACGTCGGCGCCTGCCCATGCGACCACCTTCAGTCTCACCCTGCGGCACGGCTCTCGTCAGGGGGCGATGACCGTCGGCAGCCACGTGCGGATCACGGGCGTGTCCGACACGGAACTCGTGGGCGTGCGCAGGGCGTTGGAGCAGGCCGCCCGGAGCGCCAAGGTGGGACTGCTGCGCCTGGACCGCGAACAGTTGCCCGGCGTGCTGGCCACGTTGCCACTCGGAGGTGTGCGATGACGACGACCCGCAACGGTTCACCCCGTGGCCCGCGGGGGCTGTTGGGTCCGCGGCACGCGGGCCACAGCCTGCCTGTCAGCCAGTTGGGCGCACTGTCGCTTCCTGTCGGGGACGACGGCGTGGTGATCGGCGACGACGCCGAGGGACGCCCGCAGATGGTGGGGTTCCACCGCTCGACACCGTACGACGTGCTGCTGATCGGCGGACTGTGGACGGCACAGGTACTCGCCCTGCGTGCCGCCGGTACGGGCGCCCGGGTGGCCGTGGAGACCGGACGCGCCCAGGAGTGGACGCGTCTGGCGCAGGCCGCGGGAGCGGGTCTGGAGTGCATCACGCTGCACGACGTGGGCCGTGTTCCCCCGATGGGGGCGACGGTGGGCAGTCCGGTCGTCGTGGTGCGGGACTGCGGCATGCGGCCGCCCCGTGGGCGCGTGGTGTCGTCCCCCTGGCAGTCGGTGCTGACGCTGCTGCCCTATCTGAGCCCGGTCGCTCCCCGGCTGCTGCGCTCGGCCACCCTCGTGGGGGTCCAGCGGGTCTCGCCCCAGGAGGCGGAACAGATCACCCGGATACTGGGGTTGTCACGGGCCGAGTGCGAGGCGCTGCCGTCCCTGGCGGACGGGGTCACGCTCTGGTGTTCCGGACGGGAACGCCACTGGGTGATGACGACTGCCACGGACGCCGAGTCCGGACTGCTGGGCGTGGCACGAAGGATGGACTGACCCCACGGCCGTGACGGCCGGGCCGGGTCACCTCCTACCACGGGTTCACCGGCCCCGTCGACCCTGACTCGGACGCGGTCCGTGCTGGATAGGATGCCCGGAGTGACCCGGGCCACATCCAACTGAGCGGCGTCCCTGGGCGCTTGGGTCACGCTCGCCGAGCATCGGGCGCGTTCGTCCCGGAAAGACCGAAAGGAAGCGTGACTCATGGGGAGCGCACAAGAGAAGGACGAGCTGTACGCCCTCGACATCTCCCAGGTCGAGTGGCACGGCGCCCCCGGCACCCGACCGGACGAGGAGCGGGTCGAGATCGCCTATCTGCCCGACGGCGCCGTCGCCATGAGGTCGTCCTTGGCCCCGGAGACCGTGCTGCGCTACACCGAGGCGGAGTGGCGGGCGTTCGTGCTCGGTGCGCGCGACGGGGAGTTCGACCTCCGCTGAGCCCCCCTGCCGGACCGGCGGACGCCGGGCGGCACCCGTTCGTGTCGGTCCCGGATGTCGGCACCGCGATTGGCACGGTCCGTGCGGATGTGACGGATTCGCTCTGCACGCACCGGCGTGGCCGCGCCACTTGAGGACAGGCGTGAGGAGCGGGACAGTCGTTGCCGGGTGGTCCGGCCTGCCCTACTGACGGCATCGGCGTTTAGGGTGGGGACGCGACGCGTAGCGACCTGCGGGCAGGCACGCGGCGTCCCACGGGGGAGAGCCAGGCGGATCGGACGACGATGACGGTCGCCCCCACCCACCACGGCACGAGGGTGCTCGACCACAGGAGGCAAAGTGAACGGCGATCGGGACGAGATCCGCGAGGGCTGGAACACGCCCGTCGACGATCAGTCCGACGCGGAGCCCTCAGAGATGACGGGTGAGTTCACCATCGACTACACCCCGCCGGCCTGGTACACCCAGAATGCGACGGGGGACGCGGCGGGCGGTCCCAGCGGGACGGCACAGACGGCACCGCCGCCGTCCGGTGCCCCGGTGGCCGTTCCCGACCTCCCCCCCGGCAGTGGCTTCGAACCGAACTGGGCGCCCCTGCAGAACCCGGCGGCGGCGTCCTCGTCCGGGGCTGCGGCGGCACCCGTCACCCCCTCCCCCGACGCGGCTCCGGCTCCGGCTCCGGCTCCGGCTCCGGCTCCGGCTCCGGCTCCGGCTCCGGCTCCGGCTCCGGCTCCGGCTCCGGCTCCGGCCAGTGTGCCCGCAGGCGCCGGGGCGGACGTGCCGCAGCCGTTCGGCGGTGGAGACGTCGAGAGCGGCGCCACGATGCGCTTCTCCCCCGCCGCACTGAAGCGGGAGATCGCCGAGCGTGAGGCGGCTGCGGCTGCTTCTGCGGAGCATGGCGCCGATGAGCCCTCCGTCACGGGTACGACTGAGCCGGGCGACGCAGCGAGCGGTGGGCCCGTCGACGCAGAGGAGGCGGGTACGTCCGCCCCAGTGCAGGTCTCCGGAGGCGGCACGCGTGCCGAGGAGGTCACCGAGGAAACCGACGCCGTCCGGAACGAGTCGGCGCCCGGTGCCGCGCCCGGTGCGGACGAGAGAGCGCCGGACGGCGAAGCCCCCGGCGCGACCGAGGCCGTGGACGCCGCGGAGTCCGCTCCCGGGGACGCCGCTGGGGAACTCCCGGGCGCCGGGGGTGAGTCCGCCCCCGTGGTGACGGAGCCCGTGGTTCCCGCAGCGGAGGCCACGGGCGCGGCGGTGGGCCCACGAGACGCCGAGGCCGCCGACGCGCCCGCTGATGCCTCCCCCCAGGACTCGGTGCCCACCGACACCGTCCGGGCGGCGCCCGGCCCTGTCGCGGCACAGCCCTGGGCCGCAGCCGACCCGGCAGCGGGCGACGCCCTTCCGCCCTTGCCGCCCGCGTACCGACCGGCCGCACCGACGGCGGCTGCCCAGTGGCCGGCGCCGACACAGCAGCCCGACCAACCGTTGCCGCCCCAGCAGGCCCAGTCCGGCTGGCCGGGACCTCATGCCGGCGCCCCGACCCCCGCCCAGCAGAGCGGCTACGGCTTTCCGCAGCCGGACCGGCCCACACCGCATGTCCCCGCCCAGCAGGGCGGGTACGGCTTCCCCTTGCCGGCGCCCCAGCCCCCGCAGTCCGCTGCGCCCTCCCCGGCGCCGGCCCAGGGCCAGCAGACTCCGGCGCCCCCGCCGCCGGCCGCTCCCGGGCCGAACGCGCAGGTCCCACCGGCCGGTTACGGCTTTCCCCCACCGGCACCCCAGGCCTTCCCGGCCCAGAACCCGGCGATGCCCACCCCGCCCCACCTGCCCGCCCAGCAGGCGGCACCGGGACCGCAGGCGCCAGGCCCGCAGGCAGCGGGCCAGGTCCCGTCGCAGGGCGCGCCCGTCGACCCCAGGACCGGCGCCGCCTGGCCCACTCCCGTGGCGCACGACCAGCGCGAGCGTTCCGTCCCGGGCGCGCCGCTCGGTTACACCGCGGCCGTGGAGCTCTCCTCGGACCGCCTCCTGCGCAACAACAAGCAGAAGGCCAAGTCGAGTCGTACCCCGAGCGCCGCCTCCCGCTTCAAGCTCGGTGGCAAGAAGGAGGAGGCCGAGCGCCAGCGCAAGCTCGAACTGATCCGCACGCCGGTGCTCTCCTGCTACCGCATCGCGGTCATCAGCCTCAAGGGCGGCGTCGGCAAGACCACGACAACCACGGCGCTGGGTTCGACCCTGGCCAGTGAGCGGCAGGACAAGATCCTGGCCATCGACGCCAACCCGGACGCCGGCACGCTCGGTCGCCGGGTGCGCCGCGAGACCGGGGCCACCATCCGCGACCTGGTCCAGGCCATCCCGTACCTCAGCTCGTACATGGACATCCGCCGCTTCACGTCGCAGGCGCCCTCGGGTCTCGAGATCATCGCCAATGACGTGGACCCGGCGGTCTCGACGACCTTCAACGACGAGGACTACCGGCGTGCGATCGACGTGCTGGGCAAGCAGTACCCGATCATCCTCACCGACTCCGGCACCGGGCTCCTCTACAGCGCCATGCGCGGGGTTCTCGACCTCGCCGATCAGCTGATCATCATCTCCACCCCGTCCGTCGACGGCGCGAGCAGTGCGAGCACCACGCTCGACTGGCTCTCGGCACACGGCTACGCGGACCTGGTGCAACGGTCGATCACCGTGATCTCGGGAGTCCGCGAGACCGGAAAGATGATCAAGGTCGAGGACATCGTGCAGCACTTCGAGACCCGCTGCCGCGGCGTCGTCGTCGTGCCGTTCGACGAGCACCTGGCGGCCGGCGCCGAGGTCAACCTGGACATGATGCGCCCGAAGACGCGCGAGGCGTACTTCAACCTGTCCGCGATGGTCGCCGAGGACTTCGTGCGCGCGCAGCAGGCGCAGGGGCTGTGGACGTCCGAGGGCCAGGGCCACCAGCCACCGCACATGGCACCGCCGATGCCCGGCCAGCCCTACCCGGGTCACCAGCCGGCACCGTACCCGGGTCAGGCGGCCCCGCCGTACGCGCCGAACCCACAAGCGCCCGCTCAAGGTGGGCAGCCCCCGCACCCGGGCCAGCCGCCGTACGGGGGACAGCATCCGTACCCGCCGCAGCCGGGCGCCCAGCAGCAGTGGCAGCAGCCGCTGCCGTCGCAGGCGCCGTCCGTGCCGAACCCGGCGGCCCTCCAGCCGCCGCAGTCGCAGCCCGGCCAGCCGGGATTTCCGCAGCACTTCCCCGCCGGTGCCGCCCAGCCGCCCGCACCGGGCCAGCCGCCCGCGCAGAGCCAGCTGCCGGGTACTCCCCCCGCGCCCGGCCAATCGGGGCTTCCCGGGGGCCCGGTCCCGCCCGAGGGCTACGGATACCCCCAGCAGCAGGCGCCTCAACCGCCTCAGCATCCTCAGCCGCCCCATCAGTAAGTAGGGCGTCGACACCCTGGCGCGTGCGGGCTCGTGCTGTGCCGATCGACGCCGTTGGTCAAACCGGGTTCCTGGTCGCTTCGTTCCGCCGATCGCTTGGTCCGCGGAACGAAGCACCACGAACAGGCGGTGCGGTTGCGGGCCCGTGGTGTGCGGGGCGAGATGGGCGTCGGTGCGGGCGAGGTTGGTCGCGGCGGCGGTGAGCTGCGGCCGGGAACAGGTCTTCACCCACCCGCGGGGGCGCAGCCTGTGCGCGCCGCAGCGCCCGACGGATCGGGCCGCCGGGCAACTGCGGTCCACAACGACGAAGAGCCGATGCAGCACGGGGCGTTCCCGTCGTCATGAGGCCGGCCGTATGACGCCAGGAGCACCACCGAGCCGAGGACCGGTCGGTTGTCGATGGGCGCTCCTCCACCGTGGAGCAGGTTCACCGGACGTCCCTCAGGTGGTGGCACGGGACCCGGTCCAGGGGGTGCGGGCCCACTCTTCACCACGCGGGGTACCGGACCTCTGCCGTGGCGGATCGCTAGAAGACGATGACGCCGACCGCGAATAGGGTCATACACACGGCGAAAGCCACGAGGATCATCGCGAGGCGGTTGCGCCGGGCCATGACCTCGGGGCGGTACCCCAGGATCCGGGCCGCTTCCAGTACGTCCTGACGGAAGTCCTCGGAGTTCCGCCGGCCATCCCCGGTGTCCGGGCCATCCGGTCCCATCGTCGCCTCGCCTCCAGCACACGTCGTCGTCGGGGCCCGCGGGACGGCCTCCACGGCAACACTGCCGCCGGGCGGCGCCGGGGCACGGGCTGTCCGTCGATCGACGGGTGCCCGATGCGATGCTCCGGCGGGACAGGGCTCGTTCCTCCAGCCCGTTACGTCCGGGCCGGTGGGCTCATCTGTTGATCAGAGCGCGCCACGCTATGCCCGTCCGGCACGGCCGGTCAATGCCCACGCGCACGGCCACGGAACCTGATCTGCCGAGGAACCCGTGGATGCCCCCCCACGACGGTGGTCCCGGGCAGAATGGCACGGCTCTGACCAGCTGAAACGTCACTCTTGCCCTGCGGCGCCCCCGAAGCGAAACGGGGATGCCCGCCAGGAGCCCGTACGACGAAACCGCCGCCGCACCCGAAGCCGGGGGCGGTTTCGTCGTGGAGTGCCCGCAGCCCCGGCTTCGGACGGAGTGGCAACCGTGGCTTTCATCAATGACGGCGCACGATCGCGTCCTTGGGCGCCTCAGCAGCACCGTTCCCGTCGTCGACGGTGAAGGAGAAGGTGACGGTCGGAGGATTGTGATCGGACAGCGGCTCCCCCTCGGAATCGAGGAACTCCGCGTACTCATTGCTGTAGCGGACTGCGTCCAGGGTCAGTCCCGGGCCGCTGCGGTAGAAGACCTTGTCGAGGAGCTCACACTCGGTGGATTCCTTGCAGGTCGGCGCATCGTCGTCGACATCGGGCGTCGTGCCGCCCTTCACCAGTCGGACCCAGGCGTCGGTGAGTCCGTTGTCGTCCCGCAGCTCGCGGATGATGTCGCCGGACCTGGTGTAGCGGCTGTTGGTGTCACCCGTCACGATGACCGCCCGGCCGGCGGAGTGCTTCCTGATGTAGTCGGACAGCTGACGGACGTTGTGACGGCGGACGCGCAGCATCTTCTCCGTGCCGGACCCCGCGTTCATGTGCGCGTTGTAGAGGTCGAGGGACGCTCCGCCCGGAAGTTCCAGTCGGAGGTAGGTGAATCCCTTCGGCGTCAGGCAGTCGGCGTTGGTACACCGGTCCCACGTCACCCGGTCGAGCTTCTTCAGCTTGAAGTCGGACAGGGTGTTGAGGCCGTCCGAGAAGGGCACGCCGGGCACTGGCACCCAGTCGGGAACCGACGGCGGTGTCCGGTACGTGTGCTCGTCGTGCTTGATGAGGTCGGCGTGGTACGCGAAGTCCTCCTGGACGTTGACGATGTCGTAGGCGTTGATCCGCCGGGAGATCACCTTGGTGTTCTTCGCGGGCTTGCTGCCGGAGAGCGGCTCGGGCAGCCCGGCGACGTTGTACGTGAGCACGCTGAAGGTGCCACTGGCGGGTCCGGTCGAGGATCCGTCGGCGTACGCGACGGGGGACAGAGCCATCGTCGCGGTGAGCACTGCCAGGCTCACGGCGGGAACGGCGAACCCGGTTGCCGTACGAGGTGCCGGCATGTGTTGTCCCTTCTCTCGGGGGTGTCGCGCAGGCAGGCACCAGCGGTCTCCGAGGTGCCCTCGCCGAGGGCACCAGCGGTCTCCGAGGTGCCCTCGGCGGGGTCCGCGGCAGGTTCGTGGCGCGGGGCGCCGCGCGGACGCCCGCATGGCAGAGGGCGTCGACGGCACTGGCGACTTGTCATGAACGCATCCTTGCGGCTGGGTGCGACCGAACACAACCACACCCAGTCCGTCACCCCCGCCGGCTGCCGCGACCGCCGCCGACACCCCGCCGTCGCACAGGCCGACGAGCCCCCTCGCCGCTACTCGATCGAGAAGGCGGCACCGGCTCTGCGCCGGACGCGCTCGGGTACACCACGAGGAGGAGCCGGCGCAGGTTCCCTCCCCATGACGACGCCCCACCCACGAAGGCTCCGACGGAGCACGCCACCGTCGCGGGAGCGAGCCCCGGCACGCCCCCACGCCTGACTGCCGGCGGACCCTCCACTCGCACCTCGCCCTTCACAGCGATCCCACTCCACCGGATGTGTCCAGCGAAGCGGAATTGACCGACGGCGTCCGTTCCGACGATGCGGATCCTCACGCATTGTGCGGGACCGTAAGCGGATTGACGTCGCGTCCGTTGACACGTCTAGACCACGCTGATAAACCTTCGCTGCATCAGCTGGCGCCCCATAGATCCGCGTACGTCCTCCTGGCGACCACGACGTGAGGTCAACGTCCATGATCAAAACGGCTCGGCCCCGGCCCGCTCGGAGGCGTCCGCCCCTCCGGCTGTTACTCGTCTGCGCCCTGGCAGCGTGCGCCCTGGCAGCCGCTCCGACCCGCGTCCCCGCACCGGACGACGACAGCGGAGGGACCGACGCCAAGTCCGGCCCGCAGAAGGTCCTGACGGTCGCGGTCTCCCAGAGCGTGGACTCGCTCAGCCCGTTCCTCGCACAACGCCTGATCTCCACCAGCATCCACCGGCTGATCTACGACTACCTGACGAACTACGACGTGAAGGACGCCCATCCGGTCCCCGGCCTCGCCACCCGCTGGACCTCCTCGCCGGACAAGCTGACGTGGACGTACACCATCCGCAAGGACTCGACGTGGACCGACGGGGTACCGGCCACCGCCGAGGACGCGGCGTGGACCTTCAACACGATGATGACGGACGCGAACGCCGCCACCGCCAACGGGAGCTTCACCGCCAACTTCAGGAAGGTCACCGCCCCGGACCCCGAGACCCTCGTCATCGAGCTGAAGAAGCCGCAGGCGACGATGGTCTCCCTGGACGTCCCCATCGTTCCCAAGCACGTCTGGGACGAGGTCGGCGACTTCTCCACGTTCAACAACGACAAGCGGTTCCCCGTGGTCGGCAACGGGCCGTTCGTCCTCACCGACTTCAAGGTCGACCAGTACATCAGACTGGAACCCAACAAGACGTTCTGGCGGGGCGCACCGAAGTTCGAAGCCCTGGTGTTCAAGTACTACAAGGACGGTGACGCGGCCGTCTCCGCGCTGCGCAAGGGCGAGGTCTCCTTCGTCTCCAACCTCACCCCTGCACAGGCCGCATCGCTCGACGGCAGCGAGAACATCAAGGTCAACGACGCTCCCGGGCGGCGTTTCTTCGCGCTCGCCACCAACCCGGGCGCCAGGGCCAAGAACGGCCGGAAGTTCGGCAGCGGACACCCGGCGCTGCTCGACCCGGCGGTGCGCAAGGCGCTGTTCCACGCCGTCGACCGGCGGGCGCTCGTCGACAAGGTGTTCCAGGGGCACGCAGTGGAAGGAGAGGGCTACATCCCCCCGCGCTTCGACACGTACTTCTGGAAGCCGACGGCCGCCCAGCGGATCGGGTACGACCCCGCGAAGGCAGCCGCACTGCTCGACGGGGCCGGCTACCGGAAGGGCGAGAACGGCAAGCGCGCCGGCAAGGACGGCAGACCGCTGGACTTCCGGATCCTGTGCCATGCCACCGACCCCAACGACAAGGCGGTGGGCAAGTACCTCCAGGAATGGTGGGGTGCCCTGGGCATCGGCCTGAAGGTCGATTGCCTCGACAACGTCTCGGACCCCTGGGTCAAGGGCGACTACGACCTGGCGTTCGACGGCTGGTCGGTCAACCCCGATCCCGACTTCGTCCTCTCCATCCACACCTGTGCGGCCCTGCCCGCGACGCCCGCGGACACCGGCGCCACGGACAACTTCATCTGCGACAGGCAGTACGACGACCTGTACGCACGGCAGGCCGCGGAATACGACGCGACCCGGCGATCCGACCTGGTGCGACAGCTCCAGTCCCGGCTGTACGACACCGGCTACCTGAACGTCCTCGCCTACCCCAACGTGGTGGAGGCGTACCGCACGGACCAGATCAAGGCCATCACGACGATGCCCGAGGCGGCGGGCAACCTCTACGGGCAGGACGGCTACTGGAGTTGGTGGTCCGCCGAGCCGGCAGACGGCGAGGCCTCGTCAACGGGCTCCGGCGGTTCCTCGGCGGCGGTGGCCATCGGCATCGGCGTGTCCATCGCCCTGGTCATAGCGGTCGGCATCATCTCCAGCCGGCGCCGCAAATCCTCCGCCTACGACCGTGAGTAGTCGATGAGCAGCGCCAGCAGCACCCCCGCGACGTCCGCAAGGGACGACGGGCAGCCGGCAACCCTGCTCCCAGGGGACCGTCCCGGGCGCGGCGGCCGGACGTCCGGCTATCCGGCCTACGTGGCGGGCAGGCTGGTCGGCGCCGCCGTGTCCCTGTTCGCCGTCCTCGTCACCAGCTTCTTCCTCTTCCGGATCGTCCCCGGAGACCCGGTGAAGGCCATGACGCACGGCATGCCGACGAGCGCCGAGCAACTGGCCACACTCCGGCGTCAGTTCGGGCTCGACCTACCGCTGTGGCACCAGTTCACGAGCTACTGCTCCGGCGCGCTCACCGGTGACCTGGGCACGTCGTACCAGTTCCACGCGCCCGTCGGTGACCTCATCGCGCAGAAACTGCCGGCGACGCTGCTGCTCACCGGTGTGTCCGTGGTCATCTACTCGATGCTGGGACTGTGGCTGGGTACGCGCTCCGCATGGCACCACGGCGGGCTCGGGGACCGGCTGAACACCGGGGTGGCGCTCACATTGTGGTCGGTGCCGTCGTTCTGGCTCGGGCTGCTGCTGATCATCACCTTCTCGGTGGGTGTCGGTCCTGTTCCTGGGCTGTTCCCGACGGGCGGCATGGAGTCCGGCGGAACGACGGGCTACGCGCACGTCCTGGACGTCGCCCACCACATGGTGCTGCCGGTGCTCACGCTGGTCGCCGTCGGCTACGCCCAGACGCTCCTGGTGACGCGGGCGTCGCTGCTCGACGAAATGGGCAGCGACTACCTGACCACCGCCCGGGCCAAGGGACTGCCGGACGACGCCGTACGCCGTCGACACGCCGTGCCCAACGCACTGCTCCCGACCGTCACGATGGTCTTCATCAACCTCGGCCATGTGGCGGCCGGGTCGATCCTCGTCGAGACCGTCTTCTCCTGGCCGGGGCTGGGCGGGCTCTTCTACCAGGCGCTCAGTGTCCCCGACCTGCCTCTGGTGCAGGGCCTGTTCATGGTGTTCGCCGGGGCGATGATCCTGATGAACCTGCTCGCGGACGTCCTCTATCCGCTGCTCGACCCGAGGGTGAGCCGATGACGAGATCACTGCCCTGGGCGCGCCGCCGTGACTCGGCCGCACGGTTCTGGCGCGAGTACCGCAGGCACCGGGCCGGCGTGGTAGGCCTGGCCGGACTCGTGCTCCTTGCCCTGATCGCGCTCGCCGCCCCGGCGCTCTTCGGCAGCGACGTCCAGAACGTCACCCGTGCCCCCGGGCAGGCACTGGAACCGCCGAGTGGTGAGTTCCCCCTCGGCACCGACCAGTTCGGGCGCTCGCTGCTCGGCCTGCTGGTCTGGGGGGCGCGCATCTCGCTCGCGGTGGGTCTGCTCGCGGCCACGCTGTCGGTGGCCATCGGCACGCTGGTCGGCGTGGCGGCCGGCCACTACGGCGGCTGGTTCGCCACGGTCGCCATGCGGGTCACGGACTGGTTCCTCGTGATGCCGACGCTTGTGCTGGCGATCGTGCTGGCCACGGTGATGTCGCGCAGCGTGTGGACGGTGATCCTGGCCATCGGGGTGACGACGTGGCCGACGACGGCCCGACTGGTGCGGGCCCAGACCATCGCGGTCGAGTCACGGCCGTACATCGAGCGGGCCAGGGCACTCGGCGGCGGTCACCGCCACGTCATGGCCCGCCACGTACTGCCCAATGTGATGCCCCTGGTCCTCGCCCAGACCACGCTCGGCATCTCCGCCGCGATCCTGACGGAGGCGACGCTTGCGTTCCTCGGCCTCGGGGACCCGACGGTGGTGTCCTGGGGCGGGATGCTCCAGGACGCCCGGGAGGCGGGAGCGGTGTCGTCGGGGCACTGGTGGTACCTGGCCCCTCCGGGCATCGCGGTGGCGTTGGTGGCACTCGCATTCACCCTGTGCGGCCGGGCGATCGAGTCCGTCCTCAATCCGAAGCTGGGGGCAGCCCGATGACCGTGCCCGCCGCGACGTCCGCTCGGAGCCTGTTGCAGGTCAGGGATCTGCGGGTGTCCTACGGTGAGGGCGCGTCTGCCGTCCCGGCCGTGCGTGGAGTGGACCTGACGCTCGGTGCGGGGCAGACGCTGGGCATCGCGGGCGAGTCGGGCTGCGGGAAGTCGACGTTGGCGCTCGCACTGCTGCGGCTGCTCCCGCCGACGGCGCGACTGTCGGGCGAGGTACTGCTGGACGGCGAGGACGTGCTGGCCATGAGGTGGGGACGGCTGCGCGCGGTGCGCTGGGCCGGCGCCTCGATCGTCTTCCAGGGTGCGATGCACTCGCTCAACGCGGTGCACCGGGTCGGCGAGCAGATCGCGGAGCCCTTGCTCGTGCACGGACGGGCGACCGAGGGGGCGGCCACGCGACGCTCCGTGGAGTTGCTGGAGCAGGTGGGGTTGCCGGCCGGACGGGCCGGCGCCTATCCACACGAGCTGTCCGGTGGGCAGCGACAGCGCGTCATGATCGCGATGGCACTGGCCTGTGATCCGCAGCTGATCGTCGCCGACGAGCCGACAACGGCGCTGGACGTGATGATCCAGGCGCAGATCCTGCGCCTCATCACCGAGTTGGTGACCGACCAGGACATCGGTCTTCTGATGATCAGCCACGATCTCGCCGTGCTCGCCGAGACCTGTGACCGGCTCGCCGTGATGTACGCGGGAAGGGTGGTGGAGGAGGGTCCGGCGCAGGAGGTGTACGACGCGGCGGTGCATCCGTACGGACGGGCGCTGTCCGCGGCGTTCCCGCGCATCGGGGATCCGTCGTCGCGCAGGTCCCCACGGGGTCTGCCCGGCGATCCTCCGGACCCGTTGGCGCTTCCCGACGGTTGTGCGTTCCGTCCGCGCTGCCCTGTGGCACTGGACGCGTGCGGGCCGGACGAACCACTGCTGCGGGAGGCGAGCGCGGGCCGCTGGGCGGCGTGCGTGCGCGTGGAACGGGAGGACGTATGAGCGCCACCGACGGATCCGCCGGGCCCGTTGCTCCCCTGCTGTCGGCCTCGGGGCTGCACGTGACCTTCCCCGGCCGGCGGGGCGCTCCCGTGGCACGGGCCGTCGACGGGGTGAACCTGGACGTCGGAGCCGGGGAGATCGTGGCACTGGTCGGCGAGTCCGGGTGCGGGAAGACGTCCTTGGCGCGGGCGCTGTTGGGGCTGGTGGAGCCGGCGGCGGGCGGCGTGACGTTCGACGGTGTGCCGCTGTCGTACGGTGCCCGGGCCCTGAAGGCGTACCGCAGGCGGGTCCAGTTGGTGCTGCAGGACCCGAGCGGATCGCTCAATCCGCGGCACACCGTGTACGACGCGGTGGCGGAGGGCTTGCGGATCCACAGGTGCGGGGGCGAGGAGCGCGAGGCGGTCACGGAGGCCCTCGCACGGGCGGGGCTGCGACCGCCGGAGCGGTTCTTCCTGCGCTACCCACACGAGTTGTCGGGAGGGCAGCGGCAGCGGGTGGTCATCGCCGGTGCGCTGGCTCTCGGTCCCGAACTGATCGTCGCGGACGAGCCGGTGGCCTCGCTGGACGCCTCGGTGCGGGGGGAGATCCTCGCACTGTTGCTGCGCCTGCGCGATGAACTGGGCCTGTCGGCGCTGGTGGTGACGCACGATCTGGGCCTCGCCTGGAACATCGCGGACCGTGTCGCCGTCATGTACCTGGGCCGGATCGTGGAAGCAGGCCCGGTGGAAAGCATCTTGACGGATCCTCAGCACCCCTACACACGGGCGCTGCTGTCCGTGCTGCCGGAATCCCCGATGACCCCGGTCGTCCTCACCGGCGAACCGCCCGACCCGACCCGCATCCCGGGCGGATGCCGCTTCCACGCACGCTGCCAGGTCCTCGCCTCGGGGGAGGCCGAGAGCGTCGGGGTCGCTGCCCGGTGCCGTGCGGAGGACCTGCCGCTGCTCCAGGGCTCCGGTCCGGGCGGCGTGGCGTGCCACTGGGCCGCCTCCCCCGACCGGTTGTGAGCTCGGGGGCTTTGGGGAGGGCCGTGCGCCTCCCGGGCGCGCCCTACGCGTCCTGGGCCCCCGTCAGTTCGCGTGCGCGCTTCACATCGGCCGCGATGGCGTCCAGCAGGGCCTCGATCGAGGCGAACTTCTCCTGGCCCCGCACGTAGGCGAGGAAGTCGACGGCCACGTGGAGGCCGTACAGGTCGAGCCCCACGCGGTCGATCGCGTACGCCTCGACGGTCCGCTCGGTCCCGTCGAACTGGGGGTTCGTGCCGACGGAGATCGCGGCCGGCATGCACTCGCCGTCCGCGATGAGCCAGCCCGCGTAGACGCCGTCCGCAGGGATCGCGGTGTGCGGGAGGGTTTCAACGTTCGCCGTCGGGTAGCCCAGCTCACGGCCGCGCTGGGCACCGCGGACCACGACGCCTTCGACGCGGTGCGGCCGGCCGAGGATCTCGGCAGCCCCCTCGACGTCGCCCTCGGCGACCAGGCGCCGGGTCAGGGTGGAGGAGAAGGGCTCACCGCCCCCCGCCTCGCCCCGGACGTAGAGGTCGACGACCTCGACCTCGTAGTCGTAGGTGCCGCCGAGCTCGGCCAGGAAGCTCACGTTGCCCGCGGCCTTGTGACCGAAGCGGAAGTTGGGACCCTCGATCACCAGGCGGGCGTGCAGCTTGTCCACGAGCACCTTCACGATGAAGTCCGCGGGCGACAGCTTGGAGAACTCGGAGGTGAACGGGAGGACGAGCACGGCGTCCACCCCGAGCTCGGCCATGAGCTCCGCGCGCCGATGGTGCGGTGCGAGCAGCGGCGGGTGGCTGCCCGGGCGGACGACCTCGCTGGGGTGCGGGTCGAAAGTGACGACGACCGACGGCACGCCCAGCTCACGGGCGCGTTCTACGGCCCGCCCGATGATCAGCTGGTGGCCGCGGTGCACCCCGTCGTACGAACCGATGGTGACGACGCTGCGCCCCCAGTCCTGGGGGATGTCCTCCAAGCCACGCCAGCGCTGCACTGTGACCGCTCCTCGCCCGAACCTCAACCCGAACCGAACCTTTGTGCGTGACGCATGAGCGCTCACGCAGGTCTAAGACTGCCATGCCCGAGGTCGTCCGTTCGCATCGGCATCGGACTGCGCAGCGCTTCCACCGTGCGCCTGGTGCTCGGACCGACCACCAGGGACCAGTCGTGCGGCGCCTCGGCGAGCCAGACCGCGACGAGCGAGCCGAAGCCGGGGAACCGCCGCGCCAACTCGACGAGCCGGCTGTCGAAGCGGTTCGCGCCTTCGGGAGTGCGCACGAGGAGCAACCCGGCACGGTGGACCAGCTCGCGGGTCCTGGACTCCGGCTGCCGGGCCCAGCCGAGGGCCGCGGTCCGGACCACGGCGTCCAGGACGTCCAGACCGCTGCCCTCGTACTGCTCGTATTCCAGCAGCAGGTCCAGCAGCTCGGCCCGCAGTGGGCGGGAGGCCGTCGGCCCGGGCGCCGCGAGCACCTCGGCCAGGGCGCCGCGGGCCGTCTCCGGCCTGCCCCGCAGCAGGCAGCTGATCAGTGGCAGGAGCACGACGCGTGCAGCGGTGCCCCGCTCCAGGGCGCGGTCCACGAAGACGGCGGCGTGCGCAGCTGCGTCGGGCTGCAGATCGGCGTACTCGCGGACGAGACCCACCGCCCGCTCGGCCAGATCGGGCGCGCCGATCCCGGCCAGCGCGCGGAACACCTCGCGTGCCCCGTCCCCCGGCTCCAGCAGCCGGGCCCGGAAGGATTCAAACACTTGCTCAGGATGGGTCGGCAGTGCCGCGGCCAGGGCACTCGCGGGCAGTCCGCGATCCCCGGACCGGTACAGCGCGAGGGCCCGGGCGAGGTAGCGGGACCTGGTGCGGGGGTCGAGGACGAGCAGGGCGAGGGCCTGGCCGTGCAGCGCGGTGTCGGCGGGCCGCGCGAGGAGGGCGACCGCTGCGTAGCGCAGCAGTTCGCGGTCGGTGGTGCCGGTGGCGTGGTGTGCTGCGGCCCACCCGTAGCTGGCCGCCGCCGCGCGCCGCCCTTGGCGCGCGTCGTCGTGCGCCCAACGGTCGACAGCCCGGCACACCGCGGACGTCTCGTCCTCGGCGAGGGCCGCGAGCAGCTCACCGGCGCGCGGATGTGCTGTGCTGATGAGGGCCTCGCACAGGTCGTCGGGTGCCAGCGTGCGCCGGGCGTACAGCAGCGCCTGGGCCGCCCCGGCAACGGTGGGCCGTACGTCCGCCGCCGGCCCCGTGGGCAGCGGCCGGTCGTCGGTGAACCAGCGGCACAGCAGCGGCTGGACGCTCCTCGGGGCCCGTGCGAGGCGTTCCGCCACGGCGTCCAGGTATCGGGGCCGAGTCGCTTCGCCCCCCGGTACCCGGGTTCGCGGTACGCCGTCCGCGGGGATCAGACGGCGGAAGAGGTCGATCCGGTCTGCCTCCGTGAGACGCAGCCGCTGCCAGAAGCCGGGCCCGAAGTCGTCCCGAAGGGTCGGGCCGCCCGTGTCGCCCCGCTGCGCGAAGCAGTGGCTGACGCAGTCCGCGAGTGCCTGCAACACACCGAGGTGAGGGCGGGCGTCGGGAAGCCGCAGCAGCGATTCCCGCAGCAGCCGGACGGCCCACCAGCGGGCTTCCCCCGCGCCCGGCGGTCCTCCGGCCGGGCCGTCGACGCCCGAGCCGTCGGCGCCCTGTGCGTCCAGGGCGGGCAGCGCATCGACCAGGGCCTTGAGCCGGTGGCCCAGCTCAGCGGCGCCGGAGCGCCGGCCGAGGAGGAGCAGGGCCTGGACCACCGGGCCGAGCCGGTGCCGGGGCACCCTCGGGGTCCAGCGGTCCCCCGGCTGCGCGCCTTCATCCGGCTGTCCGGCCTCCTCCGCCTCGTACGGCTCGGCGGGGTGCGCACGGTGGACCAGTGAGTGCAGCGCGCCGTCCAGGTCCAGATGGGCGGCCTGCACCCAGTCGGCAAGCCCTTCGTGCGCGAAGCGGTAACCACCACCGGCCGGGGCCAGCAGGCCCTCGGCGAGCACGGCGGAGGCCCAGCCGGGGCGCCAGGGGAACAGCTCTTCGAAGCACTCCCTGTCCAGACGCCCCTGCCCCGAGCCGAGGCACCGCCGTGCGGCCTCGTGGACGCGGCCCGCGATCCGCGCGGCGAGGCACCGCACGGGTGTGGCCAGCGTTCCCCGCCCCGCCGCGGACGCGATCCGTTCCGCGGCCCGCAAGCAGGCCAGGTCCAGGTACGCCCCGAAGACCTCGTCCCGGCCCGGTTGCCCGGCCACGTCGCCGGGCAGCGCCTCCCGCACCTCCGCGAGGAGTCGCAGCACCAGCGGATCGTGGGAGTCCCGCTCCGCGAGCGATCCGGGCGGTAGCCCGTACTGCCCGCGGAGCTGCGCGGCCTCGGCTCCGGTCAGCGGACCCAGGTGCAGGGCCGGACGGTGTGGTTCGCCCGGCGCGTTTCCGCCGGGGCGGTGCAGGACTCCCTCCGGGTACAGGGCCGCAGCCTGTTCCCAGTGCTCGGGTCGACAGGCGACGACCAGGCGCGCGTCGCAGTGGCGCAGCCAGTGCGCCGTGGCCCCGGTCCAGTCGGCGAGGCGGGCGGCGAGGCCCGGCGGCATCTCCTCGGGGCTGTCAAGGAGGACGAGAAGACGGCGGTCGTGGTCGCGGGCGAGGTGCGCGATCCGCTCGGGGGTGGCGCAGGTCTCGTCGCCGTCGGCCGCGATCCGACTCGCGCGGGCGAGGATGCGGGCGACGGCGTCGGCCAGGGAGCCGTCCGCGGCGTACAGGTCGGCGCCGCGCAGCAGGACGGTCGGGGCCGGTGCCGTCCCGTCCGCTCGCCGTGCGGCGAAGGACCGGAGTGCGGTGGTCCGGCCGCTTCCGGGGTCCCCGGTCATGCCGAGGACGAGGGCGTCGGACGCTGCGAAGGACGTCAACCGACCGCTGATGGCGGTTCGTTCCACGGCCGGCGGGTCCTGCGGGGGACCTGTGGACACGGCGGCGAGGCGGAGCGCGCCCGCGAGGTTGAGATCGGGTCCGAAACCGGGGGCGTCGGACGCGTTGCGCTCCAGCAGCTCCGCGAGGGGCCCGTGCGGATCGCGGGCGGCGGCAGCACGGAGCGGTACGGCGAACCCGGCGGCCGCACGGTTGCCGTGCAGCGCGGCACCGAGGACGGCCACGACGGCACCGGTCGCAGCGTCCAGAACCGGGGCGCCCGTGGTCCCGCCGAGCCGCAGGGCGTCGCTGCCGTCGGTACCGATCGTCAGTTCCAGGGCACCGCCCAGATGGTGGTGGCGACCGGCGTCCGCGTAAGTGACGTCGGTGACCCCGAGGACGCGCGCCTCCCTCCAGCCGCGGGCTGCGACGCACACATAGGCACCGGTCTCCACGTCCCGGCGCGCGACGATCGGGAGGGGGCGCACGCCGAGCCCTCGGGTGCGGACGAGCGCCAGATCGACCTCGGGCAGCAGGGTGACGTCGTCCGCGCCGACGTGGCTGGTGCGGTCGCCCCGCGCGGCGTGCACTTCGGGACCGGACAGCCCGGCGACGGCTTCGTGGCTGGTGACGACCGTGCCCGAATCGTCCGCGACGAATCCCGAGCCGCGCGGACGGCCCGCCCGATCGCAGATCCGTACCAGTGTTGCCAGGTCCCCGCGTGCCATGGTCCGACCGTAGGTCGGCGATGATCAACGGATGAAGCCGGAGAAGGAAAGCGCCCCCGAATGCTCCCTCTGTTCACTCCGAGCGCCTGCCCAAGTGGGTGAATCCGCGCGTCTGGAGGGATAGACCCCTACCCGAGGGGGATCGTGGAGCGGGCAGCGGCCGTGCCCGCTCCACGGTGGGGCGCCGAAGGGCCTTCAGCCGAAGACGGCCAGGCTCTTCGCCTTCCCCTTGTGCTGTTCGACCAGGGCCAGGAGACGGTCCTCCGGGCCGAAAACGGCCACCGGCCCGGCCGTGCCGTACTCCGGCATGTCCAGGCGGACGCCGTTGACGAGCAGCCGGGCGCGCTTCTCGTCGAGGTCCCAACGCGGGAAAGCCGCTGCGGCGGCCTCTCCGATCGGCATCACCGTCAGCTCCTCCTGGAGCTGGTCCAGCGTCCTGGCCGCGTCGAGCTTGTACGGGCCGACGCGGGTGCGGCGCAGCGCGGTCAGGTGCCCGCCCACACCGAGACCGGCCCCCAGGTCTCGGGCGAGTGCCCGGATGTACGTACCCGAGGAACACACGACGGAGACGACCAGGTCCACCACCGGGGTACCGTCGCCGGCGACGGCCTCGCGGACGTCGTACACCGTGAACTGCGAGACGGTCACCGGGCGGGCCGGAATGTCGAACTCCTCACCGCCGCGCACCCGTGCGTACGACCGCTTTCCGTCGATCTTGATGGCGCTGACCTTGGACGGCACCTGCATGATGTTGCCGGTCAGCTCGGCCACGCCCGCGTCGATGCCTTCCCGAGTGACCCCGGAGGCGTCCGTCGAGGTGGTGATCTCGCCCTCGGCGTCGTCCGTGACGGTGTTCTGCCCGAGCCGGATGGTGCCGAGGTACTCCTTCTCGGTCAGCGCGAGGTGGCCGAGGAGCTTGGTCGCCTTCTCGACGCCGAGGACGAGGACGCCCGTCGCCATCGGGTCCAGCGTGCCCGCGTGCCCGACCCGCCGGGTCCTGGCGATACCGCGCATCTTGGCGACCACGTCGTGCGAAGTGAAGCCCGACGGCTTGTCGACGATGACGAGTCCGTCGGGCGTAGTGCTGTGCCGGTTCATTCGGAGGTTTCGTCCTCCTCCGGCTTCCGGTACGGGTCGGCGTCGCCCGCGTACGTCTTGCCCGTGGAGGACTCACGGACCTC
Organism: Streptomyces sp. NPDC059169; assembly: GCF_042755225.1. Taxonomy (NCBI): domain Bacteria; kingdom Bacillati; phylum Actinomycetota; class Actinomycetes; order Kitasatosporales; family Streptomycetaceae; genus Streptomyces; species Streptomyces sp. NPDC059169. The sequence goes on along the minus strand of NZ_JBHZCF010000006.1, from coordinate 403,052 downwards.
CGCGTCCTTGGCCCTGGCCTTGTCGAGCAGGTCGTCGATGGTCCGGGCGTTGTCGGGAAGGGCGTCCGGGACGAAGGTCAGCGTGGGCGTGAAGCGGACTCCCGTCTGCCGGCCGACCTCCGATCGCAGGATGCCCTTGGCGGACTCGAGCGCCGCGGCGGACGCCGCGCGCTCCTCGTCGTCGCCGTAGACCGTGTAGAAGACCGTGGCCTCCCGCAGGTCGCCGGTGACCCGGGCGTCCGTGATCGTGACGAAGCCCAGCCGCGGATCCTTGATACGCCGGTCCAGGGTCTCCGCGACCACGACCTGGATGCGATCGGCCAGCTTGCGGGCCCGCGCGTTGTCGGCCACCGGTCCTACTCCTCTTTCGTTCATTCAGTCTTCATCGCCGTGCAGTCGCCGTCGAACCGACAGCAGCTCCACTTCGGGCCGGGCGGCGACGAGTCGCTCGCACCGGTCCAGTACGTCTCTGAGGTGCCCCGTGTCCCCGGACACCGCCGCGAGGCCGATCTCGGCCCTGCGGTGCAGGTTCTGATCACCCACTTCAGCCGCGGCCACCGCGTACTTGCGTTGGAGTTCGGCCACGATCGGGCGGACGACGGAGCGTTTCTCCTTCAGCGAGTGAACGTCGCCGAGGAGCAAGTCGAAGGACAGCGTCCCCACGTACATGTATGTCCGGATGTCCCGCCGGTACGGGATCGGTTGTGATGCCCCGCCCGCTCTTGGCAGGGACACCAAGAACCGTACACGCACGGCCGGGGCCGATCGACGGGATTTACCTCCCGCCGACCGGCCCCGAAACGGGTGCTGTGCGGCAGCCGCCGTGCTAGCCGCGCGGCTTCTCGCGCATCTCGTACGTCGCGATGACGTCGTCGACCTTGATGTCGTTGAAGTTCCCGAGGTTGATACCGCCCTCGAAGCCTTCGCGGATCTCGGTGACGTCGTCCTTGAAGCGACGCAGACCCTCGATCGTGAGGTTCTCCGCGATGACCTTGCCGTCGCGGATGAGGCGCGCCTTGGTGTTGCGCTTGACCTCGCCGGAGCGGATGAGCACACCCGCGATGTTGCCCAGCTTGGACGAACGGAAGACCTCGCGGATCTCCGCCGTGCCCAGCTCGACCTCTTCGTACTCCGGCTTGAGCATGCCCTTGAGGGCCGCCTCGATCTCCTCGATCGCCTGGTAGATGACCGAGTAGTAGCGAACGTCCACGCCCTCGCGGTCGGCCATCTGCGTGGCACGCCCTGCGGCGCGCACGTTGAAGCCGATCACGATGGCGTCGGAACCGGTCGCCAGGTCGATGTCCGACTCGGTGACCGCACCGACACCGCGGTGCAGCACCCGGATGTCGACCTCCTCGCCGACGTCCAGCTGGAGAAGCGAGGACTCGAGGGCCTCGACCGAACCGGACGCGTCGCCCTTGATGATGAGGTTGAGCTGCTGGACCTCGCCCGCCTTGAGCACCTTGTCCAGGTCCTCGAGGGACACCCGGCGGGTGCGCTTGGCGAACGCGGCGTTGCGCTCACGGGCGGCACGCTTCTCGGCGATCTGACGGGCCGTACGGTCCTCGTCGACGACCAGGAAGTTGTCGCCGGCGCCCGGGACGTTGGTGAGACCCAGGACGAGGACGGGAGTCGACGGGGTCGCCTCCTCGACGTTGTTGCCCTTGTCGTCGAGCATCGCGCGGACTCGGCCGTACGCGTCGCCGACCACCATCGTGTCACCGATGCGGAGGGTGCCCCGCTGGACCAGGACGGTCGAGACGGCACCTCGGCCGCGGTCGAGGTGGGACTCGATCGCGATGCCCTGGGCGTCCTGCTCCGGGTTGGCCCGCAGGTCCAGGGCGGCGTCCGCCGTCAGGACCACGGCCTCGAGCAGGCTGTCGATGTTCAGGCCCTGCTTGGCGGAGATGTCGACGAACATGGTGTCGCCGCCGTACTCCTCGGCCACCAGGCCGTACTCGGTCAGCTGACCGCGCACCTTCGTCGGGTCCGCACCCTCGACGTCGATCTTGTTGACCGCGACGACGATCGGGACTTCCGCGGCCTTGGCGTGGTTGAGCGCCTCGATCGTCTGGGGCATCACACCGTCGTTGGCCGCCACCACGAGGATCGCGATGTCGGTCGACTTGGCACCGCGGGCACGCATGGCGGTGAACGCCTCGTGACCCGGGGTGTCGATGAAGGTGATGCGCCGCTCTTCGTCGTTGACCTCGGTGGAGACCTGGTAGGCACCGATGTGCTGGGTGATGCCGCCGGCCTCGCCCGCGATGACGTTCGTCTTGCGGATCGCGTCCAGCAGTCGGGTCTTACCGTGGTCGACGTGACCCATGACGGTCACCACCGGCGGACGCGCGACGAGGAACTCCTCGCCGCCCTCGTCCTCGCCGAACTCGATGTCGAAGGACTCGAGGAGCTCGCGGTCCTCCTCCTCCGGGCTGACGATCTGAACGGTGTAGTTCATCTCGCCGGCGAGGATCTGCAGCGTCGCGTCGGAGACGGACTGCGTGGCCGTCACCATCTCGCCGAGGTTCATCATCACGGCGACGAGCGACGCCGGGTTGGCGTTGATCTTCTCCGCGAAGTCGGTGAGGGACGCACCGCGCGACAGACGGACGGTCTCGCCGTTGCCGCGGGGCAGCATCACACCGCCCACGGACGGGGCCTGCATGGCCTCGTACTCCTGGCGCCTCTGCCGCTTCGACTTGCGGCCACGACGGGCCGGACCGCCGGGACGGCCGAAGGCGCCCTGCGTGCCACCACGGCCACCGGGTCCACCCGGACGTCCGCCGAAGCCGGGACGGCCACCGCCGCCACCGCCGAAGCCTCCGCCACCACCGGGGCGCGGGCCGCCGAAGCCGCCACCGCCACCACCGGGACGGCCACCGCCACCACCGGGACGACCGGCGAAACCGCCGCCACCACCCGGGCGACCGGCACCGGCGCCGGGACGGCCACCGGGGCCGCCGGGGCCACGGCCACCGGGACCGGGACGCGGGCCGGCAGCGGGACGCTGCGGCATCATGCCCGGGTTCGGACGGTTACCGCCGGGACCGCCGCCGGGGCCACCCGCGGAACGCGGAGCCTGGGGACGGGGCATACCGCCCGGAGTCGGGCGGGAGCCGCCGGGACCGGGCTGCGGGCGGGGACCGCCCTGACCGGCGCCCTGCGGACGCGGACCACCCGGGGCACCGGGGCCGCCGGGACGCGGCGCGCCTCCCGGCCGGGGCGCCTGCGGGCGCGCCATGCCGGTGGAGCCACCGGAGGTGAAGGGGTTGTTACCCGGACGCGGACCCGAGGGCCGGGCACCCGGACGGGGGGCCTGGCGCTCGCCACCGGAGCGCGGGGCACCGGGACGGCCACCGCCCTGCGCGCCCTGGCCGGGACGGCCGGCGGGACGCGGTCCCGGAGTAGCACCGGGCCGGGGGCCGGCGGCAGGAGCCGACGGAGGCGCGGTGAACTCGGGGGCCGCCGGCGCGGCCGGCGCGGGCTTGGGCGCAGCCGGGGGCTTCGGGCCCGGGGTGGGACGCGGTCCCGGAGTGGGCGCCGCGGGCTTCTCGGCAGCGGCCGGCCTGGGGCCGGGGGTGGGCGCACCGGGCTTGGGGGCAGCCGGACGTGCCGTCTGGGCCGGGGCGGCCGGCGACGGCGCGGCAGGCTTGGCTGCGGGGGAAGGCGTCGCCTTGCGCGGCGCCGAGGGCTTCCCGGCGGCACGGCCGGAGCCGCTGCCCTGCTGGAAAGCGTCAGTCAGTTTGCGTACAACCGGCGCCTCGATCGTCGAGGACGCCGAACGGACGAATTCACCGAGTTCTTGGAGCTTGGCCATGACGACCTTGCTCTCCACACCGAACTCCTTGGCGAGTTCGTATACCCGGACCTTAGCCACTTCGCTCCTTTTAGGTCCGGGTTACCGCCGGACCGTCGCTACTTCATGGGCGTACTCATCGCGTACTCATCGAGTGCTCATCGCAATCTCGACCTACTTCCAACTCGCGAGGTACCTGACCGCACGGGGTTCCGTGCCGTACTTCTTTCCTACGGTGCTGCCTGCTCGACGTAACGGCGTACGTCCGCGGTTTCGAGCGGTCCCTGGGCCCTGAAGGCCCTCGGGAACGCCCGGCGGCGGACCGCCAGGTCGAGACAGACCGAGGCGGGGTGCAGGTACGCACCCCGGCCGGGCAGCGTACCGCGATGATCGGGGACGCAGGCGCCCTCGACCGCCACGATGCGCAGCAGATCGCTCTTGGCCGCTCGCTCCCGGCATCCCACGCAGGTTCGCTCAGGGCATGCGCGGGCATGCGTCCGGCCAGACACTCTTAAGTCTACCTCCCCGCACCGACCTCACCCCTTTGGGGCAAGAATCGAACAGTTGATGGCTCAATTCCTCACCCGAGCTCTCCGTGTCGGAACGGACACCGGGCGTGGTTCTCTTCCCGATGCCTCGGGACGCCGCGCGGGCCGCGGGGCATCCCGAGGCATCGGGCCGGTCCGGGAACCGGTCAGCTCTGCTCGGTGGCCGGCTCCGTGTCCGGGCGGATGTCGATCCGCCACCCGGTGAGCCGGGCGGCGAGGCGGGCGTTCTGCCCCTCCTTGCCGATGGCCAGCGACAACTGGTAGTCGGGCACCGTCACCCGGGCGGAACGCGAGGCCAGATCAACGACCTCGACCTTGGAGACCCGGGCGGGCGACAGCGCGTTCGCCACCATCTCCGCGGGGTCGTCCGACCAGTCGACGATGTCGATCTTCTCGCCGTGGAGCTCTGCCATGACGTTGCGCACGCGGCCGCCCATCGGCCCGATGCACGCCCCCTTGGCGTTCAGTCCGCTGCGCGTGGAGCGTACGGCGATCTTCGTACGGTGACCGGCCTCACGCGCGATGGCCGCGATCTCCACCGAACCGTCCGCGATCTCGGGAACCTCGAGGGCGAAGAGTTTCTTCACCAGATTGGGGTGGGTCCTCGAGAGGGTGACGGACGGACCGCGAACTCCCTTGGCCACCCGGACGACGTACGTGCGCAGACGCAGTCCGTGGGTGTACTCCTCGCCCGGAACCTGCTCCTGCACCGGCAGGATGGCTTCGAGCTTGTCGTCCAGCTTCACCAGGACGTTCTTGGGGTCCTTACCCTGCTGGACCTGCCCTGCGACGACGTCGCCCTCGCGGCGCGCGTACTCGCCGAACGTCACGTCGTTCTCGGCGTCCCGCAACCGCTGCTGGATGACCTGGCGGGCCGTCGAGGCGGCGATCCGGCCGAAGTCGTGCGGGGTGTCGTCGAACTCGCGGGGCTCCTGGCCCTCCTCGAGCTCGGACGGGTCCTCCTTGGCCCACACCGTCACGTGCCCGGTCTGGCGGTTGAGCTCGACCCGCGCGTGGCGGCGGCTCCCCTCGGTGCGGTGGTACGCGATGAGGAGGGCCGACTCGATCGCGTCGACCAGCAGGTCGAAGGCAATCTCCTTCTCCTGTGCCAAGCCCCTCAGGAGCTTCACGTCGATGTCCACGGCTACGCCTCCTCCTCTTTCTGAATGCCGTTCTTGTCTTTGCGGTTGAACTCGATCTCCACCCGCGCCTTGGCGATCTCGCCGAAGGCGAGGCGACGGGTGGTGGGCTTGCGCCCCTTCACGCCGGGCACCTCCAGGTCGAGACCCTCGTCATCGGCGCTCAGGATCCGTGCGACCAGGTCGCCGGCGGGCTTCCCGTCCGGGTCGGTCAGCTGAAACCTGGCCAGCCGACCCGTGGCGCGCACGTAGTGGCGGTGTTCCTTGAGCGGGCGCTCTGCCCCCGGGGAGGTCACTTCGAGCTGGTACTCGCCCTCGCCCATGGCATCGCTCTCGTCGAGCATGTCGGAGATGACTCGACTCAGATCGGCGCAGGCGTCGAGATCCACGCCCTCCTCGGAATCCACGACGACCCTGAGCACACGGCGGCGGCCGGCCCGGGACAGTTCGATCTCTTCCAGATCCAGGTCCGCGGCGCTGACGAGCGGTTCGAGCAGTCCGCGCAGCCTCTCGCTCTGGGTGGTGCTCATCCGGGTGACTCCTCGGCCGCGTGTGCTGTTGTGGGTTTCGTCGTGTGTCAGCACAAAGGGTATCCGGTCGCGGGGGGTGTTGCCGTCCACCCTTGGATGACCCACAGGTACGCTCGCCTGCGGTGATCACGGCGAGGCCCGAGGAGAAGGCGTGGAGCGCACGGGAACGACCCGCAGACGGGCGCTCATGGCGACGGGAGCGGCGGCGGCCGCCGCGCTGACCGGCTGTTCCCCGGACGGCCGACAGGACCGGCCCACAGCGCCGTCGGCGGCCGATAAGGCCGCCGCCGTGCTGCGCCGGCGCAGCACGGCGGCCAGCAGGGCGCTCCTCGCCGAGTACGACGCGGCCCTGGGAACCCATCCAGGACTCTCCGGCCGCCTGACCCCGCTGCGCACGGCGGTGGCAGCGCACGTCACCGCGCTCTCGGCCGGACCGCCGCCGACCGCCACGGGCACGCCGGCCCCGGCTGCCGATCCGGCGCCTTCGGCGTCCCCGGGCGGCACGTCCGTGCCGGTGGCGGATGTTCCGAGCGTCCTGCGCGCGCTCGCCGCGGCCGAACGGCGCACGTCCGACGCGCACACCGCCGCCCTCGTCGGCGCCGACGCCGAGTACGCCCGGCTGCTCGCCTCGGTCGCTGCGGCCGGCGCCGCCCACGCCTACCTGCTCACGGAAGGAGCCCGGTCATGAGTCGGCAGGACCCCGCGCCCCCGGGGAGGACCACGACGGACACGGTCCGGGCCGTCCAGGCCGCGCTCGCCGCCGAACATGCCGCCGTGTACGGCTACGGGGTCGTCGGCGGCCGTGCGGGAGACGCCCGGCGCGCGGAGGTCAAGGCGGCGTACGCCGGCCACCGCGCCCGTCGTGACGCCATGGAACGGACCGTCCGGGACCTCGGCGCGGCTCCCGTCGCCGCCCGGGCCGCGTACGCCCTGCCGTTCCCGGTGCCGGACTCCGCCGCTGCGGTACGGCTGGCCGCGGTCCTGGAGGACCGGGTCGCAGGCGTGTACTCCGACCTCGTGCGCGCGGCCGAAGGTGCGCTGCGGCGGGAGGCGGCGGACGCGCTGCGGGAGGCGGCGGTGCGGGCGGTGCGGTGGCGCGGCAGCGGCGTAGCCTTTCCCGGGCTTGCCGAGCGGTCCACGAGCCAGTGAAGGGGAACGACACACGCATGGGTTTTGAACCGCCCCAACGTCTGGTGCGGGCGCTCGGCGACAACGAGTGGCTCGGGCAGTTGCCGAAGCTCACCGAGGCGGCGCTCGCCCGCGACGGGCTTGAGGCCGAGCGGGTGATGGCTCCCGGCGGCAGGAGCAGTCTGGTCGTCCTCGTGCACCGGCAGGACGGGGCGCCCGCCGCGCTGAAGCTCGTGCCGCCGTTCGCCGCGCCGCAGCTCGAGGGTGCCGCGCTCGCGCACTGGAACGGTTTCGGCGCGGTACGGCTGCTGGGCGGATCCGAAGGGGCGCTGCTGCTGGAGCGGTTGCACCCGGAGGTCTCGCTGCGCTCGCTGCCGGAGGCGAAGGCGCTGCTGGAGGCCGCTGGTACGGTGCGCCGGCTCTGGGTCGACCCGCCGGCCGGACACGGCTTCGAGTCGGTCGCCGACCGCACGGCCCGCCAGGCGTCCGCGCTCGCCGCACACGGTGGAGGGGCACCGCCCGCGCTCCTCGCCGCGGCCCTGACGGCACGCGAAGAGCTGGCCGCCGACTCCCCGGAGCGCCTTCTGCTCCACGGGAACTTCCGTCAGGGCAAGGTCCTCTCGGGCGACCGCACGCCGTGGCTGGCCGTCGGTCCCGAGCCGCTCGTGGGTGAACGCGCGTACGACCTGGCTCGGCTCGTCCGCGATCGCGTGGAGGACCTGATCGCGACGTCCGCCGGCCCGTCCGCCGCCAGACGCCGGGTGAACCGGCTTGCGGACTCGCTGGACGTGGACGCCGACCGCCTGCGCGGCTGGACCCTGTTCAGGGCCGTCGAATCCGGAATGCGTGCGATGGCGGCCGGGCGTCTGGCGGAGGGGGAGCTGGCGCTGGAGTTCGCAGCCTGGCTGTAGGCAGCAGTCCGGGTGCCCGCCATCGGGGGGCACCCGTGCGGGCCTGCTGGGCGGCACTGGTCCCTCCCGCCGGACGCCGCCGGGTGCAGGGCGCGGAGTGCTCCCACGCCGAGGGGCCCGGGCCCCTCGGCCGGACGAGCGGACGCCTGCGGACCGGACGGGTGAGCACCGACCGACAGCGAACGGGCACCCGCCGGCGAGGGCCCCGCCGATGGCGGGCACCCGTGCGGCATGCACCGGATCCGGAAACGGGTGGCCGGTTCACCGTCAGCGGGGATCCCCCCGCGGGCGGCATCCGGGAGGACGGGGTGGGAGAACGGCACGTGGCTCCCGACCGGTGTGGCGGGCCACGGCCCGGGGAGCGGGGCCCGTCAGCCGCGGCAGCCCGTGACGGAGGCGACGGCTCCCCCGTCAGGCCGTGATGCGGGCGATGGCCTCGTCCACGGTCAGCTCCTCGCGCTCGCCCGTGCGGCGGTCCTTCAGTTCCAGGACGCCTTCGCCCGAGCGGCGGCCCGCCACCAGGATCGTCGGCACGCCGATCAGCTCGGCGTCCGTGAACTTCACGCCGGGAGAAACTCCTGCGCGGTCGTCGACCAGCACCCGGACGCCGGCCGCACCCAGCTTCTCCGCCACGTCGAGCGCCAGCTCGGTCTGGAGCGCCTTGCCGGCCGCGACGACGTGCACGTCCGCCGGTGCGACCTCACGGGGCCAGCACAGGCCCTGCTCGTCCGCGTGCTGCTCCGCCAGTGCCGCGACGGCGCGCGAGACGCCGATGCCGTACGAGCCCATGGTGACGCGCACCGGCTTGCCGTTCTGGCCGAGCACGTCGAGCTGGAAGGCGTCGGCGTACTTCCGGCCCAGCTGGAAGATGTGCCCGATCTCGATGGCGCGGTCGAGCTTCAGCCCGGTCCCGCAGGACGGGCAGGGGTCGCCGTCCTCCACCACCACGACGTCGAGGTAGTCGTCGACCTCGAAGTCCCGTCCCGCCACGACGTTCCTGGCGTGGGTGTCGGGCTTGTTCGCGCCGGTGATCCAAGCCGTGCCCGGGGCGACCCGCGGGTCCGCGATGTAGCGGACCTTGCCCAGCCCCTGCGGGCCGACGTAGCCGCGCACCAGGTCGGGACGGCCGGTGAAGTCCTCGGCCGTGACGAGCTCGACCTCGGCCGGTGCCAGGTGGTCGGTGAGCTTGCCCAGGTCGACCTCGCGGTCCCCGGGGACGCCGACCGCGACGATCTCGCCGTCCACCTTCACCAGGAGGTTCTTCAAGGTGGCGGACGCCGGGACGCCGAGGTGCTCGGCGAGCGTCTCGATGGTGGGGGTGTCCGGAGTGTCGAGCTCCTCGACAGGCCCGTGCTCCGCGCCGTCCACGGCCTCCGCCGTGAACGTGACCGCCTCGGTGTTCGCCGCGTAGTCGCAGGAGGGGCAGTACACGAACGTGTCCTCGCCGGCGGCCGCCGGCGCGAGGAACTCCTCGGACGCCGAGCCACCCATCGCGCCGGAGACCGCGGAGACGATCCGGTGCTCCAGGCCGAGACGCTGGAAGATCTTGATGTACGCCTCGCGGTGCAGCCGGTAGGACTCCGCGAGACCTTCGTCCGTGGTGTCGAAGGAGTACGAGTCCTTCATCTGGAACTCGCGGCCGCGCAGGATGCCCGAACGGGGGCGGGCCTCGTCGCGGTACTTCGTCTGGATCTGGTACAGGATGACCGGCAGGTCCTTGTACGAGGTGCACTGGTCCTTCACCAGCTGGGTGAAGATCTCCTCGTGCGTGGGACCGAGCAGGTAATCGGCGCCCTTGCGGTCCTTCAGGCGGAAGAGCTCGGCACCGTACTCCTCCCAGCGGCCGGTCGCCTCGTACGGCTCCTTGGGCAGCAGCGCGGGCAGCAGGACCTCCTGCGCACCGATGTCGTCCATCTCCTCGCGGACGATGCGGGCGACGTTCTCCAGGACGCGCATGCCGAGCGGCAGCCAGCTCCAGATGCCGGCGGCGTTCCGGCGCACGTAGCCCGCGCGGACCAGCAGCTTGTGGCTGAGCGTCTCGGCGTCCGCCGGGTCGTCGCGCAGTGTCTTGACCATCAGACGGGACATGCGCTGGACCTGGGCTGCCATGGGTTTACTCCTGCGTTGCAAGAAAGGGTGATGGGCAGGAGGTTAGCCGGGCCGGGCGGGCGGGTGGAAATCAGTTGCCGCGCAGCAGCGGCAACGGCGCCCCCATCACCGCGTACGGCTTCGGTGCGCTCGGGAAGAGCACCCGCCGCGCCAGGTCCCGGTAGCCGAGAGTGCGGTAGAGGCCGCGCGCCGGGCTCTCCGCGTCGATCGCCGACAGGATGGAGCGCGGCTGGGGCACCCCGTCCGTGATGGTGGTGATCAGCGTCCGGCCGATACCGCGCCCCTGGTAAAGCGGGTGGACGTGCAGCTCGGTGATCACGAAGGAGTCGTCGAGCCAGTCTTCGGAGCCGTTGGTGCGCAGATAGGGCTCGACGATGGTGGACCACCAGTGGGTGCGGTCGTTGGGCATGCCGTACACGAAGCCGACCAGGTTGCCCTGGGGGGTCGTGGCGCCGAATGCCTGGGCACCCGGGTAGAGCAGGTGCCGGAGCACGATGTGGCGGCGCACTCCGATCTCCTCGTCGCTGAGCCCGAAGGCAAGGGCCTGCACGGCGAGGGCGTCGTCCACGCGGGCGGCGAGGTTGACCGGCCCGACCTCGACATCACGTTCCATGGCGGGAACCCTACTTCGGCGTCAGCCGGTCAGAACAGCACACTCATGAACGCACCGACTTCACGGAATCCGACGCGCCGGTAGGCCGCGCGGGCGGCCGTGTTGTAGTCGTTGACATAGAGGCTGACGACGGGGGCGACGTCGGCGAGGGCGTAGCGGATGACGGCGGCCATGCCGGTTTCCGACAAGCGCCGGCCGCGGTACTCCGGTGCCACCCAGACGCCCTGGATCTGGCAGGCCTGGGCAGTGGCCGCGCCGATCTCGGCCTTGAACACGACCTTGCCGTCGTCGATGCGGGCGAAGGACCGGCCCGAGCCGACCAGTTCGGCGACCCTGGCCTGGTAGAGCAGTCCCCCGTCGCCGGCCAGCGGGGAGACGCCGACCTCTTCGGTGAACATGGCCACGCAGGCGGGCATGATCAGGTCCATCTCCTCCTTGCGGATGCGCCGGACGTACGGGTCCGGGGCGATGTCCGCGGGCTGGCACTCGGTGACCATGAGCGGCTGGTGGGCCCGGACTTCGCGGGCGGGGCCCCAGCTGGGCTCCAGCAGTCGCCAGAGCTGCGCGGTGGGCTCGGCCGGTCCGACGATCGAGGAGCAGCGGCGCCCGGTCCTGCGGGCGCGGTCGGCGAAGGCGCGCACGGCTTCGGGGGTGGCGCAGATGGGGACGAGGTTGGCCCCGGCGTAGCAGAGCGAGCGGAGCCTGCCCTCCGCGTACCAGCCCCACATCTCGCCGCCGAGCCGCCAAGGGTCGAGGCCTGCGACCTGGACCCGGGCCGTGACGAAGGCATTGACGACCGGGTCGCTCCCGAGGACGGCGAGCGCGGCGTCGAGGTCTTCGGGGTCGAGCACCCGGGTACTGGTCTGCGTCAACACGAGGGGCCCTCCATCACTCCTTGCGGGCAACGACAGGTGCCGCTCGGCCGGCCAGCTCCCGGGCGTACGGACGGCTCGTCGGTCTCGGCACGTCCCTACGGGCCCGCTGGTCTCCGCACTGTACCCGGAGATGCCGCGTGGTACCGCTCGCGGGAGTTCCTCGTGCAGGAGGACCGGGCCCCGACTGCGCCGGGGGCCGGTCCTCCGCGGAACGGTTCAGCTGATGGACACCTCGGGCTCGCCGGAGGGGATCCCGTCCGCCTCCATCTGTGCGGCGATCTTCATGGCCTCTTCGATGAGGGTCTCGACGATCTTCGACTCGGGGACGGTCTTGATGACCTCACCCTTGACGAAGATCTGCCCCTTGCCGTTGCCGGACGCGACGCCGAGGTCGGCCTCGCGGGCCTCGCCGGGGCCGTTGACGACGCAGCCCATGACGGCGACGCGCAGCGGGACTTCCATGCCTTCGAGTCCGGCGGACACCTGGTCGGCCAGCTTGTAGACGTCGACCTGGGCGCGGCCGCACGAAGGGCAGGAGACGATCTCCAGGCGCCGCTGGCGGAGGTTCAACGACTCCAGGATCTGGATGCCGACCTTGACCTCCTCGGCCGGCGGCGCGGACAGCGAGACCCGGATGGTGTCGCCGATGCCCTCGCTGAGCAGCGCGCCGAACGCGACAGCGGACTTGATGGTGCCCTGGAAGGCGGGGCCGGCCTCGGTGACGCCGAGGTGCAGCGGGTAGTCGCACTGGGCGGCGAGCTGCCGGTAGGCGTTGACCATGACGACGGGGTCGTTGTGCTTGACCGAGATCTTGATGTCGCGGAAATCGTGCTCCTCGAAGAGGGAGGCCTCCCACAGCGCCGACTCGACGAGTGCCTCGGGGGTGGCCTTGCCGTACTTCTGGAGCAGCCGCCTGTCGAGCGAGCCCGCGTTCACACCGATCCGGATGGGAGTGCCGGCGTCCCTGGCCGCCTTGGCGATCTCCTTGACCTTGTCGTCGAACTGCTTGATGTTGCCCGGGTTGACGCGGACCGCGGCGCAGCCGGCGTCGATGGCGGCGAACACGTACTTCGGCTGGAAGTGGATGTCCGCGATCACGGGGATCTGCGACTTCTTGGCGATGGTGGCGAGCGCGTCGGCGTCGTCCTGGGTGGGGCAGGCGACACGGACGATCTGGCAGCCCGACGCGGTGAGCTCGGCGATCTGCTGCAGGGTCGCGCCGATGTCGGAGGTCCGCGTCGTCGTCATCGACTGCACCGACACGGGCGCGTCGCCGCCGACGGCGACCGAGCCGACCTGGATCTTGCGGCTGACCCTCCGGTCGGCGAGCTTGGTCGGAACGGACGGCATCCCGAGAGAAATCGCGGTCATCTGCTGTGCAACCCCAAGGTGTGGATCGAGTCCCAGAGAGGGCGGGCTCCAGCCTTTGAGGTTACGCCACGGGCCACCGGCCCAGCACACCGCGGCGGGAGATCACCCGAAGGGACGCGGTCGGGCGCCCCACGGGTCCCGGCCGCGTCCCTCCGTCGTCGCACCGCTAGGTGATCTTCACCGGATTGACGATGTCCGCGACCAGCACGAGCAGGGTGAAGCAGATGAAGATCCCCGCCACCACGTAGGCCACCGGCATCAGCTTCGCCACGTCGAACGGGCCGGGGTCGGGCCTGCGGAACAACCTGGCCACCTGGCGCCTCAGCGACTCCCACAGCGCTCCGGCGATGTGACCGCCGTCCAGCGGCAGCAGCGGGAGCATGTTGAACAGGAACAACGACAGGTTGAAGCCGGCGAGCAGCATCAGGAACGTCGCGATGATGTTCTGCGTGGGCACGTCGAGGTTGAGCACCTCGCCGCTGAGGCGGGCGGCCCCGACCACGCCGACCGGGGAGTCGTCCTTGCGCTCGCCGTCACCGAAGGCGGCGTTCCAGAGGTCGGGGACCTTCCCGGGCAACGAGATGATCGACTCGACACCGTTCTCGAACATGTCACCCATGCGGTCCGCGGACTGGCCGAGGGTCTGCGGCACGATCTCGGTCTTCGCGGCGAAACCGAGGTAGCCGGCGGCGACGTACTGGTTGGGGACCACGTCCCCGTCCGCGTCCTTCTTGGCCACCAGGTTCTTCAGCAGGGTGGCTTTGAGGACCTTCTGCTCGCCGCCGCGGTCGACGGTGATCGTGGCCGGTCCGATCGTGTCGCGGATCCGCTGGGACAGCGTGGCCCAGTCGTCGACGGGCCGTCCGTTGAAGGCGACGATCTTGTCGTCCTTGAGCAGCCCGGCGGCGGTGGCGGGTGACACCGGGTCGGACGCCTTGCAGGTGTCGCGCTTCTCGCTCTGCGGGATGACGCATTTCTGGACGCCCGCGACCGTGGTGGTCTGGGTCGCGAATCCGAACGACATGGAGACGCCGAGGAAGATCGCGACGGCCAGCACCAGGTTCATGAACGGGCCCGCGAACATCACGATCACGCGCTTCCAGGGCTTGCGCGTGTAGAAGAGGCGGTCCTCGTCCCCGGGCTTGAGCTCCTCGAAGGCCGCCGATCGGGCGTCTTCGATCATTCCGCGCCAGGGAGAGGTCGAGCGTGCTTCGAGCCGTCCGTCCGGCCCCGGTGGGAACATGCCGATCATCCGGATGTAGCCGCCGGCCGGAATGGCCTTGATTCCGTACTCCGTCTCGCCCTTGTGCCGCGACCAGATCGTGGGACCGAAGCCGACCATGTACTGGGGCACGCGGATGCCGAAGAGCTTGGCCGTGGAAAGGTGGCCGAGCTCGTGCCAGGCGATGGAGACGAGCAGTCCCACGGCGAACAGCGCTATGCCGAGGACCGTCAACAGAATCGTCATGCGCGAGCCTCCGCTGTCGCCTTCGCCGTCAGTTCAGCCAGTTCCCGGGCGCGGGCTCGGGCCCATGCCTCCGCTTCCAGGACGTCCGGCACCGTCAGCGAAGTTCCCCCGGCAGGGGTCCCGTGTTCGCCGACGACTGCCGTGACCGTATCCATGATTCCGTTGAACGGCAGCCGTCCCGCGAGAAACGCGTCCACGCACTCCTCGTTCGCGGCATTGAACACCGCTGGTGCCGTACCTCCCAGTTCGCCGACGTGCCTGGCGAGCCCCACGGAGGGGAAAGCCTCGGTGTCGAGGGGGAAGAACTCCCAGGTCGAGGCATTCGACCAGTCGAAGGAAGGGCTGGCGTCCGGGATCCGCCCGGGCCAGCCGAGGCCGATGGCGATCGGGCCACGCATGTCCGGCGGGGTCGCCTGGGCGAGGGTGGATCCGTCGATGAATTCCACCATCGAGTGGACGTAGGACTGCGGGTGGACGACGACCTCGATGCGGTCGAAGGGGAGGTCGTACAGGAGGTGCGCCTCGATGACCTCCAGTCCCTTGTTGACGAGGGTCGCGCTGTTGACGGTGATCACCGGGCCCATGGCCCAGGTCGGGTGCGCGAGGGCGTCCTCGGGGGTGACCTCGGCGAGTTCGGCCTTGGTGCGGCCGCGGAAGGGGCCTCCGGAGGCGGTCACGACCAACTTGCGGACGTCACCCCGGGTGCCGGCGGCCAGCGCCTGGAAGAGCGCCGCGTGCTCGGAGTCGACGGGGATGATCTGGCCGGGCTTGGCCAGCGCCTTCACCAGCGGCCCGCCGACGATCAGCGACTCCTTGTTCGCGAGGGCGAGCGTCCGGCCCGCCTCCAGCGCGGCGAGGGTCGGCGCGAGGCCGATGGAACCGGTGATGCCGTTGAGGACGGTGTGGCACTCGGAGGCGGCGAGCCGGGTGGCTGCGTCGGGCCCCGCGAGGATCTCGGGCAGCGGCTCGCCCGGGCCGTACTCCTCGCGCAGGGCCTCTCGGAGCGCGGCGACGGTGTCCTCGCGTGCGACGGCGACCGTGGGCACCCGCAGTCGGTGCGCCTGCTCGGCGAGCAGGCGCACCCGCCCGCCTGCGGCGGACAGGCCGGTGACGCGGAAGCGGTCGGGGTTGCGCAACACCAGGTCGATGGCCTGCGTACCGATGGACCCGGTGGAGCCGAGGACGACGACGTCCCGGCGGTCTTCGGTCGGATCGAAGACGACGTGCGGGTCGGCCAGGGGGGATGGGCTGTCGCTCATCCCCCCATTGTGGCCGCTGCGTCCGGCCGGTCGGACAGGGCGTCCCCCCGTGTGCCGCCGCCGGTCCCGCGGAGGGCCCGCGCCCACGTGTGCGGCGTCGCGGAGGAGGTCCTCCCGAGGTGCGGGTCCTTCGGTACGGGGCGCCCTGTGGTGGCGGCGCCCCGCACCGTGCGGGCGGGCCTTCTCAGCGGATCGGGCGGTGGACGTTCGGCCGGGTCGCTGGGCCGGGGGTCGCGTCGGCGATCCAGGGTCCGTCGCCGCTGGGGTCGAGGACTCCCTCCTCCAGCCAGGCGTACGAGCCGCCGAGCACACCGTTCACGACCTTCCGGTCGAGATCGTCGGTGTTGGTCCAGAGCCGGTCGAAGAGTTCCTCGACGCGGATGCGGGACTGTCGGCAGAACGCATCGGCGAGTTGGTAGGCCTCCCGGCCGTGCTCACCGGTCTTGCGCAGCAGTTCCGCCCGCACACAGGCGGCGCTCATCGCGAAGAGTTCGGCGCCGATGTCGACGATCCGGCCGAGGAAGCCCTGTTTGGTCTCCATCCGTCCCTGCCACCGGGACATCGCGTAGAACGTCGAGCGGGCCAGCTTGCGCGCCGAGCGTTCCACGTAGCGCAGGTGGGAGGACAGGTCCACGTACCCGCGCGGGTGGAACTCTCCGTATGCTCCCGGCAGCTGTCCCGGTCCCGCGACCAGCTTCGGCAGCCAGCGGGCGTAGAAGGCGGAGGCGGCCGCACCGGCCTTGGCCTTGTCGCCGAAGGACTTGTCCGGGTCGATGATGTCGCCGGCGACCGAGAGGTGGGCGTCGACGGCTTCGCGGGCGATCAGCAGGTGCATGATCTCCGTCGAGCCCTCGAAGATGCGGTTGATGCGCATGTCACGCAGCAACTGCTCGGCCGGGACGGCGCGTTCGCCGCGGGCCGCGAGCGAGTCTGCGGTCTCGAAACCGCGTCCGCCGCGGATCTGGACCAGCTCGTCCGTCATCCGCCAGCCCATCTCGGACCCGTAGAGCTTGGCGAGGGCCGCCTCGATGCGGATGTCGTTGCGGTCCTCGTCGGCCATCTGGGAGGACAGGTCGACGACGGCTTCGAGGGCGAAGGTGGTGGCGGCGATGAAGGAGATCTTCGCGCCGACGGCCTCGTGCTTGGCGACCGGCTTGCCCCACTGCTCGCGCGCCGCGGACCACTCGCGGGCGATCTTCAGGCACCACTTGCCCGCTCCCACGCACATCGCGGGGAGCGACAGACGGCCGGTGTTCAGGGTGGTCAGGGCGATCTTGAGACCGGAGCCCTCGGGGCCGATGCGGTTCGCCGCGGGGACCCGGACCTGGTGGAAGCGGGTCACGCCGTTCTCGATGCCGCGCAGCCCCATGAAGGCGTTGCGGTTCTCGACGGTGATGCCCTCCGATCCGGCCTCGACCACGAAGGCGGTGATGCCCCCCTTGTGGCCTTCGGACTTCGGGACCCGGGCCATGACGACGAGGAGGTCTGCGACGACGCCGTTCGTCGTCCAGAGCTTGACGCCGTCGAGCACGTAGTCGTCACCGTCGGGGACGGCCAGGGTGGCCAGGCGGGCCGGATCGGAGCCGACGTCCGGCTCGGTGAGCAGGAAGGCCGAGATGTCGGTGCGGGCGAGCCGCGGGAGGAACCTGTCCTTCTGCTCCTGCGTACCGAAGATCTTCAGCGGTTGCGGTACGCCGATCGACTGGTGCGCCGAGAGCAGCGCGCCGAGCGCCGGACTCACGGATCCGACCAGAGCCAGGGCCTTGTTGTAGTACACCTGGGTGAGGCCGAGCCCGCCGTACTTCGGGTCGATCTTCATACCGAGGGCGCCGAGCTCCTTCATCCCGTCGATGACCTCGTCGGGTATGCGGGCCTCGCGCTCGATGAGCGCGCCGTCGACCTTCGTCTCGAGGAGGTCGCGCAGTTTGGCGAGGAACTCCTCGCCGCGCTGCACGTCGTCGGCGGACGGCAGCGGATGGGGGTGGATCAGATCGAGCCGGAAACGACCGAGGAACAGTTCCTTGGCGAAGCTGGGCTTGCGCCAGCCCTGCTCGCGCGCGGCCTCGGCGACCTGACGTGCCTCACGCTCGGTGACCTTGGGCTGCCCGTCGACCTCTGGGGTCACGGTGGCCTTCGGGGTGTCCTGCGGAGTGGATGGGGCGGACATGAGGGAATCACCTCGCCGCTGCGTAGGGGGCGGCCGGACGGGAACTACCGTCCGGTGCTACTCGTCCGTATCTACCCGATTACGCGCCGCCTCACCAGTCCTGCGGCGCACCCGGGTGGATCCGGGCGGCCCGCGGGAGACAGGACGGCCGGAGCCCCCGCACAGTGGGCTCCGGCCGTCGGTCCGGTGCGTACTACAGCGCCAGGCCGGTGAGGACCAGCACCCGCTCGTACGTGTAGTCGTCCATCGCGAACTTCACGCCCTCGCGACCCACGCCGGACTGCTTGACGCCGCCGTACGGCATCTGGTCGGCGCGGTAGGACGGGACGTCGCCGATGACCACGCCGCCCACCTCCAGTGCCCGGTGGGCGCGGAACGCGGTCTGCAGGTCGCGCGTGAACACGCCCGCCTGGAGCCCGTACTTCGAGGCGTTGACCGCGCGGAATGCCTCGGCCTCGCCGTCCACGCTCTGCACGGTGAGGACCGGCCCGAAGACCTCCTCGCAGGCGAGGGTGGTGCCGGCGGGCACGCCGGTGAGGACGGTCGGTGCGTAGGAGGCCCCGTCGCGCTTGCCGCCGGTCAGCAGCTGGGCGCCTGCCCCGACGGCCTCGTCGACCCACGACTCGACCCGCTTGGCGGCTTCCTCGTTGACCAGCGGGCCGACGTCGGTGGCCGCGTCCGACGGGTCACCGGTGACCTGGTTCTCGACTGCCGCGACGATCTTCGGCAGCAGGCGGTCGTACACCGATGCGTCGGCGATCACGCGCTGCACGGAGATGCAGGACTGGCCGCCCTGGTAGTTGGAGAAGGTGGCGATGCGGGTCGCCGCCCAGTCCAGGTCCTCCTCGGAGGCGAAGTCGGCCAGGACCACGGCGGCGCCGTTGCCGCCGAGCTCCAGGGTGCAGTGCTTGCGCGGCACCGAATCCATGATCGCGTAGCCGACCTTGTCGGAACCGGTGAAGGAGATGACCGGGAGGCGTTCGTCCTGGACCAGGGCGGGCATCCTGTCGTTCGGCACCGGGAGGACGGACCACGACCCGGTGGGCAGCTCGGTCTCGGCGAGCAACTCACCGAGGATCAGCCCGGACAGCGGGGTGGCGGGCGCCGGCTTGAGGATGATCGGGGCGCCGACGGCGATCGCCGGGGCGACCTTGTGTGCGC
This sequence comes from Streptomyces sp. NPDC059169, assembly GCF_042755225.1. Lineage (NCBI taxonomy): Bacteria > Bacillati > Actinomycetota > Actinomycetes > Kitasatosporales > Streptomycetaceae > Streptomyces > Streptomyces sp. NPDC059169. Next base: position 383,974 of record NZ_JBHZCF010000006.1, on the reverse strand, counting down.
ACAGGTTCAGCGGGAAGTTGAACGGTGCGATGCCGAGGACGACGCCCTTGGGGAACCGGCGAGTGAGCGCGAGGCGCCCCTGGCCGCCGGCGTCGGTGTCGAGTCGCTGTGCCTCGCCGCCGTTGAACCGGCGAGCCTCTTCCGCGGCGAACCGGAACACGGAAACGGCGCGCCCGACCTCGCCGCGGGCCCACTTGACGGGCTTGCCGTTCTCGGCGGAGATCAGCTGGGCGATCTCCTCGGTGCGCTCGACCAGACGCTTGGAGACGTGGTCGAGGGCGGCGGCACGGACGTGGGCGGAGGTCGCTGCGAACTCGTCCATGACGGCGTGCGCGGCGGCCACGGCCTCCTCGACCTGAGCATCGCTCGGGACGGCGACCTTGCCGACCAGGCGGCCGTCCCACGGGGAGGTCACGTCGAAGGTCGTCTCACCGGTCGCCTGGCGGCCGGCGAGCCAGAAGGCGTGGGTGGAAGTCATATGCGGGTCCCGGCCCTTCCGAAGTAGTGGGGTCTCTCCTCACACGGTAGGCCGGTGGGGCCGAATCGTGGTTTGTCCGCGCTGGAGTGGTCGGCGCGCCGGGCCTGCCGGATTGGCGAGTAGGCAGCTCATCGGCGGCGTTCCGTGCTCACGATCAGGCACACCCCCGCCACCACGACGACGCCGCCGACCGCGATCGGCCAGGTCAGCCGTTCGTCGAGCACGAGCGCACCGAGCAGCACGGCGACGACCGGGTTGACGTAGGCGTAGGTGGCGACGAGGGAGAGCGGCGCCGAGTGCAGGAGCCAGGCGTACGCCGTGAAGGCCAGGAGGGAGCCGAAGAGGACGAGGTAGGCGAGGGCCACCCAGGACCTGCCCGACACGTCGGCGAGGGCGAATCCGCGCTGCTCTCCCCGGCCCAGACCGACCAGGAGGCAGCCGATGCCGCCGGCGACCATCTCGTAGGCGCTGGCCACGAACGGGTTGGCCGGCATCGGGATGCGCGAGGAGGAGAACGAACCGACCGACCACATGACGGTCCCGGCGACCACGGTGAGGACGCCCCACAGCCGGACGTCGCCGCTGAGGCCCGGCAGCGTCAGCACGGCGAGACCGGCGAGACCGAGGGTGACGCCGCCGTATGCACCGGGGCCCGGCCGTTCCCCGGACGCCCTGCGCAGGACGACCACCCACGCGGGGACGACGGCGACCAGCAGCGCGGCGAGCCCCGACGGAACGGCGGTCTCGGCGAAGACGACGAGCCCGTTGCCGCCGAGGAGCAGCAGGAGGCCGACGAGCGCGGCGGAAGCAAGCTGGGCACGGGAGGCCTTCAGTACCGTCGGCCCCTGTCGCCAGGCGATGATCACGCCGAGGAGCAGTCCGGCGGTGACGAAGCGGGCGCCGGCGGAGAGGAACGGGGGCATCGTCTCGACGACGACGCGGATGCCGAGGTACGTCGATCCCCAGACGACGTACACGATGGCGAGCGCGCCCCAGACGTGGCCGGGTATCCGGCTATGGCCGGGTGCTCCGTTGGGGACGGCATCGGTGGTGGCGACCGCGGAATCATCGGTACGGGACGGGAGTTGCGTCATCGGTCCTTCTCGTCTCGTGGACGGGGGGCAGTTCCCCCGCCTGCTGATCACGAGCCAGGACCATAGGCACTTCAACCATCAAAGACCAGCAATTCTGCCCGGAATCGGGCAGGAGAATGGCATTTTCCTCTGCGTGTGCGACAAGACCGCCGACGGACGGGTCGTTCCGACGGTAGTCTCAGCGGCTACTCCGGCGCCGAGGCCGGCGCCGGATGTGGCCCCTCCGTCGCCTTGAGGGCGAGCCAGAGCTCCATGCGCACGTCCGGATCGTCCAGGGACCGGCCGAGGATCTCCTCCACGCGGCGCATCCGGTAGCGCAGGGTGTGGCGGTGTACGCCGAGGTCGGCCGCGGCAGCGTCCCACTGCCCGTGCCGGGACAGCCAGGCGCGCAGCGAGGACACCAGGTCGCCCCGCCCCGTGGCGTCGTGCTCGTACAGGGCTCGGAGCATTCCGTCGGCGAACGCCCGCACGGCGTCGTCGACCAGGAGCGGCAGGACGGAGCCCGCGGCGAGCTCCTCGTGCTCGACGAGCGCACGTCCCCTGCGGCGCGCCACCGAAAGGGCTTGCTCCGCCTGCTTGTACGCGCCGACTGCGGCGATGGGTCCCGCCGGCGCGGACATGCCGACGACGACGCCCGCTTCCTCGGCTTCGCGTTCGGCGTACGTCTCGCAGGCGAGGGCGACCGCTCCCCCGTCGGCGGCGAGCACCACGAGGCGGTCGTTTCCCTCGGGCACGATCAGCACGGCCTCGCCCGCCCGGGACGCGGCGGACTCCAGGGTCTCGACGAGCGAGGGGACCGGCTGCTCGGCGGCCGGGTCCTGTTCTCCGGCCGACGGTTCGGCGATCAGCAGGCGGAACGGTGCGTCCAGCAGGCCCCCGTACAGATCGCCGGCCACCGCCCGGGCGTGGTCCGGCTGGCCGGACAGCATCATCCTCAGCACGGCCGCTCCCAGGCGCTGCTCCGCCGCCTGAAGGGAGCGGGAGCGCTCCGTCGTCAGCGTCAGCAAGGCCACCGCGGAATGCACGGCGTACCGCTCCGCCGTACCGAGCGGCGCCCCGGTGCCCACGGCGAGCACGCCGCGCACCCGGCGCCCCGTGCCGAGCGACTGCAGCTCGACCCGGTCGTCGGTGCCGCCGACGACGGCACTGGCCGGTGCCGGCCGTTCGCGCAGCCGCTCCACGTCCCCGGTGAGCCGGGCCGCACGGCGGGCGGCCCAGTCGGGCGCGGCGGAGACCACGGCCCCGGAGGCGTCGTAGAGCGCGGCCCAGCCGTCGACGTGGGCGGCGAGCTTGGCCAGTAGGTCGGCCGGCCCCTCGCCGAGCGCGGCGCGCGTCAGCTCGCGCTGGGCCTCGAAGCCCGCGGTCACCGCGCGGTACTGGTCAGCGGCCATGGCGGCCGAAACCGCCTTGCTGATGGCGAGGAACGGGGTCCGGCGCGGCACTTCGAGGAGGGGGAAGTCCGCCTCCTCGGCGGCCCGCAGCAGGGCTTCGGGGACGTCCTCGTAGTTGACGCCGACGGCGAACCCGAGGCCGACGACACCGGCACCGTCGAGCCTGCGCACGTAGCGGCGCATGGCCTCGGGGTCGGCGGCGTCCAGCGTCATGGCCGTGACGAGCAGCAGCTCGCCGCCCTCCATGTAGGGCACGGGGTCGGCGAGCTCGCTGACGTGCGCCCAGCGCACGGGGGACCCGAGCCGTCCGGCCCCCGCGCGTACGGTCAGTTTGAGCGCGGAGTGCTGGACGAGCGAGGCGAGGGTGACCGGCATGGGACCGCGGACTTTCGACGGGAGGCTTTTCGCCGTCCCGTATGAACGGCGTACCTCGATTCTGCCAGGACGTACCAGTGGCTGCGTCAGATCCGCAGATCCACCAGCAGCGGGGGCACGTGTTCGCCCCGGACCGACGTCAGGGACAGCACGGCGTGGCCGGCGGGCACCGAATGGGCCAGGTCGGAGGCGGACCAGCGCTCCCGCTCCACCTCACGGACCGTCACCGCCTCCGCCGTCGCGGCCTTCCCGGTCACCAGGCGGCGCATGAAGTGCAGCGCCTTGGTGAGCGGCTCGTCCGAGATGATCTGCCGGTTGGTGACGTCCCGTGTCTGGACCCACTCGGTGCCCCACGCCTCGGCGAACCGGCCGCCGTCCCACGGCGCGAGGCCGGCGAACGCCATCCGGCACCCGACCGAGCCGAGCAGCGGGCCGCGCAGCGCCTCGGGCACGTCCTCGAGCGTGCGCAGGGTCAGCAGCACCCCCGCGTGGGCCGAGCGCAGCCGCTGCACGGCCCGAACGGAGTCGGCGGTGACGGTGTGCGTGGCGTCGTCGAGCACGAGGCAGGCGAACAGCGAGCGGTCCGAGCGCGCGAGCGCGGCCTCGGTGAACTGGGCGAGGACAAGCCGGGCGATGATCCGTGCGGCCTCGCCGCGGCCCCTCTCGGGCAGGTCGACCCGGACTCGCAGCGGGTGCTCGATCGCTCGCAGCGAGAACTGGCGGCCCGCTTCGCGCGTGCGGAAGAAGGGAGCGAAGGCGGGCCGGTCCAGGACGGCGATCCGTTCGGCGAGCAGCACCCCGACGTCGTCGGCGCGTTCCGACTGCCTCGCACGCGCGTCCAGTTCGCGGAGCTGTGACGCCTCCCCCGCTTCCTCCAGCGCGGCCCGCAGCTCCTGTGTTTCGCGGGGCGCCCCGCTGATGAGTTCACGTAGGTCGGGGACGGCGGGGAAGTGACCGTGGACACATTGGTACGGCCCGATGAGCTGGGCCAGGGCGGTGGCGGCCCGACGACTGTCGACGGTGAGGTCGCCGACCAGCGCCTCCGCGAGGATGCGGGCCGCCTCGTCAGGGTCGTCCGCACCGCCGTACAGATCGAGGTCGTGGGTGGATTCGGGGCTGCCGAGGGCGATGACGAGGTCGAAGGCCTCGTCGGGGGCGAGTGCGCTGCCGTGTGCGGCGACGGCGACGACGGCGGCGCGGTTGGCGAGCGCCTGCAGACACATCGCCTCGACCACGGGCCGGACGAGCCGCACGGTCTTCCCGGATCCAGACGGCCCCACGGCGAGGAGCGAGGTGCCGAGCAGGGCCGGGTCGAGGGCGACGCCGGTGGTGCGGCGCGCGTAGGGATTGCGGGAGTGGTCGGCCGCGGTGCCGATCCTCACCTGCCCGGTGACCAGGTCGTGCGTGGCGGTGCGGACCGGCAGGTCCCGGACGCCCGACGGGTGCGCGCAGGCGGCGGCGCCGTCCGTGCGCACGGCGTCGGTGAAGGCGGGCAGCCGCTCGGGGCGGGTGCGCACGCCCTGCCACGCCCGCCGGATCCGTGCGTAGTCGACGTCGCCGAGCGCCCCCTTCCGGGTGGCCCCGGCAAGGGTGCGGGCTGCTTCGTCGAGGCCGGCGTCCCGCAACTCGGGCCAGTCGGCCGGGTCCGCGTCGGTCGGAGGCGGCGGCGGGGCGGGCAGGTCCTCCCGGCGCGTGAGCCGACGCCAGATCTCCGGTACGTGCCCGATCCTGGCGAAGAAGACCAGCAGACCGCCCCCGACGACGGCGTAGTAGACGTAGCTGACGGTCATCCACAGGGGCGGGTCGGAGCGCCAGGACTCCGGGGTCAGCACGAGCAGCGGCCACAGCCAGTAGCGCCCGAGGTAGCCGTTCCACAGCAGGGACCAGAGCAGCCACCCGGTGAGCAGGGCGACGACCGCTCCCGCGAACAGTCGCCGGGCCGGGACGGCCTCCGGCTCCTGCTCCGGCCGCGGCCGGTGCCCGAAGCGCCAGACGCCGGGGTCGGCCGCGGGACGCGGGGTGCGCAGCCAGTCGGCGAGGGACGCGCCGGTGGCGGGGGACGGTGCGTACGAGGGGACCGGGGGGGCCGCGGGCGGAGGCCCGGCGGGGCGCGGGACGGGATGGGCGGGGTTCGCCTCCGTGCCGCGTGCGTGGTACGTGCCTTCGGTATCCATGAACCCTGCCCCCTGACCAGCCAGGACCGTCCGCATCTGTGCACTCGTCAATCTAGTGCCCCGTCAGGCTGTTGGACGTGCTCTGCGGAGGTCCGGATGCGGTCGCGGAGCGGATGTCGACGATCCGTCACCGGGCCGGAACGGGGGCGGCCGCCGGTCCGAACCGGTCCGCGCCGCATGAAGGTCCCATCTGTCCGCGGGACCCCACCCGATGGAGGTCACCCGGCCGGGGCGCCTGCGGCGGACGCCGAAGTGGTCGGCCTCGGACCCCATCCTCCTCGGCGCCGGTCCTCTCCGCGCGGCGCCCCTCGCGAGCGGGAACGCGGCCGGAGGGACCGCGGCTCCCCGCCCGGCGTCGGGGCACGCGGCCCCGGTCCCCTGGTCACCACCCGTCCATCCCTATGTCCGCAGCGGACAACGACACGCTCCCACCACTACCGAACGGAGCATGCCGGACCGCCCGGAGCGGACCTAGCCTGCGGAGAAAGAAGAAGTGCGTCCGTAAGACACCCAGGAGCCCCCATGTCCGCAATCCCGCAGGAGCGCCGCGTCGTCACCGCCATCCCCGGCCCGAAGTCGCAGGAGCTTCAGGCCCGCCGCTTGTCCGCGGTCGCGGGCGGCGTCGGCTCCGTGCTGCCGGTGTTCACCGCCCGGGTCGGCGGCGGCATCATCGAGGACGTCGACGGAAACCGTCTGATCGACTTCGGCTCCGGCATCGCGGTGACCTCCGTGGGCGCCTCGGCCGAGGCCGTCGTACGCCGCGCCTCCGCCCAGCTGCAGGACTTCACCCACACCTGTTTCATGGTCACGCCGTACGAGGGCTACGTCGAGGTGTGCGAGCAGCTCGCCGCGCTGACCCCCGGTGACCACGCCAAGAAGTCCGCGCTCTTCAACTCCGGCGCCGAGGCGGTCGAGAACGCGGTCAAGATCGCCCGCGCGCACACCAAGCGCCAAGCCGTCGTCGTCTTCGACCACGGGTACCACGGCCGCACCAACCTCACGATGGCGCTCACCGCCAAGAACATGCCGTACAAGCACGGCTTCGGCCCGTTCGCCCCAGAGGTCTACCGCGTTCCGGTCGCCTACGGCTACCGCTGGCCGACCGGCCCGGAGAACTGCGGCCCGGAGGCCGCCGCCCAGGCCATCGACCAGATCACCAAGCAGATCGGTGCGGAGAACGTCGCCGCGATCATCATCGAGCCCGTCCTCGGCGAGGGCGGCTTCATCGAGCCGGCCAAGGGCTTCCTCCCCGCGCTGGTGAAGTTCGCCGACGACAACGGGATCGTGTTCGTCGCCGACGAGATCCAGTCGGGCTTCTGCCGCACCGGTCAGTGGTTCGCCTGCGAGGACGAGGGCATCGTCCCGGACCTCATCACCACGGCCAAGGGCATCGCCGGTGGCCTGCCGCTGGCGGCCGTCACCGGCCGCGCCGAGATCATGGACGCCGCGCACGCGGGCGGTCTGGGCGGCACCTACGGCGGCAACCCGGTGGCGTGCGCCGGGGCGCTCGGCGCCATCGAGACCATGCGCGAGCAGGACCTCAACGGCAAGGCCAAGCGCATCGAGGAGGTCATGAAGGGCCGCCTGGCCGCGATGGCGGAGAAGTACGACGCCATCGGCGACATCCGCGGCCGCGGCGCGATGATCGCCATCGAACTGGTCAAGGACCGCACCACCAAGGAGCCCGACCCGGAGGCCGCCGGTGCGCTCGCCAAGGCCTGCCACGCCGAGGGCGTCGTCGTCCTCACCTGCGGCACGTACGGCAACGTGCTCCGCTTCCTCCCGCCGCTCGTCATCGGCGAGGACCTGCTGAACGAGGGCCTGGACGTGATCGAGACGGCTTTCGCCGGGCTGTGAGTCCCTGTTTCCCAGGGTAACCATCAGTGATCGCGTGCTCTCTGTGAAGAACGTGTGGGGGGCCGATGGCGGGATGGCATTCCCGCTGTCGGCCCCCGTCCGGCTGTCGTACGGTTCCTGCAGATGAGAGAAACACCCCGCCCGCAGGGGACTGCGGGCGACTCCATGGCGGAGCCTCCCCAGCCCTGCTGTGATCGTGCCCTCGCGCACACCACCGGAGCCTCGCGCTCCGGGACTCCTCACCGATCGGACGGCCGCCCGCCCCAAACCCCCCGGGGCGCGCGGCGCACCGATCGTGACGGCCGCCTCGGGACAACCCCCCCTGCCCCGAGGCGGCCTTTCCTCCTCCTGGTGCCGTGCGCCGTCCTCTTCGCGTCGACCACCTGGCAGACGATCGCATCCGGACCCCTGAGGGTGCTGGACGAGCGACTGGCCCGCGCCGTCGTCGGCCGCGGCCCCGCCGGACTCACCGAGTTCCTCGCCGACCTCGGCAACACCGTGGTCGCCCTGCCGGTACTCGCCGTCTGCGTCGCACACGCCCTCTTCCGGCGGCTGCGCGGTGACGCGGTGGCGGCCGTGCTCGCCATGGCGCTCGTCCCGGTCCTGATCGCGCCCCTCAAGGCACTGACGGACCGACCGGGGCCGCTCACCGCCGAGACCGGCTACTTCCCCTCGGGGCACGCGGCCACGGCGATGGTGGCGTACGGGTGGTCGGCACTGCTCCTCGCACCGGCTCCGCGCCGGTGGACGATGTCCGTCGCCGCCCTGCTGACGGCGGCGACGGGAGTCGGCCTGGTCCTCCGTGGCTACCACTGGCCGCTGGACGTCATTGCGAGTTGGTCCCTGTGCGGCGTCCTGCTGCTGGTCAGCTCCGGTTGGCGGCGGTGGCGGCCACCGCCTCGTGCATCGACGCCTCCAGCAGCCAGGGGTCGTTGAGCGTGCCCGAACCGTCCGGCGCGATGAGCCAGTGGACCCGCGCGGCGGCCCGCCCCGGGTACGGTACGGCGATCCAGCTGCCGTCTCCGGCATTGCGTATCCCTGTGCCCAGCCAGTGGGCCGACGTGCCGGTGGGCACGAAGAAGCCCACTCTGGTCGGGCCGGCGAGGACCGGCCCCAGACGCTCGGCGAAGCGTCTCAACACGGCGAGGGTCGGGGCGGCCAACCCTCGCGGCAGGATGAGGACGTCCCAGCGCCTACCCGCGGGGAGCAAGGCGACTCCCAGGGGGCTGCGCTCCCATTCCCAGCGGCAGACGGCGGGATCCGGTGCCACCGACACCAGCCATTCCACCGCTGCCCTGGCCCCCGTTCCGGTCATCGGAAACAGCCTCCATTCCGTGTGAGGTAAACGCACCCCAACAGTGCTTTCACCCGGAGAGACGGCGCCGGATGCGGCTCATGACGCGGATTACGCCCCGATTTCAGTGGTGCGGGAGCACGACGAGTGGTGAGCAGCACGAAAGATCGCCGGTTGTGCGCCCCAGCGCTCAACCGGCGATCCTTTCGGCACACCTGCGCCGGTACGTCAGCTGTCGAAGCCCAGGCCCAGGCGGTCCATGGCCTTCAGCCACAGGTTGCGCCGGCCACCCCGGGCGTCCGCGCGCGCCAACGACCACTTCGTGATGCCGATCCCGGCCCAGGCGACCGGCTCCGGCGGGAACGGCAGGGGCTTGGTGCGCACCATGTCGAGCTCGGTGCGCTCGGTGCGCTCACCCGCGAGCAGGTCGAGCATCACGTCCGCGCCGAAGCGGGTGGCACCGACGCCGAGGCCGGTGTAGCCGGCCGCATAGGCGACCTTCCCGCGGTGTGCCGTACCGAAGAAGGCCGAGAAGCGCGAACAGGTGTCGATCGCCCCGCCCCACGCATGACTGAAGCGCAGTCCCTCCAGCTGCGGGAAGCAGGTGAAGAACTGACCGGCCAGCTTGAGGTAGGTCTCGGGCCTGTGGTCCATCTCCGCGGTGACCTTCCCACCGTACGGGTAGATCGCGTCGTAGCCGCCCCAGAGGATGCGGTGGTCCGCGGTGATCCGGAAGTAGTGGAACTGGTTGGCGCTGTCCCCGAGCCCCTGGCGGTTCTTCCAGCCGATGGAGGTCAGCTGGTCCGGCGACAGCGGCTCGGTCATCAGCGCGTAGTCGTACACCGGGACCGTGTACGAGCGCAGCCGCCTGACCAGCGACGGGAAGACATTCGTACCGAGCGCGACCCGCCGGGCGAAGACCCTGCCGTAGGAGGTGCGAACGGCCATCCCGGCGCCGGCTGACGAGAGCCGGAGGGCCCGGGTGTTCTCGTAGATCCTCACGCCGTGGTCGCGGCACGCCTGCTTGAGGCCCCAGGCGAGCTTCGCCGGATGCAGCATGGCGACGCCCCGCCGGTCCCAGAGCCCGCCGAGGAAGGTGGGTGAGTCGACCTCGGCGCGGACCGCGTCCCGGTCGAGCAGTTCGAGACCGCCGAAGCCGAGGCGCTCCGCCTCCTCGTGCAGCTCGCGGAGTTCGTCGAGCTGGTGGGGCTCGGTGGCCACGTCGATCTCGCCGCTGCGCTCGAAGTCGCAGTCGATGCCGTACGCGGCCACGGCGGACTCGATGGCGTCGAGGTTCCGCGCACCGAGCTCCTCCAGCTTCGCCAGCTCGCCCGGCCAACGGGCCAACCCGTTGCCGAGTCCGTGGGTGAGCGAGGCGGCACAGAAGCCGCCGTTTCGGCCCGAGGCGGCCCAGCCCACCTCGCGGCCCTCGATCAGTACCACGTCCCGCTCGGGGTCGCGCTCCTTGGCCAGGAGCGCGGTCCACAGTCCGCTGTATCCACCGCCGATGACGAGGAGGTCGGTCCGCTCGTCACCGGTCAGTGCGGGCAGCGCGGCGGGCTTGCCGGGATCTTCCAGCCAGAAGGGGACGGGCTGGGCGTCGGAAAGTGATGAGGCAAAGGTCATGGCAGCTGGGGCCATGGTTTCCACTCCTTCGGGGTGCTACTTGGGGAGGGCGGTCTTCTTCCGCCGGTTGCTGATGACCTGTGCGGCGACCACGACGATGACGGCGATGAGGAACATGGCCGTACCGATGACGTTGATCTGGACGGGCGTACCGCGCTGCGCCGAACCCCACACGAACATGGGGAAGGTGACGGTGTTGCCCGAGTTGAAGTTGGTGATGATGAAGTCGTCGAAGGAGAGCGCGAAGGCGAGCATCGCACCGGCGGCGATACCGGGTGCCGCGATCGGCAGGGTGACCCGCAGGAACGTCTGCACGGGACCGGCGTAGAGGTCCTTGGCGGCCTCCTCCAGACGCGGGTCCATCGACAGCACGCGCGCCTTCACCGCCACCACGACGAAGCTCAGGCAGAACATGGTGTGGGCGATCAGGATGGTCCAGAAGCCGAGCTCCGCCCCCAGGTTGAGGAAGAGGGTCAGCAGCGAGGCGGCCATCACGACCTCGGGCATCGCCATGGGCAGGAAGATCAGTGAGTTGATCGCGCCGCGCGCCTTGAAGCGGTAGCGCACCAGCGCGAACGCGATCATCGAGCCGAGGACGGTGGCCCCGAACGTCGCCCAGAAGGCGATCTGCAGCGAGAGGGTGAGCGAGCCGCACATGTCGGCGACGCCGCAGGGGTCCATCCACGCGTCGGTCGAGAAGCGCTGCCAGGAGTAGTTGAACCGCCCGGCCGGCTTGTTGAAGGAGAACACCATCACGATGACGTTCGGCAGGATCAGGTACGCGAGCGTCAGCAGGCCCGCGATCACCACGAGGTTGCGTCGTATCCAGCGCATCAGACGAGGTCCTCCGTCCCGGCCCGGCGGATGTAGACGGTGACCATGATCAGCACGACCGCCATGAGGATGAACGACAACGCGGCGGCGGTCGGGTAGTCGAGCACCCGGAGGAACTGCGACTGGATGACGTTGCCCACCATCCGGGTGTCGGTGGAGCCGAGCAGTTCGGCGTTGACGTAGTCGCCGCTGGCCGGAATGAAGGTCAGCAGCGTTCCGGACACGACCCCCGGCATCGACAGCGGGAAGGTCACCTTGCGGAAAACGGTCGCCGGCTTCGCGTACAGGTCGCCGGCCGCCTCGTGGAGCCGCGGGTCGATCCGCTCCAGCGAGGTGTAGAGCGGCAGGATCATGAACGGCAGGAAGTTGTACGTCAGACCGGTGACGACCGCGAGCGGGGTGGCCAGCACCCGGTGGCCCTCGGTCAGCCCGAGCCAACTCGTGACGTCCAGGAAACCGACGCTGTTGAGGGCATGCACCACGGGTCCGCCGTCGGCGAGGATCGTCTTCCAAGCGAGCGTACGGATCAGGAAACTGGTGAAGAACGGTGCGATGACCAGGACCAGCAGCAGGTTCCGCCAGCGCCCCGCCTTGAAGGCGATCAGGTACGCCAACGGGTAGCCGAGCAGCAGGCACAGGACCGTCGCCGTGCCGGCGTACAGCACCGACGTCAGGAACTGCGGGTAGTACTCGGTGAACGCGTCCCAGTAGGTCTGGAAGTGCCAGGTGACCTCGTAGCCCTGCTCCAGCGAACCGGTCTGCACGGACGTCGACGCCTGGTAGACCAGCGGAAGCGCGAAGAAGACCAGCAGCCACAGGATTCCCGGCAGCAGCAGCCAGTACGGCACCAGCGCCCGGCGGACCGGAGGCTTGCGCAGCGGCGGCTCCGCGGGGGGAGCCGGAGAAGCCGGGGGCGCCTCGGTGACCGTCATGACGACTCCTCCACCGTCTCGACACCGGCGTCGATGTCCTGGGCCGCGTCGAGACCGAAGGTGTGTTCCGGGTTCCAGTGCAGGACGACCTCGGCACCGGGGACGAAGCGCGGGTCCCGCTCGATGTTCTGGACGTACACCTCGAGCTCGGGGCAGACCGGGCTGTCGATGACGAACTGCGTGGAGACCCCGATGAAGCTGGAGTCGGCGATCTTTCCGGTGAACCGGTTGCGCCCCTCGGCTATGTCGCCCGCGTCGTCGGCGTGCGCGAGCGAGATCTTCTCGGGGCGAACGCCCACCAGCAGCTTGCCCCCGTTGCGGGGCAGGGAGGCGGAGCGGGCGACGGGCACGCGCAGCTTGGCGTCGGCCGCAGTGACCCGGATGTCGTCGCCCGAGGTCTCGACGACCTCGGCCTCAATGAGGTTCGACGTGCCGAGGAAGTTGGCGACGAAGGTGGTCTGCGGGTTCTCGTAGAGCTCGGCCGGCGCGCCCAGTTGCTCGACCCGGCCGCCGTTCATCACCGCGACCGTGTCGGCCATGGTCATGGCCTCCTCCTGGTCGTGGGTGACGTGGATGAAGGTGATCCCGACCTCGGTCTGGATCCGCTTCAGCTCCAGCTGCATCTGGCGGCGCAGCTTGAGGTCGAGGGCGCCGAGCGGCTCGTCGAGCAGCAGCACCTGCGGGTGGTTGATGAGGGCCCGGGCGACGGCGACGCGCTGCTGCTGGCCGCCCGACAGCTGGTGCGGCTTGCGGTGCGAGAAGTCGCCGAGCTGGACGAGGTCGAGCATGTCGCCGACCTGCTTCTTCACCGACTTGACGCCGCGGCGGCGCAGGCCGAAGGCCACATTCTCGTAGATGGTGAGGTGCGGGAAGAGCGCGTAGCTCTGGAAGACGGTGTTGACCGGACGCTTGTAGGGCGGCAGGTCGGTGACGTCCTTGTCGCCGAGGAAGACGGTGCCGGTGGTGGGGTCCTCCAAGCCGGCGATCATCCGCAGTGTCGTGGTCTTGCCGCAGCCCGAAGCGCCCAGGAGGGCGAAGAAGGAGCCCTGTGGCACGGTGAGGTCCAGCGGGTGCACGGCGGTGAAGGAGCCGTAGGTCTTGCTGATCCCGGAGAGTCGGACGTCGCCGCCCGCTGTCTTGTCAGTCATGGGTCGCGATCCCAGTGGTCTAGGGGGAGCAGGGAGGAGGAAGGGTCAGGAACCGATGAGCTTGGCGAACTTCTCTTCGTACGCCGTCTCTTCCTTGCTACTGAGCGAGCGGAAGGCGTGGGACTTGGCGGCCATCGCCTTGTCCGGGAGGATCAGCGTGTTCTGGGCGAGTGCCGGATCGATCTTCGTCAGTTCCGGACCGACGCCCTCGACCGGGCACACGTAGTTGATGTAGGCGGCCAGCTCGGCCGCGACCGGGAGCTCGTAGTAGTAGTCGATGAGCTTCTCGGCGTTGGTCTTGTGCCGCGCCTTGACCGGGACCAGCAGGTTGTCGCTGGACGTCATGTAACCGGCGTCGGGGACGACGAACTGGATGTTCGGATTGTCCATACGGAGCTGGACGAGGTCGCCCGCCCAGGCCAGGCAGGCAGCGATGTCGCCCTTGTCGAGATCGGACGTGTAGTCGTTGCCCGTGAAGCGGCGGATCTGCTTCTTGTCGACGGCCTTCTGGACCTTGGCGATGGCGGCGTTGAAATCGTCGTCGGTGACCTTCGCCGGGTCCTTGCCCATGTCGAGCAGGGCCATGCCGACGGTGTCGCGCATCTCGGACAGGAACGCGACGCGGCCCTTGAGCTGGGGGTCCTCCAGGAGCTGGGAGACACTCTCGATCTTGCGCCCACCGGTCGCCTTGGCGTTGTAGGCGATGACGGTGGAGATGCCGGCCCACGGATAGGAGTGGGCGCGTCCCGGATCCCAGTCGGGGTTGCGGAACTGGGGCGACAGGTTGGCGAACGCGTGCGGCAGGTTGGCGGGGTCCAGTTTCTGCGCCCACCCGAGCCGGATGATGCGGGCTGCGAGCCAGTCGGTGACGCAGATCAGGTCCCTGCCGGTGTCCTGGCCCGCCGCGAGCTGCGGCCTGATCTTGCCGAAGAACTCGACGTTGTCGTTGATGTCCTCGGTGTACTTGACCTGCACGCCGGTGCGCTTGGCGAAGGCGCTCAGGGTGGGGTGACCCTTCTCGTCGTCGCTGATGTCGATGTACTGGGTCCAGTTGGAGAAGTTGACCACCTTCTCCTGGGCCGAGTGGTCGTCGGACGCCGCCGCAGCTTCGCCCTCCCGCTTGGCCGGAGGGATCCCGCATGCACTGAGCATGCCGGCTCCCCCCAGGGTGAGCGCCCCCACTGATGACGCGCGCAGGAGGGAACGACGGGAGAGGGAGCCCCTACCGTTCGTCATGCTGCGCCGTATTGCGGCCTCCTGGGCCGCCGAGAGACGCTCGGGCTCGTACTGCTTCATGCGCTGTGCCCTTTCGGGATGGTCGCCGCGGTTTCGTCGGCGGGCTTCTATCGGTCCCCGAAGATCGTGCGGTGCCAGTCCTTCCTGGCCACCGCGGTGTTGTCGTACATCACATGCTTGACCTGCGTGTATTCCTCGAAGGAATAGGCCGACATGTCCTTCCCGAACCCACTGGCCTTGTAGCCGCCGTGGGGCATCTCGCTGATGATCGGGATGTGGTCGTTGATCCACACGCAGCCGGCCCCGATCTCTCGGGTGGCGCGGCCCGTGCGGTAGACGTCCCGGCTCCAGGCGGAGGCGGCCAGGCCGTAGGGGGTGTCGTTGGCCAGGGCGATGCCTTCGTCATCGGAGTCGAAGGGCAGGACGACCAGCACCGGGCCGAAGATCTCCGACTGGACGACCTCGCTGTCCTGGGCTGCGTCCGCGATCAGTGTCGGCAGGTAGTAGGCACCCCTGGCCAGGTCCCCGCCCGGTGCCCGGCCGCCGGTGACGACGGTGGCGTAGTCGCGGGCACGGTCCACGAAGCCGGCGACCCGGTCACGCTGGGCGTGCGAAACGAGCGGCCCGAGGTCGGTGGACGGGTCGAGCGGGTCGCCGAGGCGTACGGTTCCCATGAGGTCGGCGACGCCCTCGACGAAGGCGTCGTACAGCGGGCGCTGCACGTAGGCACGGGTCGCGGCAGTGCAGTCCTGGCCACTGTTGATCAGCGCCCCGGCGACCGCACCGTGCACGGCGGCCTCCAGATCGGCGTCGTCGAAGACGACGAACGGGGCCTTCCCGCCGAGCTCGAGGTGGAGCCGCTTGACGGTGGCCGTGGCGATCTCGGCGACGCGCCTGCCGACGGGGGTGGAACCGGTGAACGAGGTCATGGCCACGTCCGGGTGCCCGACGAGGTGTTCGCCGGCTTCCCGACCCGCACCGGTGACGACGTTGACGACTCCGGCGGGGATACCGGCCTCGGCGGCTGCCTCGGCGAACATCAGCGACGTCAGCGGGGTGAGCTCGGCGGGCTTGAGCACGATCGTGTTGCCTGCCGCCACGGCCGGGAGGACCTTCCAGGCCGCCATCTGGAGCGGGTAGTTCCACGGGGCGATCGAACCGACCACACCGATCGGCTCACGGCGTACGTACGAGGTGTGGTCGCCGCTGTACTCGCCGGCGGACTGCCCCTGGAGGTGACGGGCCGCACCGGCGAAGAAGGCGGTGTTGTCCACGGTGCCGGGCACGTCGAACTCGCGGCTCAGCTTGATCGGCTTGCCGCACTGGAGCGTTTCCGCCTGGGCGAGGTCCTCGGACTGCTCGGCGAGCACCGAAGCGAAGCGGTGCAGGGCGTCGGAGCGCTCACCGGGAGTAGCGGCCGCCCAGGCGGGGAACGCGGCGCGAGCGGCGGCCACGGCGGCGTCGACGTCGGCCGTGCCGGCGAGCTCGTACTCGAGGGCCTGCTCCGCGGTGGCGGGGTCCACCACGGCATGGCGGCGTCCCGACGTGCCCGGGCGCAGTCGCCCGTCGATGTACTGTGCGCCGTTCTTGAAACGGTCCTGCACCTGGAAGCGGTTGCCCATGACGCTCTCCGTTGTTCCAGATCGATTTGAGTGCCGATCCTGACAGAGCTAGACCCAGTCAACAAGGGATTCCGTAGTTGCCTTTTGGTTACGCGACGGATTCGGTCGACCATGTGTCGCGTCGCGGCGACAATCCGCGTACGGAGTGTCAGTGGCGAATGCCACACTCGCGTGCATGGGGACGACCAGCACAACGGCCGCGACGCTGATCGATCAGGTCAGCAGAGGCATGCGGCTGAAATATCTGCACTTCTGGGGACATACTCCGCGCCGTGACGGAGCCATTGGCGCCGCCTGCCTGAGTCAGTGGTGGCCGGCGCCGTTCACCGTGGATGGAATCGAGTATGCGACGGCCGAGCACTGGATGATGGCCGGCAAGGCGCGTCTCTTCGGAGATACGGACGCGGAGCGTAGGGCCGTGGAAGCGAAGAGTCCCGCCCTCGCGAAGAAGTACGGCCGACTGGTGCGGGGTTTCAGCGAGGAGACCTGGGAGCGCGAGCGCTTCGGGATCGTCGTCGAAGGCAACGTTCACAAGTTCGCTCAGCATGCGGATCTGCGTGCGTTCCTGCTGGCGACCGGAGAGCGGGTGCTGGTGGAGGCGAGTCCGCGCGACCGCGTCTGGGGCATCGGCCTGGCCGCCGATGACGAGCGCGCTCATGATCCTGCGCGCTGGTGCGGGTTGAATCTCCTGGGCTTCGCCCTGATGGAGGCCCGCGAGCGGCTGCGGAGGGAAGTGGCGCAGATGCAGGGCGTCTGACGGGCGCGGGCGGACGGGCGTCCGGACGGCGCGGGGGGCCGCCCGGAGCCCGTCCGGTCACTGCGCGGTGCGTTCCTCGACGACCAGCGTCGTGGCCCAGGGGTCGTCGTCACTGCTCGACTCGTCGAACTCGTCAGCGTGCGTGATGAGAAAGACCAGGCCGACGATGAAGAGCAGACCGAGCAGAGCGCCGATGGCACCGAGGATGATCCCCGCCAGGGCCTGCCCGTTGTTGGTGGCCTCGCCCCGCCGGTAGCGCTTGCGGCCCATGATGCCGAAGATCAGCGCGAGCACACCCATGACCACACCGGGCACGCCGTAGCACCAGCACAGGCACACGGCGAGGATGCCGAGCACCATCGCGGCCGTCCCCATGCCGTTCTGCGAGGAATTGGCCATCCCCCAGGAGCCGCCACCGGGATATCCCGGGTAGCCGTATGCCGCGGCTCCGGTCACCGGCGCGGACGGATACCCGTACCCCGTGGCTCCGGCCACCGGTGCGGGCGGATACCCGTACCCCGCACCGACACCGGCCGACGGCGCCCCGAACGCTCCCGGCGTGGTCTGCGCCGGTCCCCCCGGGGCTACGGGCGGTGGCGGTACGGCTCCGCTACCCGACTCGGCGCCGGGAGCGCCGTACGGCGCGACGCCGGGCATCGAGGTCACCGTCGGCTGGTCGTGCAGTTGCGGCCCCGGCAGGGCGTCGTGCGCGGGCTTGCCGAGATCGACCCGGTCCTGCGGCTCCTTGCCCTCGGGCGGAGCCCACGGATCCTTCGGCTGGTATCCGCCCGGCTGGGCGCTCTGGTCAGACATGTGCCTCCCCCATCGTGAATGGTCATGTTACGGGCCGGCGTCGCGCGCCGACCGCCCCGCCTACGATGATCCCTGAACGGCACGGCTCAGATAAACGGAGGACCCGATGACCGATCTGCACCCCTTCATCGCGGGGCTGCCCAAGGCGGAGCTGCACGTCCACCACGTGGGATCCGCCTCACCGCGCATCGTCTCCGAACTGGCCGCCCGTCACCCGGACTCCAAGGTCCCCACCGACCCGGGCGCCCTCGCCGAGTACTTCACCTTCACCGACTTCGCCCACTTCATCGAGGTCTACCTCTCCGTGGTGGACCTGGTCCGCACCCCGGAGGACGTCCGCCTGCTGACGTTCGAGGTCGCCCGCGATATGGTCCGGCAGAACATCCGGTACGCGGAGCTGACCGTCACCCCGTTCAGCTCCACCCGGCGGGGCATCCCCGAGCACGCGTTCATGGAGGCGATCGAGGACGCCCGCAAGGCTGCCGAGACCGAACTCGACGTCATCCTGCGCTGGTGCTTCGACATCCCCGGTGAGGCAGGGCTCGACGCCGCCGAGGAGACCGCCCGGCTCGCCGTGGACCTGCGCCCCGAAGGTCTGGTCTCGTTCGGCCTCGGTGGACCCGAGATCGGTGTTCCGCGGCCCCAGTTCAAGCCGTACTTCGACCGCGCGATCGCCGCGGGCCTGCACTCCGTGCCGCACGCAGGGGAGACCACGGGCCCGGAGACGATCTGGGACGCGCTGGGCGAGCTGCGTGCCGAGCGCATCGGCCACGGCACCAGCGCCCCCAAGGACCCGAAGCTGCTGGCGCACCTCGCCGAGCACCGCATTCCGCTGGAGGTGTGCCCCACGTCGAACATCGCCACGCGCGCCGTGACCACCCTGGACGAGCACCCGATCAAGGAGATGGTCGCGGCCGGTGTGCTGGTGACCGTCAACAGCGACGACCCGCCGATGTTCGGCACCGACCTCAACAACGAGTACGCGGTCGCTGCGAGGCTCCTGGAACTCGACGAACGGGGCGTCGCCGCCCTCGCGAAGAACGCGGTCGAGGCGTCCTTCCTGGACGCGGCGGGCAAGGCACGGATCGCCGCGGAGATCGACGCCTACACCGAGCAGTGGCTGGCGAAGTGAGGACCGCCCCGTGCGCACCGTGACCGTCGTGGGACACCGCGGTGATCCGTACGTCGCCCGCGAGAACACCCTTCCGTCGCTGCACGCGGCGGTCCGGCGGGGCGCCGACGCCGTGGAGGTCGACGTCCGGCTGACCCGCGACGGCGTACCCGTGCTACTGCACGACGACACGCTCAAGCGGCTGTGGGGGCACGACGTGCCGTTGGCACGGCTCACCCACCGGCAGCTCACCGAGCTCACCGCCGGCGGGGTGCCGACCCTGGATGCCGCGCTCACCGAGGTCGCCGGGCACCGGCTCATGCTCGATCTGCCCGGCGCCGACGACGCGTCGGTCAGGACGATCACCGGCACCGTCCGCGAGTGCGGGGCCGAGGATCGGGTGTACTACACGGGGGGTCCGGCCGGTATGTTCGCGGTCCGTGACGCCGATCCGGACGCCGAGATCGCGCTGACCTGGACGACCCTCGCCCCGCCCCGTCCGGTGTTGCTCGACGCGCTGCGCCCCCGCTGGCTCAACTACCGCTTCGGGCTGGTGAACGAGGACCTCACGGACCGGGTCCACGCGGGCGGACGGCTGCTCTCGGTCTGGACCCCGGACACCCGCCGCACCATGCGGCGGCTGGTGGCGTGCGGGGTCGACTCGATCACCACCAACCGCGTCGACGCCCTGGCCCGGGTCCTCCGCCGGCGCTAGCGGGGACGCGAGGAGCGCGGTGCCGTCGACCGCCGGAGGGTGGGGCACCGGCACCTCTGCCGCACCGGGCACGGGGGCGTGGTCGTGGTCGTGGTCGGGAGACCGCCGCGACGACACCACGGATCACTCGACATCAGTTCCACAGAGGGCGGCAGGGGTGGGCGGGAGACGAGGGATACGGGCACTGCGACACCCGGCTCCCCTGGTCACGGACATCGGTCTCGCACTGCTGGTGCAGGCGGCGATGACGATGCCGTTCGTGGTGCCGCGCGCACCGGAGCTGCCGGACGCCACGTGGGCGTCCTACGGGTTGACGACGCTGACCGTGGTGCCCCTGGTGTGGCGGCGCAGGGCACCGGTCGCGGTGTTCTGCGCCGTGCTGGTGGCAGGGACGCTCTACCGGTTCGCGCTCGACGGGCCGGGCCAGCCACTGCCCTACGCCGGACTCGTCGCCGTCTACACGGTCGCTGCCCTCTCGTCGCCGCGCAAACGCGTCGGGGTCGCCCTCGTCACGTTCGTGGTCACCTTCCCGTCGGTCGCCACCAACTCCGGTGATGCCAAGGAACTGCTGTTCTCGTTGTTCGTCTTCGGCGCGGCGTACGCCTTCGGCAGGCTCACCGACACCAGACAGGCGTACGTCAGGGCCGTCGAGGACCGCGCCGCACACCTCGAGCGCGCCAACCGGATCGAGGCGGAGCAGGCCGCGGCCCGGGAACGGGCCCGGATCGCCCGCGAGATGCACGACGTCCTGTCGCACGCGGTGAGCCTGATGATCGTCCAGGCGGAGGCGGGGCCGGTCGCGGTGCGTGCACATCCGGAACGGGCCGAAGCGGCCTTCGACGCGATCTCGGAAACCGGCCGGGACGCCATGACGCAGCTGCGCCGGATGCTGGGGGTGCTGCGCGGCGACGACGCCGGTCCCGGCGGCTCGCCGCGCGGGCCCCAGCCGGGAGCCGACGCGCTGCCCGGTCTGGTGGAGCGCGTGCGGGGCAGCGGTCTCGACGTCACGTACGAGACGACGGGCGCTGTCCGCACCCTGCCTCCGGACACCGGCGCGACCGCCCACCGCGTGGTGCAGGAAGCATTGACGAACGTGGTCAGGCACGCGGGCGCGACGTCGGTACGGGTGCGCCTGGCATACAGGGAGGACCGGCTGGACATCACCGTCACCGACGACGGACGGGGTCCTGGTCCGTCCGGGGCCGGCGGTCACGGTTTGATCGGCGTGCGCGAGCGGGCGGCCGCCCACGGGGGCACCGCTCGCACCGGTCCTGGGCCCGGCGGGCGGGGCTTCGTGCTCTCCGTCACGCTCCCCATAGGATCCCCTGCGGAGGTGGGGAGTTGACGATCCGTGTGGTGGTGGCGGACGACCAGGAGCTGGTCCGTAGCGGTTTCGCGATGATCCTGGACGCGCAGCCGGACGTGGAGGTCGTCGCCGAGGCGGCGGACGGGGCGCAAGCCGTAGACGCGGTGCGCCGCCTCGCTCCCGACGTGGCCCTGCTCGACATCCGGATGCCCGGTGTGGACGGCATCGAGGCGTGCCGCACGATCAGCCGGGAGACCGTGTGCCGCACGGTGATCCTGACGACCTTCGACTCCGACGAGTACGTGTACGAGGCGCTGCACGCCGGGGCGAGCGGCTTCCTCCTCAAGGACGTGCGACGGGACGATCTGGTGCACGCGGTCCGCGTGGTGGCCCGGGGCGACTCCCTGCTCGCGCCTTCGGTGGCCCGGCGACTGATCGAGGAGTACACCCTGCACACCGCCCACCGGACGGCGCCCCCCGCCGCCCGGCTGGAGGCCCTCACGGCGCGTGAGCGCGAGACGCTCCTGCTCCTCGGGCGCGGTCTTTCGAACGCGGAGATCGCGGCGGAGTTGGTGGTGAGCGAACACACCGTCAAGACGCATGTGGGGAACGTGCTGTCCAAACTCGGTCTGCGGGATCGGATCCAGGCGGTCATCTGCGCCTACGAGACGGGGCTGATCGCAGCGGGAGCCACGGCGGTGCCTCCTGCTGCCGGGAGAGGCGGGACGACCGCTTTCCCCCCCGTAGCTGCGAGGAACTGACCCTGGGGGAGCCGCTCCCGCCGGCGATCCTCTCGCGGGACTGCTGATCGAGCGGGTAAGGGGTGGGCGGTACCAGGTGGCACGACCGGAACGAGGTCGCACCACGGCTGCGGAAACCGGCTAGGAGGCGGCGGCGGCCGGGACGGGCGCGTCCAGGCCCTCCAACCGCTTGACCAGACGCCTTACGAACACCAGCGGGAGCACGCCGAACACGCCGAACGACATGTCGATGACCGACCACCAGAAGGGGATGCCGCGGATCGGGCCGCAGACCAGCGCCAGCGGGATGATTCCGGCGCACGCGATCATGCCGAACTCGATGACCCAGACGTTCCGGACGGGATCGCGGTACGGGCCGTAGAACGCCACGGCGATGACGAGGTGGGCGAAGGCCAGCCAGTCGGTGCCGTACAGCAGGAACGGGTGGTCCGCATCGGCCGCGTCCAGACCGTGCCGGACGCGTGCGATCCACTCCAGCAGTCCGGGGAAGGCGTCGGCGACGGGGGACGCCCATGACGTCAGCGCCTCGTGCGTGACGCGGAGTTCGGTGACGAGAGGAAAGGCCGTCAGCCCGCTCAGGACCAAGCAGACGATGAAGACGACAAGCCACACGCGTATGCGCCGCAGAAGCGCTCTTCGCTCACTCATGTCCGCAGCGTACGCCCGGGTTTGCCGGCGTCTCACCGACCCCCGGTGACCTTGCGGGCGACAGCGTGCGAGACGATGACGGCGCCTGCGGCCGTCGTCAGTCCGGCCAGCACGTCGCGCGTGCGGGCGGGTCGCAGGACGCCTGCCGTACGGAGTCTGCCGCGGGCCCAGAGCGTGAAGGGCAGCACGATCAGCGGGCTGGTGGCGGATCCCGGGGTGTAGCCGCGTACGAGTGCGGCCTGTGCGAGGTGGACCAGGCCGTGGAGGCCGAAGCCGTTCAACGCGGCCTGGTAGAAGCCCGATCGACCCCCGGAGCGTGCTCCCGCCGTGGCCGCGGCACCGACGACCGCGGCCATCGCCCCCACGGCGACGGTGAATTCGCGCGCGTTGACGGACTCCATGGTCCGCCAGAGACTCTCGGGTGCCCCGGGGAAGCGTTCACGCAGGTGCGGGACGTTCTCCCTGACCCACCGGGGCGCGGCGAGGAGTTCCTCGGTGTCGTGCAGTGCCCAGGCCGCCAACAGCCCATAGGTGACCAGCGGGTTCACTTCTTCCATGATCGCCAGTCTGCTACAGGCCGACCAGGGAGTTCCACCGCTTTGTGAACTCCCGCCGCTCCCGAGCGGTGATGTCCCTGGCGATGGCGAGCCTGCTGCGCATCGAGTCGTCGGGAAAGACCAGCGGGTCCTCGGCCAGCTCGGCGAGTTCCCGGTCCCCGGAGTCGGCGAGGACGTCACGCGCGGCAGGCACCGGGCAGACGTAGTTGACCCAGGAGGCGAGTTCGGCCGCGACCTCGGGGTCGTAGTAGTGGTCGATGAGCGCCTCGGCGTTGCGCTTGTGCTGCGCGAGGTTCGGGATCATCAGTGATTCCGCCCAGAGCTCCGCCCCCTCCTCCGGGACGACGAACGCGATGTCGGGATTGTCGGCCTGGAGCTGGATGACGTCGCCCGAGTAGGCCTGGCAGGCGAGGACGTCACCGGTGGACAGGTCTTTGATGTAGTCGTTGCCCGTGAAGCGCCGGATGTGCTTCCGGCGCACGAGCCTCTCGATCCGGTCGCACACCCGGTGGAAGTCGTCGGCCGTCCAGCGGGTGATGTCCACGTCGTCGCCCTGCATCAGGAGGGCGAAGGCCTCGTCGAGTCCGGAGAGCAGGGTGACCCCGCCCCGCAGGTCGCTCGCCCACAGGTCCTCGGTGTGCTTGATCTCCCGCCCCAGCTTCCGACGGTTGTAGGCGATGCCGGTGATACCGGACTGCCACGGGACGCTGTACCGTCGGCCCTCGTCGAAGGCGGGCGAACGCAGCTGCGGATCGAGGTACTTGGCGACGTTGGGCTGACGATCCCGGTCCATCTCCTGGACCCAGCCGAGCCGTACGAACCTCGCGGCCATCCAGTCGCTGACGACGATCAGGTCCCGTCCGGTGTCCTGATGGTTCATCAGTGCCGGACTGATCTTGCCGAAGAACTCGTCGTTGTCGTTGATCTCCTCGGTGTAGCGGACGGAGACCCCGGTGCGTGCGGTGAAGGCGTCCAGGGTCGGCCGCTTGGAGCCGTCCTCGTCGTCGGTGTCGATGTAGAGGGGCCAGTTGGCGAAGGCGAGGGTCCCGTCCCGACCGGACCGGTCGCGCCCGGCGCGGTCGGCCGCCTCGACGTAGGCCGCGGGGACACCGCAGCCGGCGAGTGCGAGGCCCGCGGCCGAGGCACCCGCCGTGCCGAGGGCTCGCAGGACGGAACGGCGGGACATCGGGGCGCTCTTGGGGGTCGCTGGCACGCCGGAAGGATGCCGCTCGCCGAGCACGGCGGGCAATGGACGGTACGTCGAGGGGATGGCGCCGGCCCCGACACCCTGTCGATCATGGACACCTGTCTATCATGTCATGGACATGCGTCCATGAATGAAGGAGCGGAATGAACGCGACGGCGAACGTCCTGGTCGGCCTGGTGGCCGCGCTGCACGTCTACTTCCTGGCCCTGGAGATGTTCCTGTGGGAACGTCCACGGGGGCGGGCCCTTTCGGGGTTCGACGCGACAACGGCCGCGAAGACCGCCCCGCTCGCTGCGAACCAGGGCCTCTACAACGGATTCCTCGCCGCGGGACTCGTGTGGGGGCTGATTGCGGAGGATCCCACCGGATACCGGGTGCAACTGTTCTTCCTCGGCTGTGTGGTGATCGCCGGGGTCTACGGCGGGATCAGCGTCACCCGGCGCATCTGGGTGGCTCAGGCGCTGCCGGGCGCACTGGCCCTGGCCGCGGTGCTGGTGGCGGGGTGAGCGGCGACCCCCGCGCGGAGCGCACCCGGGACCGCCTGCGCCGAGCGCTGCTGGAGGAGTGCACCGAGCGTCCGCTCGCGGAGGTCAGCGTGGCGGGCCTGGTGCGTCGCGCCGGACTCGGGCGTGCCACCTTCTACCTGCACTACCCCGACCTGGAGGCACTCGCGGTGGACGCCTGCGCCGAGGTGGTCCGGGACGCCGTGGACGCGCTGCACGCCTGGCGCGGCAGACCCGATCCGGCGGCCCCACCGCCCGCCCTCACGTCCTTCTTCGCGCGGATCGCCCCGCACGCCCCGCTCTACCGCACGCTCCTGCGCGAGGGGGGCGGCGGGCCGCTCGGCGATCTCCTCCACCGCGAACTGCGCGAACGCAGCCGCCGCGAAAGGGAACTGGTGGGCGCCCCGGCGCCGGAGCTGATTGCCTCGGCCGTGGCCGCCGCCTTCACCGGGGTCCTGGCGGACTGGCTCCACGACAGCGTGGCAGGAACACCGGAAGAGATCGCCTCGGCCGTCTGGAGCCTGTTGTTCACCCTCCACGGGACCCCGCTGCACTGAGGCGGGTCCACCGGCTGCGGCCCGGCACGCCGGACATCAAGGGGCCGGCCCCGCCCCTTCGCAGCTCCCGGCGGCCGCACCCGAGCCCACCCCGAGGGCCGCGCCGCGGCACCGGGACGAGCCCGCACGCCCGGACCGCGGCACTGTGGGCACCACACGGGCCGCCGCGCGGGGGTGCCGGGCGAGCCCCGTCGGGCCCGCCCGGCACCCCTGCCGGAGGGGCGTTACGCGTCGAGGGACGTCATCACGTGCTTGATGCGCGTGTAGTCGTCGAAGCCGTACGCCGAGAGGTCCTTGCCGTAGCCCGACTTCTTGAAGCCGCCGTGCGGCATCTCGGCCACCAGCGGGATGTGCGTGTTGATCCAGACGCAGCCGAAGTCCAGTGCCTTGGACATGCGCATCGCCCGGGCGTGGTCCTTCGTCCAGACCGACGACGCCAGCGCGTACTCCACGCCGTTGGCGTACTCCAGCGCCTGCGCCTCGTCCGCGAAGGACTGGACCGTGATGACCGGACCGAAGACCTCGTTCTGAACGATCTCGTCGTCCTGCTTCAGGCCGGACACGACGGTCGGCGCGTAGAAGAAGCCCTTGTCGCCCACCCGCTGGCCGCCCGCCTCGACCTTCGCGTGCGCGGGGAGCCGGTCGATGAACCCGGAGACCTGCTTCAGCTGGTTGGCGTTGTTCAGCGGGCCGTAGAGGACGTCCTCGTCGTCCGGCTGACCCGTCTTGGTCTCCTGGGCGGCCTTCGCCAGGGCGCTGACGAACTCGTCGTGGATGGACTCGTGGACGAGCACCCGCGTCGCCGCCGTGCAGTCCTGGCCCGCGTTGAAGAAGCCGGCCACCGAGATGTCCTCGACGGCCTTGGCGATGTCGGTGTCCTCGAAGACGACGACCGGCGCCTTGCCGCCCAACTCCAGGTGGACGCGCTTGACGTCCTTGGCCGCCGACTCGGCGACCTGCATGCCGGCGCGCACCGAACCGGTGATGGAGGCCATCGCCGGCACGGGGTGCTCCACCATCGCGCGGCCCGTGTCGCGGTCACCGCAGATGACGTTGAAGACGCCCTTGGGCACGATCGCGCCGATGATCTCCGCCATCAGCACCGTCGACGCCGGCGTCGTGTCGGACGGCTTCAGCACCACGGTGTTGCCCGCGGCGAGCGCCGGCGCGAACTTCCAGACGGCCATCATCATCGGGTAGTTCCACGGCGCGACCTGCGCACAGACACCCACCGGCTCACGCCGGACGATCGACGTCATGCCCTCCATGTACTCACCGGCCGAGCGCCCTTCGAGCATCCGGGCCGCACCCGCGAAGAAGCGGATCTGGTCGATCATGGGAGGGATCTCTTCGCTGCGGGTCAGCTCCACCGGCTTGCCGGTGTTCTCGCACTCGGCCGCGATCAGCTCCTCCGCGCGCTCCTCGAAGGCGTCCGCGATCTTCAGCAGCACCTTCTGGCGCTCCGCGGGCGTGGTGTCGCGCCAAGCCGGGAACGCAGCGGCGGCCGCGGCCATGGCGGCGTCCACGTCCGCCTGACCGGAGAGCGGTGAGGTCGCATACGCCTCGCCCGTGGCCGGATTGACCACCTCGATGGTCCGCCCGTCCGCGGCGTCCCGGAACTCCCCGTCGATGTAATTGCGCAGACGACGCAGTTCGGTGGTCACAGCCACCCCTCCTGTCAGATGTCCGATGGGTGAGACACCCCGATCCAGCCCAACCATACGTCGCACAGGCTAGCCAGACGAGTAACGCTTTCGACATGCCCAACCCCAGGCAACTTCGGAATCGGTGAAATTATCGCCCATGAACAACGAAATTCATCGCGACTGGGTTGCAGGATCGACGACTCCGGTGCACAGTGTGGGCGTGGCAAGCCGAAGCGCAGACTCCAAGACCGGGACCGGAACGGGTTCGTCCCCGACGATCGACGCCGTGTCCCTGGCGATCATCGAGCAGCTGCAGGAAGACGGGCGCCGCCCGTACGCCGCGATAGGCAAGGCCGTGGGCCTTTCCGAAGCGGCCGTACGACAGCGCGTCCAGAAGCTGCTCGACCAGGGCGTGATGCAGATCGTCGCCGTCACCGACCCGCTCACCGTGGGCCTGCGTCGCCAGGCGATGGTCGGCATCAACGTCGAGGGCGATCTGGACCCGGTGGCGGATGCGCTGACCGCCATGTCCGAGTGCGAGTACGTCGTCATGACGGCGGGCTCGTTCGACCTGATGGTGGAGATCGTCTGCGAGGACGACGACCACCTGCTCGACGTGATCAACCGGCGCATCCGCACCCTCCCAGGTGTGCGCTCCACCCAGAGCTTCGTCTACCTCAAGCTCAAGAAGCAGACCTACATGTGGGGAACCCGATAGCCGTGAGCAAGGACCGCAGCGACCTCTCCAAGTCCGCCTACGACCACCTGTGGATGCACTTCACCCGCATGTCGTCGTACGAGAACGCCCCCGTGCCCACCATCGTGCGTGGTGAAGGCACCTACATCTACGACGACAAGGGCAAGCGCTACATCGACGGCCTCGCCGGTCTGTTCGTGGTCCAGGCGGGCCACGGCCGCCGGGACCTCGCCGAGGTGGCCGCCCGGCAGGCCCAGGAGCTCGCCTTCTTCCCCGTGTGGTCGTACGCCCACCCGATGGCCGTCGAGCTGGCGGAGCGCCTTGCGAACGAGGCCCCGGGCGACCTGAACAAGGTCTTCTTCACCACCGGCGGCGGCGAGGCGGTCGAGACCGCATGGAAGCTCGCCAAGCAGTACTTCAAGCTCATCGGCAAGCCGACGAAGTACAAGGTCATCTCCCGCGCGGTCGCCTACCACGGCACCCCGCAGGGCGCCCTGTCCATCACCGGACTGCCGGGGCTGAAAGCCCCGTTCGAGCCGCTGGTGCCCGGCGCGCACAAGGTGCCCAACACCAACATCTACCGCGCCCCGCTCCACGGTGACGACCCGGAGGCCTTCGGGCGCTGGGCCGCCGACCAGATCGAGCAGCAGATCCTCTTCGAGGGCCCCGACACCGTCGCCGCGGTGTTCCTGGAGCCCGTGCAGAACGCGGGCGGCTGCTTCCCGCCCCCGCCCGGCTACTTCCAGCGGGTCCGCGAGATCTGCGACCAGTACGACGTGCTCCTCGTCTCCGACGAGGTCATCTGCGCCTTCGGCCGCCTCGGCAAGACCTTCGCCTGCGACAAGTTCGGCTACGTCCCGGACATGATCACCTGCGCCAAGGGCATGACGTCGGGTTACTCCCCGATCGGCGCGTGCATCGTCTCCGACCGCCTCGCCGAGCCGTTCTACAAGGGCGACAACACCTTCCTGCACGGCTACACCTTCGGCGGCCACCCGGTCTCCGCGGCCGTCGGCCTCGCCAACCTCGACCTGTTCGAGCGCGAGAAGCTCAACCAGCACGTCCTGGACAACGAGAGCGCGTTCCTGTCGACGCTGCAGAAGCTGCACGACCTGCCGATCGTCGGCGACGTCCGCGGAAACGGCTTCTTCTACGGCATCGAGCTCGTCAAGGACAAGCACACGAAGGAGTCCTTCAACGAGGAGGAGACCGAGCGCGTCCTCTACGGCTTCCTCTCCAAGGCTCTGTTCGACGCCGGTCTCTACTGCCGTGCCGACGACCGCGGCGACCCGGTCGTCCAGCTCGCCCCGCCGCTGATCTCCACCCAGGAGACCTTCGACGAGATCGAGCAGGTCTTGCGGGCGGTCCTCACCGAGGCCTGGACCAAGCTCTGACGCCCGGCACCTCCCGGCACCGATACCTCTGATTGTCGGCTTTCCGGCGGCCCGGATGTACCCCTTCGAGTGAGAAGGAGGGCGTCCGGGCCGCGTGCTGTGCCTCCGGCCGGTTCCCAGTCCCTACGGTGCTCTGACAATCGGCCGCGTTTGCGTTCACCCACCCGGGGGACGGGAACGGATCTGAACCGAGGTGTTGCCCCATGGTGGCCCCGCCGGACGACGATGTGCTCTGGGCTCGCTCCCTGCACCACACCCACAACGGATCACCCGCACTCGGCGGAGTCTCCCTCGGCGTGCGGGAAGGCGAGATCCTCGCCGTGAACGGCCCGCGCGGCAGCGGGAAGACCACTCTGCTGCGCTGCTTGTCCGGGCAGCTCGTCCCGCAGCAGGGCGAAGTGTGGTTCAACAGCAGCCCCGTCCACACCATGGGGGCGGGGGCCAGGGAGCGGCTGCGCCGCGACCGGTTCGGCTGGATCGGCCCCGAGCCCCAGCTGCTCGCCGAACTGACGGCGTGGGAGAACGCCGCGCTTCCGCTGCTCCTGCGGGGCATCTCGCACCGCAGGGCCAGGGCCGCAGCGAGGGAGTGGCTGGAGCGGCTCGACATCGGCACGTGCGCGCGCAAGCGCCCGCGCGCCCTGCTGCAGGGCCAGCGACAGCGGGTGGCTCTGGCCCGTGCCCTCGTCACCACCCCCAGCGTGCTCTTCGCGGACGAGCCGACCGCC
Source organism: Streptomyces sp. NPDC059169 (assembly GCF_042755225.1). Taxonomy (NCBI): domain Bacteria; kingdom Bacillati; phylum Actinomycetota; class Actinomycetes; order Kitasatosporales; family Streptomycetaceae; genus Streptomyces; species Streptomyces sp. NPDC059169. The sequence goes on along the minus strand of NZ_JBHZCF010000006.1, from coordinate 354,516 downwards.
GCCCTGCACAGCACCGACCGCGCCCAGTTGCTGCGCACGCTCACCACCGCGGCACGGTCACACCGCATCACCCTCGTGCTCGCCAGTCACGAGACCGAGGTCTCCACGCTCGCCGACCGCGAGGTGCGCCTGCTCGACGGACGCCCCGTCAGCCCCGTGCACGACATCGAGGAGGAAGGCCGGGCCTCGTGCTCGCTCTCCGTCTAGCCCGCGGTACCCACCCCCTGGTGCTGCTGCGCCGGTTGATGGTCGCCGCGGCGTCCGCGGGCGTCAGCTTCCTGCTGTTGTGCACCCTGTCCTATGCCGTGGCCGGCCCCGACCCCGCCCAGCCGGCCCCGCTGCGGCTGCTCTGGTGCCTGGTCCCACTCGCCGCGACCGTGCAACTGGCGGTCGCGGTCGCCCGGACCGACCCCGGGGCGCGGCCCCGGCAGGGCCTGTCCGCTGTCGGCCTGGGACCGGTGCGGCTGACCGCACTGGCCGCCGTGTCCACGGCCGTGTCCTGCTCCCTCGGCAGCGCGCTGGCACTGCTGGTGTTCCTGCACCTGCGCGGCGACCTGACCGGTATGCCGTTCGACGGGTCCGCCGCGGACCTGGTCGCCGCCGAACAGCCCCTGCCACTGGGCGCGGTACTGGTGCTCCTCGCAGTGGTCCCGGTCGTGGGGGCCGCGGCGGCCGCCACCGCCGTACGCCCGCGCCGCACCGCACCGGGCGACGACTGCGACGACGACCTGCCGGACGTGCGCTGGGGAGCCACTCCGGCCGGACTGCCCTGGGGCGTCGCGCTCACCGCGGCGGGCCTCGCGGTCGAGGCGTACGCGGAGCAGGGCGCCCCCGGCGCCGGAACGGCTCCCCCGCCCGGGGTGCCGGCGGGCTGGGCGCTCACCGCGCTCGGCCTCGCCGCGATGGGCCCCGGCCTCGTCCACCTGTGCGGCCGCGTACTGCAGTCCGTGCGCCCCGGTGCCGTCCGGCTCCTGGCGGGCCGGGCGCTGATGGTGGACGCGGCTCGTATCGGCCGCCCACTCGGGGTGGTGTGCGCCGTGGCGTCCGCCGTCCTCGCCGTCCCGGCCGTCTCCGGCGACCGCCCGCAGCCCCTGGGTCCACTGACCGGACTCGGGGTCGTGCTCGTGATGGCCTGCACCTCGGCCACGTTGCTCACATCAGTCGTCGAAGCGCGGCAGTCACGGTCGGTCGGCCGGGCGGGCCTGCGGGGGGCGGGGGCCCCGGGAGCCTTCCTCCGCGCCTCCGTGCTGCTGCGGGTGATCGTCCTGCTGGCGGTCTTCGCTCCGCTCACCTGGGCGGTGGCGGAGCTGGCCGCGATGCCGCTGCGCCGCTGACCCGACCGCGGCGCCGGGAACGCCTCCCCCTATCGTGTCCGCATGGCGCAGGGACACGGGCACAGGCTGGGGTCGTCATTCGACGACGACCGGGAGATCGAGACCATCGTGGAGTTCGACCGCGTCCTGGAACGCAGTTCCCTGGCGGGCCGGCGCATACAGTCCGTCGACCTGACGGATCGTACGTTCGCGCTCCTGACCACCGACACCACGGGCGCCGTGTTCCTCGGCTGCCGCATGGAACCCGACGCCGCGGCCAAGGTCCGCGCGGAGGGCGCGCTGGTCTTCCCGCCCATACCGGACCTGCCGTTCGACCCCTACCGGGGACTGCTGTACTCGCCCGACGAACTGTTCGAGGGCCTAGGGGACGGCGGCTACGACACCACGCTCGACGCCCTCGCCTACACGTGGTTCCAGCAGACCAAGGCAGACCGCGACACCTTTGCGTCGATGCTGCGGGCCGTCCACGACGACGCCGTCTCCGACGCCCTCGACGAACTCCTCGTCGGCGTGCGGGTGGTGGGCGTCATGGGGGGCCACGCGATGAACCGCGGGACGGACGCCTACGCCGGCGCCGCCCGACTCGGCCGCACGCTCTCCCGCACCGGGTTGCTGGTCGCCACCGGCGGTGGCCCCGGGGCGATGGAAGCGGCGAACCTCGGCGCGTACGCGGCACCGTTCCACGACGAGATGCTCGACGAGTCCCTCGAACTTCTGTCCAAAGCTCCCTCTTTCACCCCGTCCGTGACGGAGTGGGCCACCACCGCCTTCGAGGTCCGCACGCGCTGGCCCGGGGGCGGCGACTCCGTCGGCATCCCCACCTGGTTCTACGGCCACGAGCCGCCGAACCCCTTCGCGGGCCACATCGCCAAGTACTTCGCCAACGCCACCCGCGAAGACGGCCTGCTCGCCCGTTCCAACGCCGGCGTCGTCTTCCTGCCCGGTGCGGCCGGCACGGTCCAGGAGATCTTCGACAACGCCACGCCGAACTACTACGAGTCGCGCGGCGAGCCCACGCCGATGGTCCTGGTCGGCAGGGCCCACTGGACCGAGAAGCTCCCGGCCTGGCCGCTGCTCCGGGCCCTTGCCGAGGACCGCTCCATGGAGTCCCGCATCGCGCTCGTGGACTCGGTGGACGAGGTCCCGCAGGCCCTGGCCCGGCTCACCGCCACCGACGGCCGGGGTGTCTGACCCCGACGCGCAAAGCAACTTCCTCGCCGAAAGTCACGTCTGCCAGTCGGAACGGGCCGAACCCCACCGACCCACACGTGAACGGAGCTCTCGGTGCTCATAGGACTGCTCACCGCCGTTGCGGCATCGATCTGTTACGGCACGGGCTCCGTCCTGCAAGCCGTAGGATCGCGGAAGTCCGCCCGCCGGGAAGCCGCCGCGGGAAGCGTCACCCAGCACGGCGGCCCCAGCCTGTCGTCCACCGCGAAAGCGGCGATGACCTGGGAATTCATCGTCGGAACGATCCTCGACTTCGTCGGGTTCGGGCTCGGGGCAATGGCGGCACGGCTGCTGCCGCTGTTCCTGTCGCAGACCGTGATCAGCGCCAACCTGGTCATCACGGCGGTGCTGAGCATCAAACTGCTGGGCATCCGGCTGAACCGCGCCGAATGGACCTCGATCGCGGTCGTCTGCTCCGCGCTGGTGCTCCTGGCGACCGCGGCGGGCCCGGAAGGCAGCGGGGACACCCCGATCTCCACGCACTGGTGGCTGCTCGGGATCTCGACGCTGCTGATGGCCGGCGGCACCGTCGCCGTCCGGCTCCTCGGGTCGCGCGCCGCGATCCTGGCCGGCCTGCTGTCGGGCCTCGGCTTCGGTGCGCTCGGCGTCGGCGTCCGGGTGCTGAACGGCATCGACCCGCTCGACCCGGGAGCGCTGCTCTCCGACCCGGCGCTCTACGCGATCCTGGTGGCCGGGACCGGCGGGATGTACCTGCACACGGTGGCCCTGCAGATCGGATCCGTCAACGGCGCCACGGCAGCGCTGGTCGTCGGCGAGACCGTGCTGCCGGGCGTGATCGGAGTGATGTGGCTGGGCGACGCCTCACGCCCCGGGTTCGCCTGGGCCGCGATCACCGGTTTCGTCCTCGCCGTGGCCGGTGCGGTGGCCGTGGCCTGGTTCGGATCCCCGGAAGGCCACGGGGGCGACCCGACTCCGAGGTCCACGACGCCCGCCGAGGCCCGCTCCAGGACTCCTGCCGGCGTGTGATCCGGCCGGGCCGGCCGCCCGACCGGATCCGGCCCCGCGGCGGTCAGCCCGCGCCGGTCGGGAGCACGACCACGTCGTCGACGGCGAACGCGGCACCGACCGTCGCCCCGACCGCGGGCGCGTCCGAAGGCGTGCACTCCGCCTCCAACGGCGGAGCATCGTGGGGCCGCAGCGTCACGGCGACGTGGTGTCCTCGGAACGTCAGTGACTCGACCGTGCACGGCAGCCCCACGTCAGGCCCTTCCAGGCGCACCGCCGCGGGCCGCACCAGCAGCCGGCACGCACCCTGCGGCGAGCCTGCAGGCACCGGGACCTTGCCCCACGGGGTGTCGGCGGCTTCGCCCGTCACCGTCGCCGGGACCACGTTGTCGAAACCGAGGAAGCGCGCCACGAACTCGGAAGCGGGGCGCCGCCACACCTCGCGCGGGCTGCCGCTCTGGGCGATGCGCCCGTCCCTCATCACGACGACCCGGTCGGCGAGCGCGAAGGCTTCGCCCTGGTCGTGCGTGACGGCGAGCACGGTCGTGCCCAACCGTTCGAACAGCGAGCGGAGTTCCACCACCAGCCGTTCCCTGAGCGTGCGGTCCAGTTGGCCGAGCGGTTCGTCAAGCATCAGCAACCTGGGCCTGGGCGCGAGGGCCCTGGCGAGGGCGACGCGCTGCTGCTCCCCCCCGGAGAGCGCGGCAACGGCCCGCTTCGCGGCCCCCGGCAGGCCGACCAGCACGAGCAACTCCTCGACCCTGCGCTGCCGTTCCGCCTTCGGCACACCGTGCATCCGCAGCCCGAAAGCGACGTTGCCCGCAACGTCACGCTGCGGGAAGAGCTGGTGATCCTGGAACATCATGCCGACCCCGCGCCGGTGCACCGGAACCCCCGCCTGGTCGGCGCCGCCGAGCAGCACCCGACCACCGTCCGGGGTCTGGAGTCCCGCGACGGCCCGCAGGAGGGTGGACTTGCCGCTGCCGCTCGGGCCAAGCACGCAGACGATCTCGCGGTCGGCGACCTCGAGGTCCACCCCGTCGAGCGCGATCCGCCGCCCGAACCGGACGGTCACGTCCTCCAACCTGAGCATCAGAACTCCCCTGCGGATCGGTCGGGACGGAGCCGGTCGAACACCAACAGCGCTGCGGCGCAGACGAGCATCAGGATCGTCGAAAGGGCCATGGCCTGACCGTAGTTCAACTCGCCAGGGCGACCGAGGAGCCGGGCCACCGCCACCGGCAGCGTCGGGTTGTCCGGCCGCGCGATGAACACCGTGGCGCCGAACTCTCCGAGCGAAACGGCGAAGGCGAAGCCGGCGGCGACGAGCAGAGCCCGACGGACCAGGGGCAGGTCGACCTCGCGCCAGGCCCGCAGCGGTGACGCACCCAGCACGGCCGCCGCCTCACGCAGCCGGGTGTCCACGGCGCGCAGCACCGGCAGCATGGTCCGCACCACGAACGGCACCCCCACGAGCGCCTGGGCCAGCGGCACCAGGATCCACGAGGTGCGCAGGTCGAGCGGCGGCTCATCGAGGGTGATCAGGAAGCCGAACCCGACCGTGACCGCGGAGACCCCGAGCGGCAGCATCAACAGCGCGTCGAACCCTCGCACCAGGCGACCGGCCCGCCGGGTGAGCGCCGCGGCCGCGAGCCCGCCGATCACCAGGGCGATGGCGGTGGCGGCGAGCGCGTACTGGAGCGAGTTCCCCACGGCGGCGAGCGGCGGGACGAGGAACGTGCCTCCGCTCGCCTCGGCCGACTGCAGGGCCTCGTAGAAGGCGAAGCCGTATCCACCGGAACCGCCCCCGCCGCCCAGGGACCGCTCGACCAGCACACCGAGCGGCACGATGATCAGCAGCACGACCGTGAGGAGCACGCCTCCGAGCAGCGCCCACTGGCCCGCGCCGCACGGCCGGTGCGCGGTGCGGGCCGGGTCGACCAACCGGAGGGCCGTCTCCCGCCGCCGCACCGTCCACGCGTGCACGCCGAGGATCACCCCCACCGCGGCGAACTGCACCAGGGTCAGCACGGCGGCGGTCGACAGGTCGAGCACCTGGGCGGTCTGCCGGTAGATCTCCACCTCAACCGTGGCGTACCCGGGACCGCCGAGGATCTGCACCACACCGAAGGACGTGAAGGTGAAGAGGAAGACCATGAGGGCCGCGGCGGCCACCGCCGGCGCCAGTGCCGGCAGGGTGACGCGCCGCCAAGCCGCGAGCCGCCCCGCGCCGAGGACCCTGGCCGCCTCTTCCTGGCGCGGATCGAGCTGCGCCCAGAGGCCTCCGACGGTCCGTACGACGACGGCGTAGTTGAAGAAGACATGGGCGAGCAGGATCGCCCAGACCGTGGTGTCCAGGCGCACGCCCAGTTGCTCGTCCAGCAGCCCGCCTCGGCCGACGAGGGCCAGGAAAGCGGTGCCGACGACGACGGTCGGCAGCACGAACGGGACCGTGACGACCGCGCGGAGCACCTCCTTGCCGGGGAAGTCGAGGCGCGCGAAGGCGTACGCCCCAGGCAGCGCGATCAGCAGCGTCAGCACCGTGGACGCGAGCGCCTGCCAGACGGTGAACCAGAGCACGCCGAGCAGGTCCGGGCGGCCGAGGACGTCACCGATGCGCCCGAACTGCCAGTCACCGTGGGCCTGCAACCCGCGGCCGACGATCGCGGTCACCGGATAGGCGAAGAAGAGGGCGAAGAACGCGACGGGCAGCGCCATCAGGGCGAGCCTCGCCGCATTCCCCCGCACGCCCGCGGGGACGGTCCGTCCCCGCGGGCGTGCCGTCCCGTTCAGCCGGTCGTCTACTTGAGGACGAGGGAGGACCACGACTGGATCCACTTGTCGCGGTTGTCCGCGATCTTCTCCGGCGCCATCGTCTGCGGCTTGGCGATCACCTCGCCGAATTCCGTGAAGAGCGGGGGCAGCGCCGCGTCCTTCGCCACCGGATTCACGAACATGGTGAGCGGCATGTCCTCCTGGAACTTCTTGCTGATCAGGAAGTCCAACAGAGCCTTGCCCCCGGCCTCGTTCTTCGCGCCCTTGAGCAAACCAGCGGCCTCGGTCTGCCGGAAGCAGGTACCAGTGGCGACACCGGTCGGCGCAACCTTCGGCTGCGGCTTGGCGTAGAGCACCTCGACCGGCGGACTGGAGGCGTAGCTCACCACGAGCGGGCGGTCGCCCTTGGCTGTCTTGCCGCCCGCGGAACCGGAGAACTCCTGGTTGTAGGCGAGTTCCCAGCTGTCGACGACCTTCACGCCATTCGCCTTGAGCTTCTTCCAGTAGCCCTGCCACCCCCCAGGGGCTTCGCCTTGGGAGGTGTCCCCGTCCCCGTACGCGGCGGCGGTGCCCAGCAGGAAGCCGAGCCCCGGCGAGGAACGCTCGGCGTTCTCGACCACCAGCAGGTCCTTGTAGGCGGGCTTCACGAGGTCGTCGAGGCTCTGCGGCGGTGCGAGCTTCTTGTCCGCGAAGTACTTCTTGTCGTAGTTGACACAGATGTCGCCGCTGTCGACGGGCGTGACCCGGTGTTCGCCCTTGTCGAGCTGCAGTGCCTCGGGAACCCTGTCCAGGCCCTTGGCCTCGTACGGCGTGAAGAGGTCGTTGTCGAGGGCCCGGGACAGGGTGGTGTTGTCGACGCCGAAGAACACGTCGCCCTGCGGGGAGCCCTTGGTGAGGATCTCCTTGTTGAGCGCTTCGACGGCGTCACCGCTCTTCAGCACCTTGACGGTGTAGCCGGTCTGCTCCGTGAACTCCTTGAGGACGGCCGGGGTGGCGTTGAAGGAGTCGTGGCTGACGAGCGTCACGGTCTTGGAGCCGGATCCGGAGCCCTTGTCCGCGTCGTCCGCGCCGCAGCCCGCGAGCGTACTGACGCCGAGGGCCGCGGCCAGCGCCGCGCCCGTGATCTTCTTGGTGGTGCTCACTGAGCTTCCTCCTGGACATGACCAGGAAGAGACGCGGCCCTGGGGGGGGGGGGGGGGGGCGCCGGGGTGCCCAGTTGGGGAGGGGGGGAAGAAACGGTTCCTCTCCCAACCCCCCCCCCCCCAGAAAAAAAGAGGGGGT
>NZ_JBHZCF010000006.1:165067-346920 GCF_042755225.1 Streptomyces sp. NPDC059169 | reverse complement strand
GTCCCCCTCCCTCCCCTTCTGAGACCCAGAAAGAAGAAGCCATCCCTCCCCCCGCTCGGCGCCCCTCCTCGCCCCCCCCGCCCGGGCAGGGCGCAACAGCTTGAGTCTCGTCCGAACTTCCTACCCGGAATGACCCGGGCGAGGTTCAGAGGGTCTGCGGTCCTGACGACACCGCACTCTCAGCGCTGTGGCGCTCCCCTGTCGGAATATGCATGTGTTTCGAGGCCAGATTACACGGGCCCTCCGGACGCCCCGCTAGCGCTCGGAGGCGGCCAGCTGGCCGCACGCCCCGTCGATCTCCTGCCCCCTGGTGTCCCGCACGGTGACGGGCACCCCGTGCGCGGCGATCGCCTCGATGAACGCCTTCTCGTCCTCGGGACGGGAGGCCGTCCACTTGGACCCCGGCGTGGGGTTGAGCGGGATGAGGTTGACGTGTACCCGCTTGCCCTTGAGGAGGCGGCCGAGCAGATCCCCGCGCCACGCCTGGTCGTTGATGTCCCGGATCAGGGCGTACTCGATGGAGATGCGGCGGCCGGACTTCTCGGCGTACTCCCAGGCCGCGTCGAGCACCTCCCGCACCTTCCAGCGCGTGTTCACCGGGACGAGGGTGTCGCGCAGTTCGTCGTCCGGGGCGTGCAGCGACACCGCGAGACGGCACTTGAAGCCCTCATCGGCGAACCGCAGCATCGCCGGGACCAGACCGACGGTGGAAACCGTGATCCCGCGCTGGGAAATGCCGAGGCCGTCCGGCTCGGTGTCGGTGAGGCGCCGGATGGCTCCGACGACCCGCTTGTAGTTCGCCAACGGCTCGCCCATGCCCATGAAGACGATGTTGGACAGGCGCGCCGGCCCGCCCGGGACCTCTCCGTCGCGCAGCGCGCGCATGCCGTCCACGATCTGGTGCACGATCTCAGCGGTCGAAAGGTTGCGGTCGAGCCCGGCCTGTCCCGTGGCACAGAACGGGCAGTTCATGCCGCAGCCTGCCTGCGACGAGATGCACATCGTGACCCGGTCCGGGTATCGCATCAGCACGGACTCGACGAGCGTGCCGTCATGGAGGCGCCACAGCGTCTTGCGCGTGGTGTCGTCATCGCAGGAAATGTGCCGGACGACGGACATCAGATCGGGCAGCAGTTCCGCGGCGAGCCGCTCACGCGCCGCAGCGGGAATGTCGGTCCACTGGGCGGGGTCGTGGGCGTACCGGGCGAAGTAGTGCTGCGACAGTTGCTTGGCGCGGAACGGCTTCTCGCCGATCGCGGCGACGGCTTCCTTGCGCTCGGCGGGCGTGAGGTCGGCGAGGTGCCGCGGCGGCTTCTTGGCTCCGCGGGGGGCGACGAAAGTGAGTTCTCCGGGCTTAGGCATGGCTGTACCAGTGTCGCAGATCGAATCTCGTGACCTGGGGCGGAAGGCCGGATGGTGGTCGTCGGGCGTCGTCAGCCACCCGTGGACCGTCCACGGACGGGCGTCGTCAGCCACCCGTGGACCGTCCACGGACGGCCAGGATCGGGCCCGCGAAGGGCTTCGGACCCCAGCGTCACGACCCACCACCGGGTCGTGACGTGCTGGCCCGGGGAGAACCGGCCAAGAGGGCCCAGGCGCCCCGGACCTCCGAGAGCGCGACGGGGTGGTCCGCGTGCGCCATCCCCCGCGTTGTGGAGGTGAGCCAAGCCCGCGGGGTATCGGGAGCGGACGCTGGTGTGGCGACGGCAGGCACCGCGACCACCGCCTCGGGAGCGGGTACGGCGACGGGGGTGGCGATCGCCGCGACGATGGCGAGGGCAGCGATGGCACGCAGGGTCCACTGCAGCATGGTGAAGCTCCGATCTCGGCGGATGACGGCATGCGCCTTGATCGTCTCCGCCCCTCCGGTGTCCGGGCATCGGTCGAAGGTCGCTACCGTGTCCGCCGCACGGGGGAGGCGATCGCCGCGGGCTCCGCGTCGAGGTCATCCAACCCCACGACAGCGGGCACGTGCCGCGAGACAGCAAGCGGGCCTTCCCTGCGGCGTCCAGCTGCGCTGCCCGCCCCCGCGGCCTTCCCGAGCCGCCCCGTTCCGCGTCGCGGCTCCACGGCCGAGGGGTCAGGCTGGATGACGGGCCGTCGTGATCCGGAGGGTTCGTCCATGAAGGCCGTAGCCGATTCCGCGGCGGGCAAGTGGTTGGCGGGGTTCCTCGAGCAGCCCGTCGTGGGGATGGCTCCCTGGATCGTCTTCGCCGTTCTGTCCGGACCAGGACGCTTCGAGGTCGCGGTGCTCCTGGCCCTGGGCATCTCGGTCGTGTTCGTCATCCTGGGGAGGGCCCTGCATCCCGGCACCTCGTTCAAGATCCTCGAGATCGCGGACGTGGTCTTCTTCGGGGCGCTGGCGATCATCGGGGTGTTCGCGAGCGAGGGCACGCACCAATGGTTGGAAACCTACGCCGACGAGGTGTCCAGCCTGGTACTCGCACTGATCGCCTTCGGGTCCATTGCGGTCAAGGTGCCCTTCACCGTGCAGTACGCCCGAGAGCGGGTGGGGCCGGAGCTCTGGGGAACACCCACCTTCATGCACACCAACAACGTGATCACGGGGGTCTGGGGCCTGGCCTTCCTGATCGGCGCCGTCGCGGGCGGGTTCGGCGCTCTCGTCCTGCACCAGGAGGGCGAGATCTGGACCGCCTGGGTCATCCCGATCCTGGCCATCATCGTGACGCTGCGGTTCACCGAGTGGTACCCGGACTACGTACGGGCCAAGGACCGCGGCAGCGGGGAAGTACCCACGATCAGCGGCCTCTGCTTGCCCCTGGTGGGCCTGCTCATCCCGATCGGCGTCATGGTGCTGATCGTGGAGGACACCACCTGGCTGGGCATCGCGCTGATCGTCGCGGGGATCCTCGGGGCCAGGGCCCTGAAGGGTGACGGCGATCGCGACCACGCCAACCGCCGGGCCGACTGACGGCAAGGGGGCCCGCACGCCACGAGGAAGCTCACCGCGGGTGGGAACGGTGGGCCCCCCTCGTCGTGCGGTCGGAGATCGTCAGCCGGAGCCGACGAAGAGCACGAGCAGCAGCCACACCACCGGAGCGGTCGGCAGGAGCGAGTCCAACCGATCCATGATCCCTCCGTGGCCCGGCAACAGCGTGCCCATGTCCTTGATGCCGAGGTCCCGTTTGATCATCGACTCGCCGAGGTCACCCAACGTCGCGCTGGCGGCGACGGCGAAACCGAGCAGCAGCCCTTGCCACCAACTGCCGCCGTCGATCAGGAACTGCATGCAGAGGGCACCCGCGACCATGCCGAACGTGACGGCCCCGACCAAGCCCTCCCGGGTCTTCCCGGGGCTGATGCGCGGCGCGAGCTTGTGCTTGCCGAAACGCCAGCCGATGGCATAGGCACCGGTGTCGCTGACCACCGTGAGCAGCAGGAAGGTGAAGACCCGCTGCGGGCCGTCCCCGGCAGTGAGCATCATGGCGACGAAGGTGGCCAGGAACGGCACGTAGAACGCCGCGAAGACGCCCGCGGTGACGTCCCTGAGATAGCCCTCGGGTGGTTCGGTCATCCGCCAGACCAGTACCGCGAGCGCAGTGAGGGCCATGGCGATCCAGGCGCCCTCCGCCCCGCGGACGTAGCCCGCGACCACCATCGCCGCTCCGCCCACCGCGAGCGGTACCAGCGGCACGTGGATGTCCTTGCGCTCCTTGAGGCGCGAGGAGAGTTCCCACAGACCGACGACGACGGCGACCGCGATCACGCCGACGAACACCGCTTTGACGATGAACAGCGAGGCGATGATCACCGCACCGAGCCCCACACCGACGCCTATGGCAGCGCGCAGATCGCGGCCGGCGCGCTTCTTCTGCGGCGGCTGCGAGGGCTCGGAAGCCGCAGGCGGCGGAGAGGTGGGCATGGGCTCCTGCGGCATCTCGTCGCGGATCGGGGGGCCACTCAGCCGAGCGGCCCCCCGGTCGCGGTCGTCGCGGTCTTCTGCGTCTCTACCTGCGTCGGGATCGTCCGGCACGATGGGCATGGGCCGAGTCTGCTGGGCGACAAGCCCATCGTATGCGGGACCCGCCGGGGCAGCCCCCTGGTCGGGCGGGCCCCAGTAGCCGGCGCTCGTCGGGGCGCCCCAGGAAGAGTCGTTCATCAGACCTCGAGAAGCTCGGCTTCCTTGTGCTTGAGCAGCTCGTCGACCTGCGCAACGTACTTCGCGGTGGTGTCGTCGAGCTCCTTCTCCGCACGCCGGCCCTCGTCCTCGCCGACCTCGCCGTCCTTGATCAGCTTGTCGATGGCTTCCTTGGCCTTGCGGCGCACGGAGCGGATCGAGATCCGCGCGTCCTCAGCCTTGCCCTTGGCAACCTTGATGAACTCCTTGCGGCGCTCCTCGGTGAGCTCGGGGAACACCACCCGGATGATATTTCCGTCGTTGCTGGGGTTGACGCCCAGGTCCGAGTCCCGGATCGCCTGCTCAATGTTGCGCAGCGCGCTCTTGTCGAACGGGGTCACCACGGCCATCCGCGGCTCCGGCACCGAGAACGAGGCCAGCTGGTTGATCGGCGTCAGTGCACCGTAGTAGTCGGCCACGATCTTGTTGAACATCGCCGGGTGCGCACGCCCGGTGCGGATCGCGGCGAAGTCCTCCTTGGCGACCACGACGGCCTTCTCCATCTTCTCCTCGGCCTCGAGGAGGGTCTCTTCGATCACCACTTGCTCCTGCGTGTCTTGAGTAGGCCCGGCGCGTACACGTAGCGGTTCACTCTACGGGCAACGAATCCTTTGCGATTCGGCGCTGCGTGTACGGCTCGGCGAAACTTGGCGGCGCGTCTTTCCCTGCACGGTGTCCGACCGGCAGGGCTTTGTCCATCCCCGCTCGGGGCGGGTGCCCGAGTCAGCCCCGGGTGCCCTGGTCGCTCACGAGCGTCCCGATCTTCTCACCCCGGACCGCCCGCGCGATATTGCCCGCGGCGAGCAGTTCGAAGACGAGGATCGGCAGGTCATTGTCACGGCAGAGGGTGATGGCGGTGGCATCGGCGACCTTGAGGTCACGGGCGAGTACCTCGCCGTACTCCAGCGCGTCGAACTTCACGGCGTCCGGGTTGGCCTTGGGATCGGAGTCGTAGACCCCGTCGACCCCGTTCTTGCCCATGAGCAGGGCCTCGGCGTCGATCTCCAGGGCGCGCTGCGCCGCAGTGGTGTCGGTCGAGAAGTACGGCATGCCCATACCGGCACCGAAGATGACGACGCGGCCCTTCTCCAGGTGGCGCACGGCACGCAGCGGGATGTACGGCTCCGCGACCTGGCCCATGGTGATGGCGGTCTGCACCCGTGAGTCGATGCCCTCCTTCTCCAGGAAGTCCTGGAGGGCAAGGCAGTTCATGACCGTGCCGAGCATGCCCATGTAGTCGGAGCGGGCCCGGTCCATACCGCGCTGCTGGAGCTCGGCGCCGCGGAAGAAGTTGCCACCGCCGATGACGATCGCGATCTGCGCACCGTCACGGACGACCGCGGCGATCTCCCGTGCGATGGCGTGTACGACGTCGGGGTCGACGCCCAGACCGGTGCCGCCGGAGAAGGCTTCACCGGACAGCTTCAGCATGAAGCGGCCGGCTTTCTTGCCGGTGTGGTCGCTCTTGTCGTCGGCAGCCTGGATGGCGTCCGCGCCCTTGTTCATGGAGATCTCCTCGTGCACATACCGAGAAGGCCATTGCCGGTGGGTGCTGGTGTCCCTGCGGCAATGGCCTCCTCGTAAGATCTGCGGTCGTCCGGCTTCTGCGCGGCCGACGACTGCTGGGAAAAACCCTAGCGGGCTCCCGTGTCGATCGCGTACCGGCTCAGATGCCGACCTTGATGCGCGAGAAGCGCTTCAGGGCGACACCGGCCTCGTCCAGGATCTGCTGGACGGACTTCTTGTTGTCGAGCGCGTACGGCTGGCCCAGCAGCGTGGCGTCCTTGAAGAAGCCGTTGAGGCGACCCTCGACGATCTTCGGCAGGGCGGCCTCGGGCTTGCCCTCGGCGCGGGTGGTCTCCTCGGCGACGCGGCGCTCGGACTCGACGACCTCGGCCGGGACGTCCTCACGGGAGAGGTACTTCGGCGCGAAGGCGGCGATGTGCTGCGCGACGCCCTTGGCGATCTCGGCGTTGGGCTTGTCGAGCTCGACGAGCACACCGATCTGCGGGGGCAGGTCGGGCATGGTGCGGTGCATGTACACGGTGACGTAGGCACCGGAGTACTGCGCGAAGCGCTCCAGGACGATCTTCTCGCCGAGGTTGGCGTTGGCCTCGTCGACGTACGCCTGGACGGTCTTGCCGGGCTCGATCTCGGAGCCGAGCAGCGCCTCGAGGTCGGCCGGGTTCGTGGCGGCGACGTGGGCGGCGAGCGCGCCGGCGACGGCCTGGAACTTCTCGCCCTTGGCGACGAAGTCCGTCTCGCACTTCAGCTCGAGGATGACACCGGAGGTGTTGTCGTCGGCGAGCAGCGAGACGACGGCACCGTTCTCGGCCGAGCGGCCTTCGCGCTTGGCGACGCCCTTCTGGCCCTTGATGCGCAGGGCCTCGACGGCCTTGTCGACGTCGCCGCCGGCCTCCTCCAGCGCCTTCTTGCAGTCCATCATGCCCGCGCCGGTGAGCTCGCGGAGCTTCTTAACGTCAGCGGCGGTGTAGTTCGCCATGTCTGTGAATCTCTCTGAAGTCGAAGAGCTGAGGTCGAAGATCGAACGGTCTACGGGGGAACGGCGGGGGCTTTCGTGGCCCCCGCCGTCACCTTCCGAACCTGGTGCGTCAGGCCTGCTCGGCGTCCGCGGCCGGAGCCTCGGCCGACTTCTCGGCCTCCGCGGCCGGAGCCTCGGCCGACTTCTCGGCCTCGGCGGCCGGGGCGGCAGCCTCGTCGTCCGCCTTCTTCTCGCCCTCGAGCAGGTCGCGCTCCCACTCGGCCAGCGGCTCGCCCGCGGCCTTGTCGCCCGGCTTCGAGTCACCGGTCGCCGCGCCGGAGCGGGCGATGAGGCCCTCGGCGACGGCGTCGGCGATCACGCGGGTGAGCAGCGTGACGGAGCGGATCGCGTCGTCGTTGCCCGGGATCTTGTAGTCAACCTCGTCGGGGTCACAGTTGGTGTCGAGGATCGCGACGACCGGGATGTGGAGCTTGCGCGCCTCACCGACGGCGATGTGCTCCTTCTTGGTGTCGACGATCCAGACGGCGCTCGGCACCTTCTGCATCTCGCGGATACCACCGAGGGTCTTCTCCAGCTTGGCCTTCTCGCGGGAGAGGACCAGGAGCTCCTTCTTGGTGAGGCCGGAGGCGGCCACGTCCTCGAAGTCGATCGCCTCGAGCTCCTTCAGACGCTGAAGGCGCTTGTAGACGGTGGAGAAGTTGGTGAGCATGCCGCCGAGCCAGCGCTGGTTGACGTAGGGCATGCCGACGCGGGTCGCCTGCTCAGCGATGGCCTCCTGCGCCTGCTTCTTCGTGCCGACGAACATGATGGAGCCGCCGTGCGCGACGGTCTCCTTGACGAACTCGTAGGCGCGGTCGATGTACGACAGCGACTGGAGCAGGTCGATGATGTAGATGCCGTTGCGCTCCGTGAAGATGAAGCGCTTCATCTTCGGGTTCCAGCGACGGGTCTGGTGACCGAAGTGGACGCCGCTCTCCAGCAGCTCCCGCATCGTGACGACGGCCATGGCCGTATCTCCTTGGATTCTCGGTTGTGTCCTGACGCCCCGACGCGCCGTGCCACAAGGGACCGAGGAGCGCGGCCACCGACCGCGGATGAGGGTGGTGGTGGGGCGTGCGAAGTCGACCCGGTGACCCGGATCGCCAGAAGAAGTGTACGGGACCGGCGCGGTGCCGGGTGACGGCGCTGTCCACAACGGCCCGGTTGTCCACAGATCCGTTCCATGATCAGCGCGACACCGCGGAATGCGGAACGGTCGACGGCATGCATCTCCTACGAACTGGGACCGCAGTGCTGTCGGCCGCGCTGCTCCTCCTCGCGGGCGGGACGGCCGCCGCAGCCGACCGCTCCTGGCCGGTAGGGCCGCCGCGCCCCGTGGTGGTGCGGGCCTGGGATCCACCGGCGTCACCGTACGGGCCGGGGCACCGCGGGGTGGACCTGGCCGCCCCACCGGGCGCCTCGGTGCGGGCGGCGGCGTCCGGCCACGTGTCGTTCGCTGGACGGGTGGCCGGACGGGGCGTGCTGGCGATCACCCTCACGGGTTCCGGCGAACCACCGCTGCGCCTGACGTACGAGCCGGTGCGCGCCCTGGTGGGCGAGGGAGACGAGGTGGCCGCGGGTCAGGTTGTTGCCGTCCGTACCGCAGGGCCGTCGCACTGTCCGTCGGGGTGCCTGCACTGGGGGGTGCGGCGTGGCGAGGAGTACCTGGACCCGCTGTCGCTGCTGCCGCCGTCGATGCTGCGCGGAGGGCCCTCGCGTCTCCTTCCGGTCTTCGGCGTACCGGAGCCCGCGGACCCGGGGCAGGGGGCGGGAACACCACGGGACCTCGGAGCGCACGGGGCTGACGGTGACGGCCGGGCGGCCGACCGGACCGCCCGGCAGGGAGCCGTTGCCGCACGGGCGGGCGGGGACTGGGCCCAAGCGATCACCCTGGCCATGACGGCGGCCTGGTCCCAACGCGCGCTGCGCCGCCGGTCGGCCGGGGCGGAACGGCCTCTGCGGACCAGGAGTCGCCCCGCACGGACCAAGGGTCGCAAGGGGGTCCGTGCGCCGACGCCGACCGCGTCGGCGAGGCGGAGCCGGGCAGGGTCCGCCACCCAGGCGGAGCGTGGCCCGGCGACGAAGGGCGGGCAGACGGGCGGGTGCGGGCCGGCGGGCAGACGGAGCCCTTCCGGGGATGTGGGCGCGGGGTTCTGACGCGCGGGCGTGAGAGGGGGCCGTATACGCAGCGTGCGGTCAGGAGGAGGGCCGGACCGTCCGCTAGATGCTTCCCGTCTGACCGTTCCGGGGCGTACCTCGTCGCCGGAGTACGGGCCGTCGTCGGATTGCGGTCCGTCGTCCGAGGCGGGTCCCTGGCGGAAACCTCGGCCCGCGACCCGATGGGAGCCCTTGCGCGACACCTGCCGCGGGGAGTCGGCTACGTTACCGGGCACGGGGTCCGTCGCGAGCCCCGGGAGCGGACGGCCGTCGGGTCAGTCGCCGCGCACGCCGCGCAGGGCCATCGACACCGCCGCCTCGGCGATCACGGTCGGGTCTTCGGCGGCGCCCAGTTCGATGCGTCGGACCGCCGCGTCCACCACTCCTTGGAGGAGCATCGCGGCCAGCCGAGGCTGTTCGTGGCCGAGCTCGCCGAGCGCCTCCACGATCATGGCGATCAGACCCCCGTGGGCGGCACGGATCTTCTCTCGCGCACCGGCGTCCAGCTCGCTCGCGGAGATCGCGACGACGGCCCGGTGGCGCCGGTCACCGACCAACTCCAACTGCTGCCGCACATAGGCCTCGACCCTGCCTTCCGGTGTCTCCGCCCGTTCCATGGCGGCTTCGACCTCGGCGGCCCAAAGAGGGAAGTCGACGGCGCACAGCTCTTCGACGACAGCGGCACGTGAGCGGAAGTACTCGTACACCGACGACCTGGCCAGGCCGGTGCGCTCGGCGAGGGCGGGGAAGGTCAGCGCTTCCGTACCGCATTCCGACAGCAGGGAACGCGCGGCGTCCAGGAGAGCGCCGCGTTGCATGGTCCGGTGCTCGGCCACGGAGGCCGCTCGAATCCTTGGCACGGGTCCACTGTACGGCCGGGGCGGTCCGCAGGGTGGTGTGAGGGACGATTCGGCGCTGGCGCACCGGGCGTCCTCACCGTCCGACGTCCGCCAGCTTCGCGCGCAGCTGGAGCACGGATTTGGTGTGGATCTGGCTGACCCTGCTCTCGGTCACTCCGAGGACGTTCCCGATCTCCGCAAGTGTGAGCCCCTCGTAGTAGTAGAGGGTGACGACGGTCTTCTCACGGTCGGGCAGCGTGTTGATGGCACGTGCAAGGAGACGGCGCAACTCCCTGTCTTCGGCGACCTCGACCGGGTTGTCGGCGGCGGTGTCCTCCAGCGTGTCCATGAGGCTGAGGCGGTCGCCGCCCTCGCCTCCGACGTGCAGCAGCTCCTCCAGTGCCACCACGTTGGCCAGGCTCAACTGACTGAAGACGGAGTGCAGTTCCTCCAGCGTGATCCCCATCTCCGCGGCGACCTCGCTCTCGCAGGGGGTACGCCGCAGCTGTGCCTCCAAGGTGGCGTAAGCGCGTTCCACGGCACGCGCCTTCTGCCGCACGGAGCGGGGGATCCAGTCCAGCGCGCGGAGTTCGTCGATCATGGCGCCACGGATGCGGGTGATCGCATACGTCTCGAACTTGATCGAGCGGTCGATGTCGAACTTCTCGATGGCGTCGATGAGTCCGAAGACCCCGGAGGAGACGAAGTCGGCCTGCTCGACATTGGACGGCAGTCCCACACTCACCCGCCCTGCGACGTACTTCACCAGTGGCGAGTAGTGCAGGATCAGCTGCTCCCGCAGCCGTCCGTCACCCGTGGCCTTGTAAGAGCGCCACAGCTCTTCGAGAGAGGTGGGCGCGGACGGCCGCACGGTGCCACGCGCAGCGGGTGGCACTGCCGCGCGGTCAGACCCGGACGTGTGCTGGGGCATGCGTTGCCTTGAGCCGTTCTGCTGATGGGGGCGAAGGGGCGGATGTCTCGGCGGGTGGGCTGGGCGGGAACCCGGTGAGCGTAGCGTGACTGCAGCGTTGCGGTACGCAAACAGCAGTGGTCACGCCTGAGCGGGTGTGTACCGTCGGCCACATCTTCGAAAGGGGATCGACGCCGGGTGCGCGCGCCCTCCCGGTGTCACCGAGCGGACTGCGGGGATCATCGAGATCACCATTTCACTCGAATGCCCCAGGTCAAGCACCGCCTCGCCGTGTGTTCGAGGCCGACATCGCCCGGCCGGCCAACTGCCAGCCGTCGCCCCGCCGCTCGACGAAGCCCAGCGCGTGCAGTTCGTACAGCCTGGCGAGAGCGTCGTCCCGTGTCGTACCGGCTCTGAGCGCGATGTCCCTCCCGTCGAGGACGCCCTTGGCCGGTAGGGCCTCCAGGACACGGGCACCGGCAGGCTCGAGGAGGTCCCTGGGGAGGACCGGGCCTCGGCGCTCCGGCGCCAGGTCACCGATGTCGCCCACCAGCTCGGCGACTTCATCCGCATCGGTGACGAGCACGCCCTCCTCGCGCAGTAGTTCGTGTACTCCGGCAGAGAGTCCACTGGTCACCGGGCCCGGGACGCCCATCGTGTGACGCCCGAGGCGTCGTGCATGGCGAGCGGTGACCAGGGAACCGCTCCGGTATTCGGCTTCGACGACGACCGTGCCCCGTGTCAATGCAGCGATCACACGGTTCCGCTGCACGAATCGGCTGCGTGTCGGGTGCGCTCCGGGAGGCAACTCTCCGATCACCAGGCCCTGTTCCACGATCCTTCCGATCAACTCGGCGTGGGTGCGGGGATAGGGGACATCCACCCCGCAGGCCAGGACCGCGATGGTCGCTCCGCCTGTTGCCAGTGCGCCCCGGTGGGCAGCGCCGTCGACGCCGTGGGCCGCGCCGGAGACGACGACCCAGCCGCGCTCGGCGAGGCCCGATCCAAGGGTGGCGGCCATGTGCGCGCCGTAGGCGGTACAGGCCCTGGCTCCGACGACGGCGACGGAGCGCAGCGCCCATATCCGCAGGTCCGGGAGGCCTCTGACCCAGAGCCCCACGGGTTGGGCGTCCCCGAGGTCGGCGAGCTGCCCTGGCCATTCCGCGTCCCCGGGACAGAGGAAGCGCCCACCGGATGCCCCCATCGCCTCGAGGTCGCGCTCCGGACGGGTCGCTGCTGCCCGCATCCGGTAGCCCGCTGTGCGCCGCTCGCCCGCTCCGGGCAGGCCCCCCGCCACGCCCCGGGAGTCGGTGAGCCGGGTCATGAGCTCTACCGCCCCGTACTGGCGCAACCACCGCCCCACGTGTGCGTCACCCGGTTCAACGACCCGCGTCAACGCGGCCCGCGCCCTTCGTTCCTCTTCGCTCAGGCCCGGCCCCATGTGTTGCACCCGCCCCTCCAGCGCCGTCCCCCGCTCACCGCCGGACTCCCCGGTCGGTCCGGACGCCCCTGGCGATGCCGGTGCGCAGTTGCAGGGCCAGCTCCACGTCGTGCGGGATGGGCCGGTCATGTCCGGCGAGGTCGGCGATCGTCCACGCGACCCGGAGCACACGGTCCATGCCGCGGGCGGTGAGAAGCCCCCGTTCCATATCCCGCTCGGCACCGTCGAGCGCGCCGGGAGCCGCCTGCCAGCGGGTGCGGAGCTCATGCCCGGGCACCTCGCTGTTGACCCGCCAGGGCGTGCCCTCGAGACGGTCCGCCGCCCTGGCCCTGGCTTCCTCGACCCGAGCCGCGACGGCAACCGTCGACTCCCCCCTCGTGCCCCGCCCCAGCAGATCGGAGCGGCTGACCGGCTCCACCTCGACCCGCAGGTCGACCCGGTCGAGCAGCGGCCCGGACAGGCGTGCCTGGTAGCGGCGGATCTGGGAGGCGGGGCACTCGCATCCCGACCCGTGCAGGGTGTGGCGGCCGCATGGGCATGGATTCGCAGCCAGGAGCATGAGGAAGCGCGCGGGCAACCGGACCACTGCTGCGCTGCGAGCCACCACGACGTGCCCGGATTCGAGCGGCTGGCGGAGCGCATCCAGCGCCTTCGCGGAGAACTCGGGAGCCTCATCGAGGAAGAGCACCCCTCTGTGCGCCAGGGACACCGCCCCCGGCCTCGGCATCCCCTGGCCCCCACCGACCAGGGATTGCATCGTCGCCGAATGGTGCGGGGCGCAGTAGGGCGGCGTCCGTACCAACGGCTCGCCCGGTGGGAGGATGCCCGCCACCGAGTGGACTGCGGTGACCTCCAACGACTCCCGACCGGTGAGGGGCGGCAGCACCGCGGGCAGCCGTTCGGCCAGCATGGTCTTGCCCGCCCCGGGTGGCCCCTGGAGGAGCAGGTGGTGACCGCCCGCCGCCGCGACTTCCAGAGCCTTGCGCGCGTCGTGCTGCCCCGCCACGTCCGCGAGGTCCCGCCAGTGGCCCTCGCCGCTGACGGACTCCACGGCCAGCCCCGTGCCCAAACCGGCGCCATGGGCCATCAGGCCGGCGACCATGGCGTCCGGCCGGCCCTCACCCTCCGGGTCCTCCTCCGGTACGGGCTCGCCGGCCAGCACGGCGATGAGCTGCCGCAGGCTGCGCACCCCGAGGACGGAGACCCCGGGCACGAGGGACGCCTCTCCCGCCGTCCGCTCGGGGACGACCACTTGGCGGTATCCCGCTTCCGCCGCGGCCAGAACTGCCGGCAGCACTCCGCGGACGGGCCGCACTCTCCCGTCCAGCCCCAGCTCCCCGACCAGCACAAGATCGGCGATGGCCCGCGGGTCAATGCGCGCCGAGGCCCCCAGCACCGCGCATGCGACGGCCAGGTCGAAGCCGCTGCCGCCCTTGGGCACCGAGGCGGGGCTGAGTCCGACCGTGAGCTTCTTCTGCGGCCATTCGGCATCCGAGTTCGTCACGGCCGCCCTGACCCTGTCCCGACTCTCCACGAGGCTCTTGTCCGGCAGCCCGACCAGGGTGAAGGCGGCGACCCCCGGCTCCAGGTCCGCCTGGACCTCCACCACCACGCCCTCCACGCCCACCAGGGCGACGGAGCACGTCCGCGCGAAGCCCATCAGACCACCCCTCGCGCATGCTCGATCACCGGACGTCCCCGCGCGGGGACGAGGACACCGACGAGGTCGATCCGCACGCCGCCCGGCGGAGCCTCGCCGTGCTCGTGTAGCCAGCGCTGCGCGAGCTCCCTGAGCCGCTCCGCCTTCGCGGGTGTGAGGGCCGCCATCGGATGTTGGAATGCGACGGCTCTGCGGGTCTTCACCTCGCAGACGACCAGGGCGTCCCCGTCGCGGGCCACGATGTCGATCTCGCCGGCCCTCCCGGCACGCCAGTTGCGTACGAGGACTGTCATCCCGACTTGGACAAGCCGCCTCGCGGCCAGCTCTTCGCCGTACCTACCGAGTGTCCCCCGTGCGTTCATGTCGGCACCACCTCCGGCACCCACCTTGCGCCGGCGCTCCGACCTTGTTGGATCTTGGTGGACAACTCCAGCAGTGTGGATAACTCACTCACTCGATCGAGTGAGCATCCCCATCAGGAGAGCAACGTTCTAGGAGGCTCCCCGGTGCGCGGGCGGGTGGCGCACTCGAGGAGCCCGCCGGCGCCCGGCCGGCGAGGACGAGGAGGGCGCGGCCGCAGGCCACGACGGCGGAGTCGGCCACGAGCACGGCCACCGCATGGTGGAGCCGGCCACGACACGAGCACACTGCACAGCTGCACGGGGCAGCGAGCGGCCACGACGTGGGGCCCTCCGCTGGCGCAGACCGACGGGGCCGTGCAGCGGACATCAGGCAGTAGTCAACAGGCGGTGGGAGGGTAGGAGCGGCCGGCGACAGCTTGCACCGGTGGATCGAGACGAGCAACGGCCCCAGGCTCCCGCCCGCGGTGCGGGGCTACCACCTGGGAGGATCAGCTGCCCGGCAGCTCGAGGTCGCTCTTGTTCAGCTCCTCGATGTTCACGTCCTTGAACGTGAGGACCCGGACCTGCTTGACGAACCTGGCAGGTCGGTACATGTCCCAGACCCAGGCGTCCGCCATCGAGACCTCGAAGAAGACCTCGCCCTGCACCGAGTGCACCTGCATCTCGTAGTCGTTGGTGAGGTAGAAGCGGCGCTCCGTCTCGATCACGTACTTGAACAGACCGACGACGTCGCGGTACTCCCGGTAGAGCTTCAGCTCCATCTCGGTCTCGTACTTCTCGAGGTCCTCGGCGCTCATGGCATGTTCCCCTTCAGCCGTGCGTCCCCCCATTGTGCGCCAGCGCTCAGTGTCGCTAGGCGTTTTCCGGAGCCAGAACCACCGGCGCACCGGGAGGGCCCTCGTCGAGCAGCGTGCGCAGCAGCTCGGCGAGCCTGGTCGGATACACCGTCTCACGCGCCGCCGACAGTTCGGCGGAAGTCCACCACCTCAGCCCCGCGACACTGCGCTGCTCGAGGCGCGTCAGCCCCGCGAGGCTGGTCGCGGTCTGCCGGGTGCGGGCGAGGTAGTACCACTCGTCCTGTTCCCAGCGCCGCCCGTCGAAGGGGAACGAACACTCGCGCTGCCAGATCACCGGGCCCAGCTCGACGTCGGTGATCCCGGTCTCCTCGGCGAGCTCGCGCAGCGCGGCCTCCTCGCGCGTCTCCCCGCCTTCGACCCCGCCGCCCGGGGTGAACCACCAGCTGTCCGCCGGATCGGCCGGTTCGAAGCCGTGGAGCAGCAGGACGCGGTCCTGCGGGTCGAGCAGGATCACCCGCGCGACCTTGCGCAGCCGCTTCTCAGGCATCGGCCGTCACCCGGGGACGCGGTGCGGCCGGCTCCCCGCGCCGGCCTACGGCACGCGCGACCGGCCCGTACGCCGCTCCACCCAGGATCAGCGCGGCGCCGAGCGCCACGCTCGCCAGCACCAGGGTCACCGGACCCGGCTGCGACACGCCTCCGGGCAGGTCCGCGAACGACTGTGGACGCCCTACCAGCGCGCCCGGCAGCGGCCACGCCACGGCGTCCAGCCGAGCGCTCACGGCGCTGCGGGGCACCGCTCCGTGTCCCGCGTCCTCCAGGTGACGCCGGGAGTCCAGCGAGCCCATGCGCTCGTCGCCGAGGAGGAACAGCTCTCCGTCGGGCACCACGGCGGTGAAGCCGGTCGGCGAGGCGGGGCCCTTGGAGTGCAGATACGGTTCTTCGACCGCCTTGCCGTTGATGGTCATGCGCCCGCCGGCGTCGCAGCAGGCGATCTTGTCGCCGCCCACGCCGACCACCCGCTTCACCATGGGCAAGTCGCCCCACGTCTTGTCGTTGAAGATCACGACGTCGCCGCGACGCACCTCCGCCCCGTCGATCCGCTCGGCCAGCACACGGTCACCGGGCTCGATGGTCGGGGCCATGGAGTCGGTCGGCACCGTGAACGGCTTGTACACCACCGCGCCCCAGGCGAACCCTCCGAGGAAGAGCACACAGCCGACGGCCACGACCAGCCCCGACAGCACGCTGCCGAGCCGGCCGCGGCCGCCTTTCGTACGTCCAGTTCCGCTCATCCCAGCGCTCCCCACTCGGAGTCGACGATCGCTGATCCGAGCGGCACCCTACCCGGCGGTACGTCCGTCGGTCAGCCTTCTCCTCCGCATCAGCACGATCGGCACGGCACCCGCCACACCCAGCGCCCCGGGCAGGGCGGCTGCCGCCGCACCGAGTCCCGGCTGGTCGAAGGTGTCGGGCACCGGCAGCGTGGACCATCGGTTGAACGGCCAGGCCACCACGATGGCCCGTCCGACCACCTCGTCGTTCTTGACCGTCCCGTTGCCCGGCAGTTCCTGGTGGTAGCGGGAGTCGAGGGAGTTCTGCCGGTTGTCGCCCATCACCCAGATCGACCCCTTGGGCACCTTGACGGGGCCGAAGGGGTTGTCGTCACACGGCGTGCTGCCCGGCCGGATGTACGAGGTCTCGTCGAGCGACTTGCCGTTGACCATGACCTTGCCGCCGCGCTTGCACTCGACCGTGTCCCCGCCCACGGCGATGACCCGCTTGATCAGGTCCTTCTCCTCCGAGGACGGCATCAAGCCGATGAAGCTGAGGAACTTCTGCACGGCGTTGGGCTCGGGCGCCTCGGCGCCGTCCAGCCAGCCGCCCGGGTCGTGGAAGACCACGACCTCGCCGCGCTGGGGCTCCGAGCCGAACCAGGGCGTCAGCTTGTCGACCAGCACCCGGTCACCCCGCTGCAGGGTGTCCATCATCGAGTCCGAGGGGATCGAGAACGCCTGCACGAGGAATGTCTTGATCAGCAGCGCCAGGAGGAGCGCGATACCGATCAGCAGCGGCAGCTCCTTCCAGAACGACCGCTGGTGCCGCGGGGCACTGTCCCCCGTCGAGCCGCCGCCGGGGCCGTCACCCTCCCCGGGAGGACCGTCGTCCTCCGGTGAACGGCCGTCGGAACCGCCGGAGCCGGGGGATGGCGTCACAAACCGCTCGGGCCGGTCCTCTGGCTCGTCGTGTCCGGATCGTGCGCCGACCGCCAAGTCCCCCACATCCACTCCTCAGTCCGTGCGACCGCCCGCGCCGGAGGCGGCGCAGGCCCACTACTCCCATAACGAGCGGGAGTTCCGCAGGGCTCGGGAGCAGGATCATTCCGTTGAGATCCTGAGAGGACACACTATGCGACGGCCCGAGTGCGGTTGCCGTGCCGGCACGCGCGTCGGGGACCGAGGCGTAGGTTCCCCGCTCTTCCAGTTTGCGCCAGTGGCCGAACGGCCACGCGATGACGACCGCCCGCCCCACGACCTCGCCCTCCGGAACGGTGCCCCGGTACTGCTCGTCGAGGTGGAAACGCGAATCGGCGGAGTTGGAACGGTGGTCGCCCATCACAAAGATTCGCCCGTCCGGAACCGTGACGTCGAACGTCAGTTTGGAGGGGGGATTCCCGGGATGCAGGTACGGTTCGTTCAGCGGCACGCCGTTGACCGTGACCTTGCCGGCCTGGTCGCAGCACTTGACGGTGTCACCGCCGACCGCCACCACCCGCTTGATGAGGTCCTGCTCGTCGTCCGAGGGCAGCAGACCGATGAAGGTCAGCCCCTCCTTGACCTGCTTGACGACGATCGGGTCGTCCTCCTTCGGGGGCTTCTCGTCCTGCAGCCAGCCTCCGGGGTCCTTGAAGACCACGACGTCGCCCCGCTCGGGCTTGGAACCGAACCAGGGTGTCAGCTTGTCCACCAGGACCCGGTCGTCGATCCTGATCGTCTGCTCCATCGATCCGGACGGGATGACGAAGGCCTGGACCAGGAACGTCTTCAGGACCAACGCGATCATCAGCGCCACGGTTATGAGGAGCGGGATCTCCTTGACCGCCGACCTCTGGCGGCGTCGCTTCACCTTCCTCGCCAACCTGCGCCGGTCCGCACGGCCGGGCAGGGTCCGGGTGCCGTTCGTGGGGCGGGTGCCGGTGGGCAGCCTGGTGTCGGTCCGGTGGCTCGCCCGTCGTCCACGGTTACCCATGGGCGCCGCCCGGCCGGGGTACGCGCTCGAAGGCTCCGGTGGGTTCGAGCGCCGACCAGCGGCCCGCCGGCCAACCGATCCAGTCCGCCCGGCCGATCACCTTGTCGACGGGCACCATGCCGCCACCGGGCTCGCCCAAGTGGTCCCGGGAGTCACGTGACTTGCTGCGGTGGTCGCCCATGACCCACAGGGTGCCCCGCGGCACAACGATGTCAAAGGGCACCCTCGACGGGGCGTCGCCGAGGAACACGTAGCGCTCCTCGACCGGTACGCCGTTCACCTCGACCCTCCCCCTCTTGTCGCAACACACCACGCGGTCCCCGCCGGTGCCCACCACGCGCTTCACGAAGTCCGTCTCGGTGGACCGGGCGAGCCCCACGGCGGCAGCCGCCCCGCGGACCAGTGAGGTCACCGGGTTCTCCTCCGGTGCCTCGCGTGCGAAGGATCCGGCGCCGTCGAAGACGACGACGTCCCCGCGTCGGGGTTCGGAACCGAAACGGTACGCCAACTTGTTCACCAGTATCCGGTCGCCGACCTCGAACGTCGGCTCCATGGAGGTGCTCGGGACCAGGAATGGCTGGACCACGAATTGGCTCAACAGCACCAGGAAGACGGCGCAGACGCAGCCGATCACACCGGCCTGCCGCCAGGAGATGCGCGCGGAGCGCGGCCCCCGTTCCGGTGCGGAACCGTCGGTGTCCGCTGCGGAAGGGAGGCCGCGCTCCGAGTGCTGTGCTTGGGTGTCCATCGGGGCCAGATGGTATCCGGCCGGTGTATGAACCGTATTAGTCCACAGCTTCGCGCGGGTGTGAGCCGGAGCTCAGTTCTCGCGCTTCTCCTTGATCTTCGCGGCCTTGCCACGCAGTTCACGCAGGTAGTACAGCTTCGCGCGACGGACGTCACCACGGGTGACGAGCTCGATCTTCTCGAAGATCGGGCTGTGCACCGGGAAGGTGCGCTCCACGCCGACGGAGAACGAGACCTTGCGGACCGTGAAGGTCTCGCTGACGCCCGAACCCTGGCGGCGAATGACGACGCCCTTGAACTGCTGGATACGGGAGCGGTTGCCCTCGATGACGCGAACGTGGACGTTCACGGTGTCACCGGGACGGAACGCCGGGAGGTCGGTCCGCAGCGAGGCGGCGTTGACGGCGTCGAGCACGTGCGACATGTTCGTCTGCTTTCTTCGCCGATGCCACAGGTCATCAGCGGTATCTAGGAAGGAGATGGGGAGCCGCCTCGTCGGAGCGGGCGTCGTGTCCCCCTGTGGCAGGGGCGCACGCCGGACGTACGGCAGCGGCCTATTCTTCCACGGCCTCCGGCCTGCGCCAAAATCGGCCGTCGGGCGAGGGTGCCCAACCCAGGATGGAGAGCATTTCCCGGTCCTTCTTGTCGAACGCCGAAGGGTCGCAGCGTTCGATCAGGTCGGGGCGGTTCGCGACGGTACGGCGGAACGCCTCGTCCCGCCGCCAGCGCGCGATCTTCCCGTGGTGCCCGCTGAGTAGGACGTCGGGGATGCCACGGCCGCGCCACGTGGGTGGCTTGGTGTAGACGGGTCCCTCCAACAGGTTGGCCATGGCACCGGGGGCGAACGAGTCGTCCCGGTGTGACTCGGCGTTGCCGAGGACGCCGGGCAGCAGCCGTGCCACGGCCTCGGTGATGACGAGGACGGCCGCCTCGCCGCCGGCCAGGACGTAGTCCCCGATGGAGACCTCGTAGACCGGTATCCGGGTGGCGTACTCGTCGATGACCCGCCGGTCGATGCCTTCGTACCGGGCGGGTGTGAAGATCAACCATGGCCGCTCGGAGAGTTCGACGGCCAGTTCCTGGGTGAACGGGCGGCCGCTGGGCGTCGGCACGACAAGGGCCGGCCCGTGCGCACCCGCCTCGTATCCGTGCGCCAACGCGTCGTCCAGGGCGTCGCCCCAGGGCTCGGTCTTCATGACCATGCCGGGGCCACCACCGTAGGGGGTGTCGTCGACCGTGTGGTGCCGGTCGTACGTCCACTGGCGCAGGTCATGCACGTGGACGTCCAGCTGACCGCGCGCCCTGGCCTTGCCGACGAGCGAGACGTTCAGCGGCTCGAGGTACTCGGGGAAGATCGTGACGACGTCGAGCCGCATCACTCCTCGCCCCCGCCACGGGCTTCGCCCTCACCCCGGGCCGAGGCGATCTCGGCGCGGTCGTCGATCAGCCCGGGCGGCGGGGTGATGACCGCCTTCTGCTCGGCGAGGTCGATCTCGGTGACGATCTCCTCCACGAAAGGGATCATCACTTCGCTGCCGTCGGCCCGCTCCACGATGAACAGGTCCTGCGACGGCAGGTGTGAGATCTCGGTGATCCGCCCCACCTCGGTCCCGTCGGCGAGGACCACGTCCAGGTCCATCAGTTGGTGGTCGTAGTACTCATCGGGCTCTTCCGGCTGCTCGTCCGGGTCCACGTCGGCGATCAGCAGGGTGTTCCGAAGCGCCTCGGCGCCGTTGCGGTCCCGTACGCCCTCGAAGCGCAGCAGCAACCTGCCACTGTGCACCCGGCCGGTCTCGATCGTCAGCGGCCCCGCGGAGGCGGGGTCCGTGGCTAGTACGGCTCCGGGCGCGAGCCTCAGCTCGGGCTCGTCGGTGCGCACTTCGACGGTGACCTCGCCCTTGATCCCGTGGGCGCGGCCGATCCGCGCGACTACCAGCTGCACGCTCAATGCTCCTGTCGTACGACGACGGGCCGGGGCGGGCCCGTAAGCCCTCCCCGGCCCGTGCCGGTGATCAACTGATCAGCGGACCTGGTCCACGTCGACGAGGTCGACCCGGATACCACGGCCGCCGATGGCACCCACGACGGTGCGCAGGGCGCGCGCGGTGCGGCCGTTGCGGCCGATCACCTTACCGAGATCGTCGGGGTGCACCCGGACCTCGAGCACCCGTCCGCGACGCAGGTTGCGCGAAGCCACCTGCACGTCATCGGGATTGTCGACGATGCCCTTCACGAGGTGCTCGAGAGCCTCCTCGAGCATGCTCAGGCCTCGGTGGACTCGGCGGAGCCAGCCTCGTCCGCCTTCTTCTCGGTCTTCTTGGCCTTCTGGGTGATGGCCTCACCCTTGGTGTCGTCACCCTCGAGGGCCTTGGCGAAGGCCTCGAACGAAGCGCGCTTGTCTTCCTTCGCCTCCGGCTGGAGCAGCGGCTTCTCCGGGGCGGGCAGACCCTTGTGCTTCTGCCAGTCGCCGGTGAGCTTCAGGATGGCGAGGACCGGCTCGGTCGGCTGGGCGCCGACGGAGAGCCAGTACTGGGCGCGCTCGGAGTCGACCTCGATGCGCGACGGGTTGTACGTCGGGTGGTACAGGCCGATCTCCTCGATGGCCCGGCCGTCACGGCGGGTCCGGGAGTCGGCGACGACGATGCGGTAGTGAGGCGAACGGATCTTGCCCAGACGCTTCAGCTTGATCTTGACTGCCACGGGAGTGGATTCTCCTGGTTTTGACGTGGTTGGGCACAGCGTGATGCCGCGTGGGGTTGCGGTACCCGATGGCCCGATGGACGCGTCAGCCGGAGGAGAGAGGGGTCCTATGCGACTGTCGAGTACAGCTAGCCATTGTGCCACACCGCTTCAGCCCGGCTGACCGGAGGTCGTCGCGGGCCTCCGGTCGGCCGGGCCGACGTGTCCACCGCTTCCGCCGCTTCGGGATCGGCCCGATCAGCTCGCCGCGGCCACGGTCTCCGGGATGCGGAACGGCTTGCCACAACCTCCGCAGACGATCGGCGCCTGAGCGAGGACGGAGGGGACGACCCGGACGTTGCGCCCGCATTCACAGACGGCCTTCACGCGGACTCCTCCCCCCGACGAACCGTGCCGGGCAGCCGGCCCCCGGAAGGTCCGCTTGGTGTCGGAGGTGGTGGCGACGGTGTGCGCGGCGAGGGCCCGCTGCAACCGCTCGATCGTCGCCCGGTACCGCCGCTTCGCCTCGGGCGTGAGCGTGACCAGCGAGAAGCCGCTGCTGGGATGCGGTTCCTCCGGATGGTCCAAGCCCATCTCCTCGGCGATCGCCAGGAACCGGCGGTTGTGGTAGCGGCCGGCGCGCGAGGTGTCACGAACCCCTCGTGCGGCGGCGATGCCGTGGACTGCCTCGTGGAGCAGTCGCTCGAAGGAGAGTTCGTGCCCGCAGGCGGACGAGGACTCTCCGATCAGGGACTCCGGCGCGGCAAGATCCGGCAGCTCGGGGTGGTGCCGCTGAATGTCGGCCCACGCCTGTGCCAGCTCTGCGGCGAGAACAGGTGGTGTCGTGCTCACGTCGTGATAACGAGCCGAGTGGCCCACGGGTTCCATTCCGGGGCATCCCAAATATTTTGCACGTACCCGTCAGTTGGCATTGATGCGTCATGACGAGGGCGGGTGCGCCGATCTATGGAGAACCCTCACAGCTCATACCAAGGTGGTACGTAGCCATGCGTCTACGACACATGTTCGGGGCGGCTGCCCCTCCGGTCGCGCGGCCGACCTGTCGTCTCGGCGGACGCGCTGTGCGGCCCGTCGGCTGAGCGCGCGCCGATCGCGAGCGTACCCGGGCCGTCGGCGGGCTCCGCCACCGCCCCGTCCTCGGTCGCCGGGCGCCTCGGCGGACTCGGCGTGGTTCGCGAGCGCCCCTCGCCCTCGGGCTGAGCACCGGCCCCGGATGCGCCCGGTCACAGCGACGGGGACGGGTCGCCATCGTCCCGCGTGCGGGACTCGGTGAGCTCGGCCCTGTCGATCAGGTCTTGGTACCCGCGGCGGTCACCCTCCGCCGTGGCCTGGGGCCGGTGGCTTTGCCATGGCGGGAATCGCAGGGCGACGGCACTCTGGATGAGGAGTCGACCGGGCGCGGGGGCGCACAACCGGGGCACGCAAGGCATTGCAGTGCAACCCCTGGACGTACCGACGGATGCGCAGTTCCCTGGCATACGGGGGAGCGCGAGCGAACGTACACGGGGGTTGTCACTCAGGGCACGGCTGACCTCTCGGCGGATTGGGGCGCTTTTCGATGACACCAACGCTCGTCCGGCACCACCCCCGCACGGCCTCCGCACCCCCCGTGGCCCCGTCGGTGCGGGCCCGTGACTGGGCCGAGATCCAGGAACGGATGCTGGTGCCGCTCTATGAGGCGGTGTACGAGCACCTCGAGGTGGGCCCGGACTCCCGGGTGCTGGGGCTGCGCTGCGGCGCAGGGCTCGCCCTGCTGATGGCCTCCGCGCGCGGCGCGGGCGTCACCGGCACCGACACGGATCGGTCCAGGCTCGCGCTGGCGCGTGAGCGGCTCGCCCCGGAGACCGACCGGGCGCACGACTCCGACCGGGCGCACGCCGACGACGCAGAGCGGGGGGTACGGCTGGTGGAGGGCGGACCGGGCGAGGCGGCCGACCCGACGCTCCCCCGGTTCACGATGATCACGGTGTTTCACCCGATCGGAGGCATGGCGGGCGACTCGGAAGGGCTCGTCCCGATGCTCGAAGCGGCTGTTCCGCTCGCCGAGCGCAGGAGCGCGGTCGTCCTCACCGGGTGGGGCCCGCCGGAGCGGTGTGCCACGTCGACGGTCCTCAGGGTGGCGAGCCGGCTCAGCGAACGGCTGCGCACCGACGGTGGATGGCGTCCCGTGCTGCGGGACGACCTGGAGGACGTGGCCACCAGGGCCGGACTGAAACCCGACGGGTCGGGCCGGGTCGCGTGCCCCTTCGGCTACGCGGACCTGGACAGCGCGGTGCGCGGGATGCTGTCGACCGGACTGTTCGACGCGGCGGTGCGGGCGACGGACCAGGCACAGGTGGAGAAGGAGGTCACGGAGGCCCTGCATGCGCACCTGCGGGCCGACGGGACGGTGTGGATGCCGAACGTCTTCCGCTACCTCATCGCGCGCACGCCGTGAAACGGGCGCGCCTCCCCCGTCGCGAGCCGGGTGCCCGCACGACCGGGGAGGCGCGTTGCCGTATCGCAGCCCACCGCACGACGCGCACGACGATCACCCGCACCGGCTACTGTTCCGCGCCGTTCCCGGTGTCCCTCGCGATTCCCGCCACGCGGTACGCCGCGTCCTCTTCCAGAGTCTCGTCAACGAGCAGGGCCTCGGCGAGCGCATCCAGCCGCGGGCGGTTCTCACGGAGCTGCCGACAGGCGTTCTCGTAGCACTCGTCGACGATCCTGCGCATCTCGTGGTCGACCGCGTCCAGCGTCCCCGGAGCGGCGACCAGTCCGTACGGCTCCTGGGCGTCGCCCGGGACGGCGCTGATCCGACCGACGCGCTCACTCATGCCCCAGCGGCCGACCATGCCCCGGACCAGCGCGGTGGCCTGCTCCAGGTCGCTCTCCGACCCGGTCGTCACGACCCCGAACACGACGTGCTCGGCAGCCATTCCGCCCAGTGCCCCGGTGATGCGGCCGCGCAGGTAGGACTCGGTGTACGCGTACCTGTCGGCCTCCGGTGTGGACAGGGTGACGCCCAAGGCACGGCCGCGCGGCACGATGGTGATCTTGCGAACGGGATCGGCGCCCGGCTGCAGCATGCCGAGCAGGGCGTGGCCGCTCTCGTGGTAAGCGGTCCTGCGGCGCTCGTCCTCCGGCATGACCAGCGGCCGTTCCGCGCCGAGCTGGACCTTCTCCAGGGCGTCGGACAGGTCGGCCCGCGTCACTTCCGCCTGCCGCCGCTTGACCGCGAGCAGCGCGGCTTCATTGGCCAGGTTGGACAGTTCGGCGCCCGTCATGCCCGGCGTCGTACGGGCCACCCTCGCCAGGTCGACGTCCTCGCCCAGCGGGATCTCCCGGGTGTGGATCTTCAGGATCGCCTCCCGCCCGTCCCGGTCCGGCGGGCTGACCTGCACGATGCGGTCGAAGCGACCGGGACGGGTCAGCGCCGGGTCGAGGACCGCGGCCCGGTTCGTGGCGGCGAGGACGACGACGCCTTCCGAGCCGGTGAAGCCGTCCATCTCGGTGAGGATCTGGTTGAGGGTCTGCTCGCGTTCGTCGTGACCGCTGATGCCGGCCCCGCCGCCGCGTACCCGCCCGATCGTGTCGATCTCGTCGATGAAGACGATGGCCGGGGCGACCTTGCGGGCTTCGGCGAAGAGTTCACGCACCCTCGAGGCACCGACGCCCACGATCATCTCGATGAACTCGGATGCGGAGGCGGAGAAGAACGGGACGCCGGCTTCACCGGCGACGGCCCGCGCGAGCAGCGTCTTGCCGGTGCCGGGCGGTCCCGACAGCAGGACGCCGCCCGGCATGCGCGCTCCCATGTCCCGGTACGCCTGCGGGTTCCTGAGGAAATCGACCACGTCGTTGAGTTCGCCCGCGACCTCGTCGATACCGGCGACGTCCGCGAACGTGGTGCGCCGGCCCACCGTCAGCTGCACCGGCTTCGGTGGCGGTTTGCGGCCCAGCAGCCCGCCGCCCGCCCCCGCGCCCACCCGGCGGGCGAGGAACAACCACAGCAGGACGAGGAGGGCCATCGGGGCGAGGGCGAGGAGCAGGTTGACCAGCAGGCTGCGCTGGACCACGACCGGCTCGGCCGTCACCACGACGCCCTTCCGGGTGAGTTCCTGCCAGAGGTCGTCGTCGGCGAACGACGGTCGCTGGGTGGTGAACTTCGTGTAGTCGCCTCCGCCGTCCGGCAGCGGCCGCCCCGCCTTCAGCTCGCCCTGGATCGCGTCGCCCTTGGCGTAGATCTTGGTGACGTTGCCCGCGGCCACCTGTTTGGCGAATTCCGTGTAAGAGATCGTCGGCTCGCCTCCGCCGGTGAACAACGACAGGAGGAGGTAAGCGAGCAGGAAGACCGCGACGGCGGCGGCGCCGAGACCCACCCAGCCCCCGGGCAGCTTCCTCCTGGAGGGTGCGGGCGGGGGTGCACCCTCGGAGCGCCAGGGCTGGTCGGTCCGGTCGCGCGGGGGTACGGAATTGGCCACGTGCCCTCCTGCCCACGGCCGGTGATGCGGTGGTCTCTGCTCATGACCGCACAGATCCCACGGGCCTGCCACCGGGCACGGCGCGTGCGAAGGCCCCGCGGTCGACGACTTGGGGTCAAGGGGTCGTCGACCGCGGGGCCTTCCTCGTCCGTCCGCTCCCGGACCGCTCCAGTGCGGTGCGGTGCGTCAGCCCATGAACTTCTTGAACTCGTCCGGGAGCTCGAAGTCCTGGCCGCCCTGCCCGCTGGGCAGGCCGAAGGCGCTGCCCTGGCCGGCCTGCTCACGGCGGGCGGCGGCTGCCTGCTCCTCGGCCTTGCGCTTCATCGGGTTGCCGGAGCGCTGCTTGCCCTTGGCCTGCTTCTGCTTCTTCTTCTGTCGGGCCGCGCCGCCGCCCATGCCGGGAATCCCCGGCATGCCCGGCATACCGCCGCCCTGTGCCATCCGCGACATCATCTTGCGGGCGTCGAAGAACCGCTCGACGAGGCTCTTGACCGCGCTGACGTCGACGCCGGAGCCCTTGGCGATACGGGCTCGACGAGAACCATTGATGATCGTCGGGTCCTGACGCTCGGCGGGCGTCATCGACTTGATGATCGCCGCCGTACGGTCCACGTCCCGCTCGTCGATGTTGTTGATCTGGTCCTTGATCTGACCCATGCCGGGCAGCATCCCGAGCAGTTTGGAGATGGAGCCCATCTTCCTGACCTGCTCCATCTGCGCCAGGAAGTCGTCGAGCGTGAACTCCTTGGGGCCCTTCGCCAGTTTGGCCGCCATCTTCTCGGCTTCGGCCTGGCTGAAGGTCTGCTCCGCCTTCTCGATGAGCGACAGCATGTCGCCCATGCCGAGGATGCGGGACGCCATGCGGTCCGGGTGGAAGGCGTCGAAGTCATCCAGCTTCTCGCCGTTGGACGCGAACATGATCTGCTTGCCGGTGACGTGCGCGATGGAGAGCGCGGCACCACCGCGGGCGTCACCGTCCAGCTTGGACAGCACCACGCCGTCGAAGCCGACGCCGTCACGGAAGGCCTCGGCCGTGTTGACGGCGTCCTGACCGATCATCGCGTCGACGACGAAGAGGACTTCGTCGGGGCTGACCGCGTCACGGATGTCCGCGGCCTGCTGCATCATCTCCTGGTCGATGCCGAGGCGGCCCGCGGTGTCCACGATCACGATGTCGTGGACCTTCGACTTCGCGTGGTCGATCGACTCCTTGGCGACCTGTACCGGGTCACCCACCCCGTTGCCCGGCTGCGGGGCGAACACGGCGACGCCGGCACGCTCGGCGACGACGGACAGCTGGTTCACGGCGTTGGGACGCTGGAGGTCGCAGGCCACCAGCAGCGGCGAGTGACCCTGGCTCTTGAGCCAGAGACCGAGCTTTCCGGCGAGGGTGGTCTTACCGGCGCCCTGGAGACCTGCCAGCATGATCACGGTGGGCGGCTGCTTGGCGAACCGCAGTCGACGCGTCTCGCCGCCGAGGATGCCGACGAGCTCCTCGTTGACGATCTTGATGACCTGCTGGGCTGGGTTCAGTGCCTGCGACACCTCGGCGCCCAGCGCGCGCTCCTTGACCTGCTTGATGAAGGCGCGCACGACGGGCAGCGCCACGTCGGCCTCGAGCAGCGCGATGCGGATCTCGCGTGCCGTGGCGTCGATGTCCGCCTCGGACAGGCGGCCCTTGCCCCGGAGGTTCTTGAATGTCGCTGCAAGGCGGTCGGAGAGGGTGTCGAACACGGCGGTCGCGGATCCTCGGGTCTCGGGAGCGGGCGGACAGATCTCCCCAAGGGTATCCGGACGCACGGGCTGGGGTCTGCCCCCAGTCCATGCGTCCGTCCCGGGTGCGTCATCGGCGCAGTGCCGCCTCCAGGGCGCGGGCCACCTCCGCCGCATCGGCGGGTGGCAGCAGGGCGCCGTCGGGGGCTGTGACGTAGAACGCATCGACGGCGTTGGCGCCGAGCGTCGACACGTGGGCACTGCGCACCCGGACCGCCGCGGACTCCAGGGCGCGGCCGATGCGGTGCAGCAGCCCCGGGGCGTCCTGCGCACGGACCTCGATCACCGTGGCCAGCCGGGAGCCCGCCGGGGCGACGGTGACCCTGGGCGGCGGCGCCTGCACTCCCCGCCTGCGGGGGTACGCGGCGTCCCGTTCGGCCAGCCTGGCCGCGATGTCCAGCGAGCCGTCGAGGGCGCGGACGAGGTCGGCCCGGAGCCTGGCCGCCTGCGGGAGTGACCCGTACGCAGCGGCGACCCGCCAGTCCAGCACGAGCACGGCTCCGTGGCCGACCTCACCGGGAAGTTCCACGGCACACAGGTCGGCTGCGCGGACGGTGAGCCGGTGCAGTGCGAGCACCCCGGTGACCGCGGGCAGCACACCCGGCTGGTCGGGCACGGCAATCAGCAGTTCCACTCCGACCGGTTCCGGTTCGCCGTCCGGTTGGGGCGTTTCGGGTTGGGCATGCAGGGCGAGGACCGGACCGCCGGTGCGCAGCGCCTCGACCGCGAGCCGCTCCTGTTCGGCACTGGGCGCGGGGGGTTCGGGTTCGGAGGGGGCTTCGCCCGCCAGCACCCCGCTGACCCGCTTCACCAGGTCGGCGACGAGCGAACCCCGCCAGGACGACCAGGCGGCGGGTCCCGTGGCGAGGGCGTCGGCCTCGGTGAGGGCGTGCAGCAGTTCGAGCGTGCCGGGGGATCCGACCGCCTCCGCCACCGAGCGGACGGTCGCGGGATCGTCCAGGTCGCGCCGGGTGGCTGTCTCGACGAGCAACAGGTGGCGCCGCACCAGGGTGGCGATGACACCCACGTCGTGCTGGTCGAAACCGATGCGGGTGGCGACGTCCCGCGCGATGGTCTCACCCGCCACCGAGTGGTCGCCCGGCCAACCCTTGCCGATGTCGTGGAGGAGCGCGGCGATCAGCAGCAGGTCGGGGCGGCCGACGCGACGGGTGAGCGCGGAGGCACGGACCGCCGTCTCGACGAGGTGCCGGTCCACGGTCCAGGTGTGGACGGGATTGCGCTGGGGGCGACAGCGGACCCGC
Organism: Streptomyces sp. NPDC059169; assembly: GCF_042755225.1. Taxonomy (NCBI): domain Bacteria; kingdom Bacillati; phylum Actinomycetota; class Actinomycetes; order Kitasatosporales; family Streptomycetaceae; genus Streptomyces; species Streptomyces sp. NPDC059169. Next base: position 317,877 of record NZ_JBHZCF010000006.1, on the reverse strand, counting down.
TCCCAGTCGGGCAGCAGCCGGGCGATCAGGCCCTCGGCCTCCAGCGCCTCCCAGACGGCGACGGTGGACTCGCCGGCACCGAGCAGGGTGACGAGTTCCTCGCGGGCCTCGGCGGGCCAGGGTACGGGCAACGGCTTGGCGGCCGTGGCGAGGCGGCGTACGGCGTGCCGGGACACCGGAAGTCCGGACTGGGCCGCCGCGGCGGCGGCCCGCAGGGGCAGCACCGGGTCGCGTTCCGGCCGCGCGGTGCGGGCGAGGACGACTTCGCCGTCGAGCTCCACGACGCCTTCGGCGAGAGGGGTGCGCTCCGGTTCGGAGCGCCGTCCGGCGAGGGATCGACCGTCGCCCGCCACCACCCTCCTGATGAAGTCGCCGCGCTCCCTTGCCCGGTCCCGGAGGCGCGGTCGGGCGGACCGGGCCCTGAGCACCCGGTTCACCTCGCGCCATGTGACGTCCGCGGCGTACGAGATGGTGCGCGCCGCTTCGTATACCTGTCGTAGCAGTGCGTCGCCGTCCAGGAGGCCCAGCTCGTCGGCGACCTGGGGCTGCTCCTGGAGGGTGAGCCGGTCGGTGGCCCGTCCGGTGGTCAGGTGCAGCGCGTCGCGGGTGTCGAGGAGGACCCGCCGGGCTTCGGCGAGGCCTTCGCGGGGTGCGTCGGCCACCCACGAAGCGGCGACGGCGCGTAGCGCGGTGGCATCGCGCAGCCCGCCGCGCGCCTCCTTGAGGTCCGGTTCGAGCAGGAACTGCAGTTCACCGTGGCGTTCGGCCCGCTCGCGGCACAGCGCGTCGAGTTCCGGCAGGCGCTTGGGCGCCTGGTTGCGCCAGTCGGCGAGGACGGTGGTGCGCAGCCCCGTGACAAGGCCCAGATCGCCGCCGACGGCGCGCGCGTCGAGGAGTCCGAGCTGCACCTTGATGTCCTCCGCGGCCGTCTTCCCGGCCTCCGCCGGGGTGCGGACCGAGTGGTCCAGGGCGAGGCCGAGGTCCCACACCGGGTACCAGATCCGGTCGGCGAGCGAGGCGACCGCCGCGGGATCGGCGCTGCCGTCGTGCAGCAGGAGCAGATCGAGGTCGCTGCGCGGCGAGAGTTCCCCGCGACCGTACCCGCCGACGGCCACCAGGGCCGCGCCCCGCACTCCCGTGTCCTCGGCCGCTGCGGTGAACAGGGCACAGAGCCAGTCGTCGGTCAGCCGGGCCAGGGCAGCACGGCGCGGCGGCCCTGGCTGCGCCTTCTCCTGGAGGAGGCGCAGCCGGGCCGCCGCATAGCTGCTGGGTCCCGGGTCTTCGGTTTCAGTGGTCACGTCGACGCTCGTCACCCGGCAACTCCCGTCTTACAGCGCGTCCGGGCCGCGTTCGCCGGTCCGTACGCGGACGGCGGTGTCGACCGGCACGCTCCACACCTTGCCGTCACCGATCTTCCCGGTCCTGGCAGCCTTCACCACCACGTCGATGAGCTGTTCGGCGTCGTCGTCCTCGACCAGCACCTCGATGCGGATCTTGGGGACGAGGTCGACGGTGTACTCCGCGCCGCGGTAGACCTCGGTGTGGCCGCGCTGCCGTCCGTAGCCGCTGGCCTCGGTGACCGTGAGCCCCTGGACACCGAAGGCCTGCAGGGCCTCCTTGATCTCGTCCAGCCGGTGCGGCTTCACGACTGCGGTGATGAGCTTCATGCGTCCACCTTCTTGGTCTGGTGTGCGGCTGCCACGGAGTCACTGGCCGTGGGGACGGTCCTGCGGGAACCTGCCCCACCACCCGCTCCGCTGAAGTCGTACGCGGTCTCGGCGTGCTCGACCTGGTCGATACCGGAGATCTCGTCGTCCTCGGTGACCCTCATGCCGATCGTCTTGTCGAGGGCGAAGGCGAGGACCGCGGAGACCACCAGAGAGTAGGCGAGGACGGCGAAGACGCCGACGGCCTGCTTGCCGAGTTGCTCGAAGCCTCCGCCGTAGAAGAGGCCCTTGGCGTCCGACTGGACCCCGCCGGTGGCGAAGAAGCCGACCAGGAGCGAACCGATGACACCGCCGACGAGGTGGACGCCGACGACGTCGAGGGAGTCGTCGTAGCCGAGCTTGTACTTGAGGCCGACGGCCATGGCGCACACCAGGCCGGCGATGGCGCCGATGCCGATGGCGCCGAGCGGGGAGCAGGAGCCGCCGGACGGGGTGATGGCGACCAGGCCCGCGACCGCGCCGGACGCCGCGCCGAGGGTGGTGAAGGAGCCGTGGCGGACCTTCTCGTAGGCGAGCCAGGCGAGCATCGCGGCGGCAGTGGCGACCTGGGTGTTGACGAACATCACCGCGCCGACGCCGTCGTCGTTGCCGAGCCAGGATCCGGCGTTGAACCCGAACCAACCGAACCACAGCAGACCGGCACCGAGCATCACCAGCGGGAGGCTGTGCGGCCGCATCGGGTCCTTCTTGAAGCCCACGCGCTTGCCGATGACGAGGATCACGCCCAGGGCCGCGGCACCCGCGTTGATGTGGACGGCGGTACCTCCGGCGAAGTCGATGACTCCCAATTCGAAGAGCCAGCCACCGGCGCCCCAGACCCAGTGTGCGACCGGGAAGTAGACGACGGTGACCCAGAGCGCGATGAAGAGCGCCCAGGCGGTGAACTTCACGCGGTCCGCGAGGGCGCCGCTGATCAGGGCAGGCGTGATGATCGCGAACATCAGCTGGAAGACGGCGAAGACGTACACGGGGATGGTGTAGCCGTCCCACAGCTGGTTGAGCCCGATCCCGCTGAGTCCGACATAGTCGGAGGACCAGCCGATGAACGAGCCCGCGTCGGTGCCGAAAGCGAGGCTGAAGCCGAACAGCACCCAGAGGATCGTGACGATCCCGAGGCTGATGAAGCTCATCATCAGCATGTTGAGGGTGCTTTTGACGCGGACCATGCCTCCGTAGAAGAAGGCCAGGCCCGGCGTCATGAGCATCACCAAAGCGGAGCAGATGAGCATGAACCCGGTGTTGGCGGCAGACAGCGTGGGTGCGTCTGCGGCAAGCGTGATGCCTGGGGGCATCGGCGTCTCCTCGTCGTCGTACGGCCTGTGCGGGGCGGGAGCCTGGGCGGCTGGACAACCGGTGCGGCTGGATCCGGTGGGGCTGCCCTGGGGAGTCGGCCGGTTATGCGCCATGAGATTGGCGCGCCGCGGTTTCCGTCGATGCCGCACCATGTTTCACCGCAGTGACGAAGACGGCGGGTGTGTTACGCGCACATGAACTACACGTCGCGATCATGGAGGCGGGCATACCATCCCGAAACCGCAACGCGTCCGTGAGGGCGGCGCCGTTCTCGGCGCAGAGGAGGAGCCGGTCGCGGCGGTCACCCGTTTGACCTGGCGTGGGGAGCCGAGTCGGGCGGTTTCAGGGTGACCGCCGCGCCGGAGTCACAAGGGCTGCCGGCCGGATCAGACCGCTTCCGCGACCTCCGGCAGCTGTGCCGTGAGGCGGTCGGTGAGGTGAACGACCTCGGCGACGTCCCCGAAGTCCCTGGCTGCCGTGTCCACGGTCTTGCGGAGCCTGTTGTTGACCCGCTCGGAGCGGACCCGCCTGGCGATCGAGAGCGCCTGCCCGGCCAGCTGCGTGGCCTGCTCCGGCTCCCTCTTCAGCAGGTGCACGGTGGCCATGCCGACGAGGTTGAGCGCATACGAGCGCTGGTACACCTTGTCCTCGCTGAAGAGCTCGACGGCACGCTCCATGACGGGCTCGGCGAGCGAGGCGTAGCTCGGGCTGCGGCCGGCCACGTAGGCCAGGTCCCGGTAGGAGTGGGCGTTCTCCCCGTTGAGCTCGGCCTCGGAGAAGAAGCGGATCCAGTCGGGCTCGGGCGCGTCGCACTCGAGCGCGTCGACGAAGACGTCCTCGGCCATGCGGACGGCCCGCTTGGTCTTGCTGGGCTGGCCCATGTTGGCGTAGGCGCGGGCTTCCATCGCATACAGCATCGCCTGGGTGCGCGGGGTCGCACAGTCGCGACTGCCGTACTGGGCGAGATGGATGAGCTCCAGGGCGTCGTCGGGCCGTCCGAGGTGGATCATCTGGCGGCTCATGGAGGAGAGGATGTACGAGCCGAGCGGCTTGTCACCCGCCTCCTTGGCGGCGTGCAGCCCGAGAACGAAGTACTTCTGAGCGGTGGGCTGCAATCCCACGTCGTAGCTCATCCATCCGGCCAGCTCGGCCAGCTCGGCGGCGCACCTGAACAGCCGCTTGGCGACGTGCGCGGGCTGGGGTTCCTGGAGTAGGTCCGTCACTTCGTGGAGCTGCCCGACGACCGCTTTGCGCCGCAGCCCGCCGCCGCACTGGGCGTCCCACTGGCGGAACATCACGGTGGTGGACTCCAGGAGGTCCAGCTCGGGCGCGGAGAGTCGTGCGGAGCGGCGTACCGCCCCGGCGGACTCCTGGGGCGACGCGGGCTCCGCCGGCGGCGACGGCACCAGCCAGCGCTGCATCGGCTCGATGAGCGCGGGTCCGGCGGAGAGCGCCAGCGAGGTCCCCAGGAATCCGCGTCGCGCCAGCATCAGGTCGCTGCGGGAGAACTCGCTGAGCAGGGACACGGTCTGCGGCCCCGCCCAGGGCAGGTCCACCCCGGACACCGAGGGCGCCTGGTGTGCGGTGCGGAGCCCGAGGTCCTCGACGGCGACGACGGTCCCGAAGCGCTCGGAGAACAGCTCGGAGAGGATGCGCGGGATCGGCTCGCGCGGCTGCTCGCCGTCGAGCCACCTGCGGACCCGTGAGGTGTCCGTGCTGATGTGGTGCGCGCCGATCTGGCGGGCCCTGCGGTTCACCTGCCGCGCGAGCTCGCCCTTCGACCAGCCGCTGCGCACGAACCAGGAGCCCAACTGCTCGTTGGGGCGCTTCCCGGTGCTCGTACCGTCTGCGCCACTGCCACCCACTGGAACGCCCCCATCCTTCGATGCCTTGCTGCGCGAACCCCTATCAGAATGCCGCGAGTTGAGACTCTCCGTCCGGAGTTCACCCTCCGTCGAACAGAGAACCGACTTGCCTCCGGCATACCCGTGAACGCGAGGAATCTTCGGGGTTCGTGCACTGAAAGTAATCCCACGATCACCGGTCCTGCCATGGCGATTCCAGAAACGCCACCATTCGCCACCCCTTCGAATGAAGTCGCTTGCGGCCGGGCGCGATTCACTTGACCCACGACGACCAGGGCAACGCGCAGCGTTGCGCGCCAGGGCGCGCGCGGCCCGACGCGCCACCCGGAAAGACACTTCGCACCGGCGAGGCGGCACGACGGCGACTGAGCGTCACCGGCAGACTCCAAGTCGTAACCACCGGCGAGTGAGACACGTTGGAGGGGGCATGGGCTTCACGATCGGCGGCAGCAGGGGTGTCCGGGAGATCCGGCCGGGCTCGTGGCGCCGCGGCCGCGCCACGGAGTGCACAGCGGTCGCCGAGTACACGGGACTGTGGGGCTGGGACGTGGTCCCGGGAGCGAGGGCGTCCACCGGGAGGTGCTCGTGCGGTGACGCCACGTGCAGTTCCCCGGGAGCGCACCCGCTGGACTTTGCGCCCGAGGTGCCCGCGGGTTCGACGCTGGACGACGTCACCCGCGCCTGGGCCCGGGTGCCGGGCGCCGCGGTACTGCTCCCGGTGGGCCGGCATTTCGACGTCCTGGAGGTGGCCGAGCAGGCCGGGCGGCACGCCCTGGTCCGTCTGGAGCGGATGGGCCTGCCACTGGGCCCCGTCTGCGTGACCCCGACCGGCCGGGCCCAATTCTTCGTCGCCCCAGGCGCCTCCACCGAGCTTCCCGCGCTGCTCTACCGGATGGGCTGGGATGACGCGGATCTCGACCTGCGCTGCCTGGGTCGCGGCAGCCACCTGACGGCGCCCCCCTCCGACCACGGGGGCCTCGGCCCGGTCCGCTGGCTGCGCCCGCCGGTCCCCGACGCCCCGGGAGCCCCGCCCCAGGCCCGTCTGCTCCTCGGCACGCTGGCGTACATCTGCCACCGCTCCGCCGCCGCGTGACGCACACGGCCAGCCGTCGCTGATCGGCCCCGTCGCTGATCGGCCCCGCCCACCGGAGCGACGCGAAGGCCCACCGGAAGCACAGGCCCCGTGCCGCGGCGAGCAGCACGGGGCCTGGAGTCGGTGCCTGTCGAAAGGTTCCTTCAGTCGCCGATCAGGGCGTCCACGAATGCCTCGGGCTCGAACGGGGCCAGGTCGTCCGGGCCCTCGCCGAGACCGACGAGCTTGACCGGCACATCGAGTTCCCGCTGGACAGCGACGACGATCCCGCCCTTGGCCGTGCCGTCGAGCTTGGTCAGCACGATGCCGGTGATGTCCACGACCTCGGCGAAGACACGCGCCTGGATCAGACCGTTCTGGCCGGTCGTGGCGTCGAGGACCAGGAGCACCTCGTCCAGCGGGCCGTGCTTCTCGACGACGCGCTTGACCTTGCCGAGCTCGTCCATGAGGCCCGTCTTGGTGTGCAGCCGGCCCGCGGTGTCGATGAGGACGACGTCGGCGCCCTCGGCAATGCCTTCCTTGACCGCGTCGAAGGCGATCGACGCCGGGTCGCCGCCCTCTGGTCCGCGGACCGTGCGTGCCCCGACCCGCTCGCCCCAGGTCTGGAGCTGGTCCGCGGCAGCTGCACGGAAGGTGTCCGCGGCACCCAGGACGACGCTGCGTCCGTCGGCGACGAGCACCCGGGCCAGCTTGCCCGTGGTGGTCGTCTTGCCGGTTCCGTTGACACCGACGACCATCACGACACCCGGGGTGTCCAAGCCGCTCTCGGTCTTCAGCTCGCGGTCGTAGTCCGTACCGACGAGGCGGAGCAGCTCGTCTCGGAGCAGCCCGCGCAGCTCCTCCGGGGTGCGCGTGCCCAGCACCTTCACCCGCTCACGCAGGTGCTCGACCAGCTCCTGCGTCGGAGCGACGCCGACGTCCGCGGTGAGGAGCGTGTCCTCGATCTCCTCCCACGTCTCCTCGTCGAGGTGCTCCCGCGACAGCAGGGTGAGCAACCCCTTGCCCAGCGTGTTCTGCGAGCGGGCCAGCCGGGCGCGCAGCCGCACCAAACGGCCCGCGGTCGGCTCCGGAATCTCGATCGCAGGCGCCTCGGGCGCCGCGATGACCGGGTCCTCGACGGTGGCGGGAGCCTCCGCGGCCTCCTCGGCGGTGGGGAGGTCGACCTCTTCGATGGTGCGGCGCGGTTCTTCGCGCGGTGTCTCCGCCTCCTCGCCGACGTGCGGCTCAGCTGGCGGAGCAGTGATGGTCGGCGTGCTGGACGGCGCCGAGGGCGGCAGCTGCTTCTTCTTGCGGCTGCCGACCACGAGGCCGCTGATCACGCCGACCGCGACCAGGGCGATGACTACAGCAAGGATGACGATTTCCATAACCCACCCAGTATCGGCCACGTCCACCCGGGACCGGCCACCTCGGAGGATCGCACGAGAGGGAGCCGCATTGTGCATCTCCCACAGCCCGCCTCGGACGGCCGCCCACCGCCGCTCCGGGCAGGTGGCTCCGGACCGCGACGCAGGAGGCACCACACGGGTGTTCTCATCTGACGCTACGTCAGCTAGCGTCCGGTGCGCCACGCCCGCATCCGGCAGAGCACGGCCACACCGGCAGAGGGGACGCCCGTCATGGCCTTCACCGTCGTACGGCTCAACCTCGTCGATCCCGCGGCGACGCCCGGGACGCTCGCGGACCGCTACCACGCGGCCCTGGAGATGGCGGCGTACGCGGACGACCGGGGCGTCGACACCATCCAGACCGAGGAGCACCACGGGGCCGACGACAACTGGCTCCCCTCCCCCTTCGTCCTCGCGGGCGCGGTCTTCGGTGCGACCCGTCGGATCGCCGTCACCGTCTCGGCGATCATCGGCCCGCTGCACGATCCGCTACGACTGGCCGAGGAGATCGCGGTACTGGACCTGCTGGGCAGGGGGCGGCTGGTCACGGTCGCGGGAATCGGCTACCGGCCCGAGGAGTACGCCGCCCGCGGCGTCGACTGGGACCGCCGGGGCGCGCTCCAGGACGAGTTGCTGGACACGCTCCTCGCGGCATGGACCGGGGAGGAGTTCACCCACCGGGGACGTACCGTGCGGGTCACCCCGCGCCCGTACACCCAGCCCCACCCGCTGTTGCTGGTCGGCGGCTCCTCGAGACCCGCGGCGCGACGTGCGGCCCGGCGCGGGCTGCCGTTCTTCCCGAGCGCGCACCTGCCCGAGTTGGAGGCCTACTACCACCGGATGCGCGAGGAGTACGGAACGGAGGGCTTCTGCATGATGCCGGCGCCCGAGACGCCGCTGCTGCACGTCGCGGAGGATCCGGACCGGGTGTGGGCAGAGCACGGACACCACTTCCTGCACGAGGCCCTGACGTACGCCTCGTGGCAGTCCAAGGAGATCCGCTCGGCCGTGAGGTCGACGGCCACGACGGTCTCCGAGCTGCGGGCGGAGGGCGTCTACCGGGTGCTGACGCCCGACGAGTGCGTCGCCGTCGGGACGGAAAGCCTGGTGCTGCACCCGCTCTGCGGCGGCATGCCGGTGGACGAGGGGTGGCGCAGCGTGCAGTTGTTCTGTGAACAGGTGCTGCCCCGGCTCACGGGGTGAGCCGGGGCAGTTCCGTGTCCGAGGAGAGGGGCAGCGGGGATTAGCCCATCTCCTCCAACGCCTTGCCCTTCGTCTCCGGCACCCACTTAAGGATGAACGGGATCGAGAGCACGGCGAAGACCGTGTAGATGACGTAGGCGCCGGAGAGGTTCCAGTCCGACAGCGTCGGGAACGTCACGGTGATCAGCCAGTTGGCGATCCACTGGGCCGACGCGGCGACACCCAGCGCTGCGGCGCGGATCTTGCCGGGGAACATCTCGCCGAGCAGCACCCACACCACGACGCCCCAGGAGAGCGCGAAGAAGAGGACGAAGAAGTTCGCGGCGAACAGGGCGACCGTGCCCTGGAGGCTGGGCAGCGAGACCTCGCCGCCGGTTACGGTCTTGTACGAGAACGCCCAGGCGGCGAGCCCCAGCGAGACCGCCATGCCGGTGGAGCCGATGAGCGCGAGCGGCTTGCGGCCGATCCGGTCGACCGTGAGCATCGCGATCACCGTACCGATGATGTTCACGATCGACGTCTCGAAGGAGTAGAAGAACGAGCTCGCGGGGTTGATGCCGACCGACTGCCACAGCGACGAGCTGTAGTAGAAGATCACGTTGATGCCCACGAGTTGCTGGAAGACGGAGAGGCCGATACCCACCCAGACGATCGGCAGGAAGAGGAACTTGCCGCCGAGCAGGTCGCGGAACGAGGGCTTGCGCTCGTGCCGCATGTTGGTCTCGATCTCCGACACCCGGGTGTCCAGGTTGATCTGCTTGCCCTCGACGTCACGGAGCACCTTGCGGGCCTGGTCGTAGCGGCCGACGGAGATCAGGAACCGCGGCGACTCGGGGATGACGAGGGAGAACAACCCGTAGAGCACCGCCGGGACCACCATGATGCCCAGCATCCACTGCCAGGCCTCCAGACCGGCGATCTCGCCACGCTGGTTACCGCCCGCGATGTTGAGGACCGTGTAGTTGACGAGCTGCGAGACCGCGATGCCGATGACGATCGCGGCCTGCTGGAACGAGGCGAGACGGCCACGGTAGGCGGACGGGGACACCTCGGCGATGTAGGCGGGGGCGATGACCGACGCCATGCCGATGGCGATGCCGCCGATGACGCGCCAGACTGCCAGGTCCCAGAGGGCGAACGGCAGTGCGGAACCGATGGCGCTGGCCGTGAAGAGTACCGAGGCGATCTGCATGACGCGGATCCGGCCGATGCGGTCGGCGATCCGGCCCGCGGTCGCCGCACCGATGGCGCAACCGATCAGCGCGGCGGCGATCACCTGGGCCAGAGCCTCGGAGCCGACGTCGAAGCGGTCCCGGATGGCCACCACGGCTCCGTTGATCACCGCGCTGTCGTATCCGAAGAGGAAGCCACCCATCGCGGCTGCCGCCGCAATGAAGATGACGTGGCTGAGATGCTCCGGCCTGGCCTTCCGGCCTTCTGGCTGCGCCTGCGCTGTGCTGGTCACATGTACTCCTGGGGCCGTCCGGCACCGGCGCCGGACGTGGGGGGCGAAGCCCTTCCAGTGGCGCACAACATGGCGCCGCCCACCACTTGAAGGTAAAAGCAACGTTGCCGAGACTATGCCTTCAAGTTTCGAAGTCAATACCCGGGGTCTACTTGAAGGTGAGCTGGACCAGGAAATGTTTATGTACAAGTTTTGAAGATCCAGAGAGGATTGACCGGCCCCAGACCCCGGAGGGCAGGTCAACGCAGCCGCTGGCTGATGACCTTGGAAACTCCGTCACCCTGCATGGACACGCCGTAGAGGGCGTCCGCGACCTCCATGGTGCGCTTCTGATGGGTAATCACGATCAGCTGGGAACTCTCCTGCAGCTCCTGCATGATCCGGATCAACCGCTGGAGGTTGGTGTCGTCGAGCGCCGCCTCGACCTCGTCCATCACGTAGAAGGGGCTCGGCCGGGCCTTGAAGATGGACACCAGCATGGCTACGGCGGTCAGCGAACGTTCACCACCCGACAGCAGCGACAGCCTCTTCACCTTCTTGCCGGGCGGGCGGGCCTCTACGTCCACGCCGGTGGTGAGCATGTTCTCCGGATCCGTCAACACGAGTCGGCCCTCACCGCCGGGGAAGAGCCGGGAGAAGACGCCCTCGAACTCGCGCGCGGTGTCCCGGTACGCCTCCGTGAAAACCTGCTCGACCCGCTCGTCCACCTCCTTCACCACCTGCAGGAGGTCCGCCCGGGTCTTCTTCAGGTCTTCGAGCTGCTCGGACAGGAACTTGTGCCGTTCCTCCAGTGCCGCGAACTCCTCGAGGGCGAGGGGGTTCACCTTTCCGAGTTGCTGGTACGCCCGTTCGGCGGACTTGAGACGCTTCTCCTGCTCGGCGCGGACGAACGGACGGGGCTGGTTCCGCGGATGCCCCGGGTCCTCGGGGAGTTCCTCCCCCTCGGCCGGCGGTGACGGCGGCACCGGCAGGTCGGGCCCGTACTCGGACACCAGGCCCGCGGGCTCGACGCCCAGCTCCTCGAGCGCCTTCGCCTCCAGCTGCTCGATCCGCATGCGCTTCTCCGCCCCGAGGACCTCGCCGCGGTGGACGGAATCGGTGAGCTTGTCGAGCTCGCCCTTGAGGTCCCGGCCGTCGCCGCGGGCCACGGCGAGCTCCTGCTCCCGCTCCGCCTTCACCGCCTCGGCCACGGACCGCCCCAGCTCGGCCCGACCGACGGACACTTCGACGTGGGCGAGGAGCTGGCGCGCGCCGCTCGTCACGGCCCGGGCCACGTCCGCCTCGTGCCGGAGGCGGGCGCGGCGCTGCTCCGCACGCGCCCGTGCCTCCCGCTCGGCACGCGCGCCGCGGTCGAGGGCATCGGCCCGACCCGCGAGCCCCTTCACCCGCTCCTCATGGGTACGGACCTGGAGCCGAGCCTCCATCTCGGTCTGACGGGCGTTGGCACCGTCGGCGGCGAGCCGGTCGCGTGCAGAGGTGTCGGGCTCCTCCTCCGTGTCTCCGAAGGGAGAGCCCTCCTCGGCCGCCACCAGCCGCTCGGCGAGCTCCTCCGCCTCGCGGAGCGCCTGCTCCAGTGCCTCCTCGGCCCGGTCCGCGGCAGAGGCCGTCCGCTCGGCCTCCCCCGCCGCCCCGCGCGCCTGACCCGCGAGCCGGCCCAGTTGCTGGGCGACGCCGGCCTTCTCCTTCTCCGCCGCCCGCCGCCGTTCCCCGAGCTCCTCCACGAGCCGGGCGCAAGAGGCACGCCGCTCGGTGGCGTCCTGCTGCCGGGCGGCCAGTTCCTCACACCGTCCCGCCAACTCCTCCAATTGCGCCGCGGTCTCGTCGACGGACGCCTGAACCTCCAGCAGGCTCGGAGCCCCGGCGGATCCCCCTTGGGCGAAGTGCGCAGCGAGCAGGTCGCCCTCGGCGGTGACCGCGGTGATCCCGGGCCGTGCGTACACCAGATCTTCGGCGTCCTCCAGCGTGCCGACCACCACAATGCCGTGGAGCAGCCGCCGCACGGCGGGCAACAAGTCCTCGGGCCCGCTGACCAGGTCGGCGGCGTACGGGGGACCGTCGTGGCGCTCCTTCGGCACGGGTTCGGGCGCCCCGCCCAGCAGTACGGCAGCGCGCCCGGCGTCGGCCTTGCGCAGCAGGCGCAGGGCCTCGGCCGCCGTCGCCGGGTTGGACACGGCCACCGCGTCCGCGGCGGAACCGAGCGCGGCGGCCACGGGCACCTCGTAGCCCGGGGCCACGGTCAACAGCTCGGAGGCGGGGCCCAGCAGTCCGGCCAGCCGGTCCTTCGCGGCGAGCAGCGCCCCGGTGCCGTCCTTGCGGCGCAACCCCTGGGCGAGGGCTTCGTGGCGGGCCGCGAGTGCGGCGCGCTGACGCTCCGCCGCGGTGGCCGCCTCACGGGCGGCGGACAGCGCCGCCTCCGCGTCCGCCAGTTCCCGCCGGGCCAGGTCGTGCTGCTCGGCCAGTGCGGAGTCGTCCTCATCCAGCCCGTCAACCTCCGCCTTGAGCTGCTCGTACTCTGCCTGTGCCGCGCTCGCCCGCTCCCCTGCCTCGTCGCGCGCCGCGGCCAACCGGCCGATCTCGGCCTGTGCGGACGCGGCCCGGGACCGGGCCGCATTCACCTGTCCGTTCAGACGTGCGAGGCCTTCCCTCCGGTCGGCGATCGCGCGCGCGACGTCCTTGAGGCGCCGCTCTTCGGCTGCGAGTTCGCGCTCAAGTTCGGCCCGGTGCGCGACCGTGTCCTCAAGGGCGCGTTCGGCTGCCTCCAGTGCGGCTCCCAGCTCCGCCTCCTGCTCGCGGATCCGGGCGGCCTCGCGTTCCATGTCCTCGGGGTCGCGGCCACGCCGCTCCTCCACCGGGGACGAGGTCGCGCTCGTGACCCGGGCCTCGGCCAGCGAGACCGTGCCACGCACCCGCTCGGCCAGCTGGGAGAGCTCGTACCAGGTCTGCTGGGCGCGCTGCAGCCGAGGGGCGAGCCGCCGCACCTCGTCCTCCAGCTCCGCCTCTCGGGTCTGTGCGGCCCGCAGCTCCGCCTCTGCGGCCTCCTTGCGCTGCTTCAGTGCCGCCTCGTCGGCGATCTCCGACTTCAGCGCTTCGCGCATCGTCACGAGGTCGTCGGCGAGGAGCCGCAGCCGGGCGTCCCGCAGGTCCGCTTGGATGACGGCGGCCCGTCGCGCGACCGCGGCCTGTCTCCCCAGTGGTTTGAGCTGCCGCCGCAACTCGTCGGTCAGGTCCTGGACCCGGGCGAGGTTCGCCTGCATCGCGTCCAGCTTCCGCAGGGCCTTCTCTTTCCGCTTGCGATGCTTGAGGACGCCCGCGGCCTCCTCGATGAACGCCCGGCGCCCCATCGGGTCCGCGTGCAGGACCGAGTCGAGCTGCCCCTGCCCGACGATCACGTGCATCTCTCGTCCGATGCCCGAGTCGGAGAGCAGTTCCTGGATGTCCAACAACCGGCAGGTGTCACCGTTGATCTGGTATTCGCTGCCCCCGTTGCGGAACATGATCCGCGTAATTGTGACCTCGGCATATTCGATGGGCAGCGCCCCGTCGGAATTGTCGATCGTCAGGGACACCTCGGCCCGACCGAGGGGCGGCCGACCGGTCGTCCCCGCGAAGATGACGTCCTCCATCTTGCCGCCGCGCAGGGACTTCGCACCCTGCTCGCCCATGACCCAGGACAACGCGTCGACGACATTGGACTTTCCGGAACCGTTCGGCCCGACGACGCAGGTGATACCTGGCTCGAAGCGCAGTGTCGTGGCGGAGGCGAAGGATTTGAATCCGCGCAGGGTCAGGGCCTTGAGGTGCACGCCGCCGGACTCTACCCCTCGGTCTCGGTTTCACCTATGAAGGTGCAGGGCACATCAGACGGTAAGCAGACCACTACACCCGGGGAAACAAAGAAAGAAGGGACGCCGAAGCGTCCCTTGCATACGTACCTGTCTTGCGAGAGAGTTTCCCACCTGAACCCCACAGGGGCTGGGATCAGGTGAGCGCCGGCTCGCCCTTGGGTACGTCGATGTCGATGCCTTCAAGCAGCGACTCGCCATGGTGCTGTGCGGCGGCAGCACTCAGCGCGTCGTTCTCGGACTGAATCCGTACGAGCTCGGATTCCAGGTCCTGGACGCGCTGCTGAAGCCGTCGCATCTCGGCGAGGAGTCGCGGGTCGGAACCGCCGACGTAACCGAGAAGCGCCTTTGCCATGATGGATGGTCCTCCACACTGAGTGACCGACCGATGCGGTTTGGGTCGTGAGGGATTCGCACCCGCGGTGCTCGGCAGCGCTTTGTTTCACTGCGGTTCGTACTGCCAAACAGCTAAGGTGCGCGGGGGCTTCCAGCGTCTCACCAAAAAGTTTGACGGTCAACACGATCACGCCCCGTATCCGCGGGCAGCCGTGGGCCACGCCGCGCGGTGCACGGCATCGGCTCTCCGTCGGGGCCCGCGGGAGCGTGGAGATCATCCCTAGGGCGGCAGCCTGGCACGGCAGTCCGGTTATTGGCAACCACCAGGCCATTCCTGCCGTTCGCAGAAGCCGTCGGCGGTCGGATGAACACATCGCGTGGCCGTTTCCTGGGCCGACTCAGCGGATCGCGAAGCCCTCGTACCCCCCGCGCGGCTCGCCCCAGATCTCCGTCACTCCATCGACGCGTCCGGGCGTGTCGGGGGACGTCAGCCAGGTGAGCAGACGGTGGCAATTATCACGTGGGCCCTCCGCCACGACCTGCACCCGACCGTCGTCAAGATTCAGGGCAAACCCATGGAGACCGCCGATATCCAGAGCATTCTCCCTGGTGAACCAGCGAAAGCCCACTCTCTGCACTCGGCCGCGCACCCATGCCGTGAGCCGTGCGTCATCGTTCATGCGCGCACGTTACACGTCACCCGATCGGCCGATCGGGTTTGCGTCACATCGCCCCTTCTTGTTCTTCGCGTACAGTCCCGACGCAATAGACCTCACTCATTCGTGTGAGATCTCGCGTAGTGAGTTTGTCGTCGAACAAGAAAGGGCGACCGGATGGGACGCCACCGCCGGAAGAACCGGGCCGCGGTGCCCGTACGCACCGGGCTGCTCGGGGTCTCCGCCGCCGTGGCGGTGGGTGCCGTGGCCGTGGCATCCGGCCTGGTGCCCGTCGGCGACACGTTCACCTGGGGCGAGAGCGGCAGTGAGCGGGTGAGCGTCGAGGGGGCGAGCCGGCTGAGCCCCCAGGGCGGTGCGTCAGCCACTCCGTCCGAGCGTCCCTCGGCGACCGCGACGGGCGGCACCGCACGTGCCGCCTCCCCGACGAAGGGCCTGTCCTCCACCTCCGGAAAGGCATCCCCCACGGCGTCGAAGACACCAGCGGAGAAGAAGCAGGAGCCGAAGGCTCCCGCGACGAAGAAGTCCGCCGCGCCGCGCACCGGGACGCCCGAGCGCAAGGCGCCGGCGCGCAGCGCCGCCGCGGTGGCCCCCGCACCGTCCACCCACCGCAAACCGCCGACGGGTGAAGCCGCTGCGGAGGCCGCGGTACTCGCCCTGGTCAACGAGGAACGGGCCAAGGTGGGCTGCAGCCCGGTCCGCCCGGACGGATCGCTGGGGGCGCTCGCCGGGGCGTTCAGCGCGGACATGGCTTCGCGCGGCTTCTTCGACCACACGGATCCGGACGGCGCCACGCCGTGGGACCGTGCCGCGAAGGCCGGGGTGAGCAGGCTGGGCGGCGAGAACATAGCCCGCGGTCAGGCGGACGCCGCGACGGTGATGAACTCCTGGATGAGCAGCGAAGGCCACCGCGCGAACATCCTGAACTGCTCCTACAGGACTCTCGGCGTGGGTGTGTCCTTCGCCGACGGCGGTCCCTGGTGGACGCAGGACTTCGGCTACTGAGATTCCCGCAGGTCAGCGACCTATGAGCTTTCGTGGGCCGCCTCGGGGCCGTCATCGGCAACCGGGGCGGCCCAGACTGCGTCTACGGCGGCCCTCGTACGCGTCTCGCTCGACGGCATCAGATGCGTGTAGGTCCGCAGCGCGAAGCCGGGGTCATGGTGACCGAGATATTCACCGAGAGCCGTGATGCCCTCCACCGCGTCCAGGAGAACGGACGCATAGAGGTGGCGCAGCGCGTGCATGCCATTGTCCCGTCCGTTGGCCGCACCAGCAGTACGTAGAGCAGGACGCCACTGGCGATCATTGAACCGGTTGCGGTTCAGGGCGAGGCCCTCAGGGCTCCGGAAGATCAGAGACGCCGTGACGGGTGGACCGTCCAACATCCTCCAGGGCAACGCCACCTCGGCAGCGGGGAACCGTGTCAGGTGTCCGGCCAACGCGAAAGCTTTGGACTCGGCAGAGGGACATCCCGCTCCTTGCGGGCAGGCTAGGAGCCGGCCCGATTCGCGGCCGGCGTCCGGGCCCCGACTCTCGCCCCATGACAGCTCCCGCCCAAAGCCGCTACGCCGACCGCTCGGTTGCGCCATGGGGGAACAGGCCGGTTCAGTCCTCGCCCCAGCCGCGGAACGTCCCCGAACCGTCAGCTGCGTCGGCGAAGTCGGCGAAGTCCATGTTGGCGATGCTCAGATTGGCTGAAATCTCGGGGTACCACAGGGCCGGGACCCGGAACGTCCGCCCAGGCTCGTCGTAGAGGTCGACGGCCAGGAGCAGAGACGAAGGGTCGGACATGGTGGTCGCATCCGCGAGGAACACGTAGGTGAGCTTGTCGTCTTCCTCGGTGGCGGCTTCCTCATCGATCAGCGCTTGGATGCTCATGTCGGTGAAGCGGGGGTCACTGACGTAGGTGGCGTGCGGGGATCCGTCTGCGGCGTCGATCGCCGCTTGTACTGCGGCCCAGTCCGCGTCATTGCTGAAGTCGGTTCGCAGGACCGTCGAGGTCAGATCCTTTGGTGCAGGCAGGGGCATGCTGGCCATCCTGTCACCTGCAAGAGACGTTGGAGTCGGGCCGTCTGTGGGCCGTACGAGAGCGCTCAACGAGGACCGACGCTGATAACCGCCGACGGCTCAAGTCGCAGGTCGTAGCGTTGATCGACCGCACGGCTGCAGGTCAGAGACCCCACCCTTCACTTCTTCGGCTACTGACCATTCCCACCGTGCCGCCGGCTTTCGCCCGAACACCGCTGGTGTCCGGGCGAAAGCGCCCACCCGGGGCGAGCGCTACCCAGGCGTAAGCTGTTGGGTATGGACGATGCCAGGGCTTTCGACGTGTACTCCCGGGAGTGCCCCTCCCGGGGCACTCTGGAGCACGTGACCGGGCGGTGGGGCGTCCTGACAC
The DNA here is from genome assembly GCF_042755225.1 of Streptomyces sp. NPDC059169. NCBI lineage: Bacteria > Bacillati > Actinomycetota > Actinomycetes > Kitasatosporales > Streptomycetaceae > Streptomyces > Streptomyces sp. NPDC059169. Next base: position 300,590 of record NZ_JBHZCF010000006.1, on the reverse strand, counting down.
TCAGCGCCCTCTACGACAGCGGCTGCCGCTTCAACGGACTGCGCCGCCGGGTCGACGGCGTGAGCGAGAAGATGCTCTCGCAGACGCTCCAGGCACTGGAGCGGGACGGTCTCGTCCACCGCGAGGCGCAGCCCACCAACCCGCCCCGGGTCGACTACGAACTGACCCCGCTCGGACGGGAGGTCGCCGAGCGCCTGCTCGAGCTGATCCGGCTCGTGGAGGACAGGATGCCCGAGGTGCTCTCCTCCCGTGAGTGCTACGACGAGAAGCGTGGGGCCGCACGCGGCGGACGCTGACACCGCGGGCAGAAGTAGCTGGACCTGTTCATCCACGGCCGCCGTCGCATGGGCGTACCGCAGCGGCGGCACGGTTCGTCCTCCCGCCCGTAGGCGTCCAGTGACCGGTCGAAGTATCCGGACTCACCGTTCACGTTGACGTAGAGGCTGTCGAAGCTGGTGCCACCGACGGCCAGGGCCGCGTTCATCACGTCCCGCACATGGCCGAGGAGTTCCGTCGACCGCGGGCGGGTGAGCGTCCAGGTGGCACGCTCGTAGTGGAGTTTCGCGCGCCAGAGCGCCTCGTCCGCGTAGATGTTGCCCACGCCGCTGATCAACGACTGGTCGAGCAGGGCCCGCTTGATCGTGGTGCGGCGGAGCCGTAGCGCCGCGTGGAAGGCGGCGTCGTCGAACCGGGGGTCGAGCGGGTCCCTCGCGATGTGCGCGATGACGTCCGGCAGGCCGTCGCCGGTGGTGTCATGGAGCGAGAGCCCGCCGAAGGTGCGCTGGTCGACGAAGCGCAGCTCGGTTCCCAGGTCGTCGGTGAAGCGGATCCGGATGCGCAGGTGCTTTTCGTCGGCGGCCGCCTCCGGCTGGACGAGCAGCTGACCGCTCATGCCGAGGTGCCCGAGGACCGCCTCGCCCGTGTCCTCCAGCGGCAGCCAGAGGTACTTCCCGCGGCGCCTGGCCACACCGACCCGGTGCCCCTTGAGGCGGGCGGCGAAGTCCTCGCCGCCGCCGACGTGGCGCCGGACGGCACGCGGATGGAGGACCTCGACCTCACCGACGGTCCGCCCGGCGACCCAGCGCTCCAGCCCTCGCCGTACGACTTCGACCTCGGGCAGCTCGGGCACGGATCTCCTCGGAAAAAGGGGGGCAGGGCGACGTCGGCAGCGTACCTCCGTGGTGGCGCCCGTGGGCCGGGGCCCTTGACCCCCTGCGGAAGGTGCGGGGGCCCGGCCCGCGGCACCGCCGAACGGACAGGGTGACACGGCGAACCCCCGCCGTACCCGGAAGGGACGACGGGGGCAGGAAGCAGGAGGGTTCAGGCCGTGGCCCGGGGTGAAGGGGTGTCGGCGGCCCCTTCAGTCTCGGCGGCGGCCTTCTCCGCCGCCGCGCGCTCGTCCGCGGCGGCGCGGATCGCGCGCCACGCGGACTCGGCGGCCTGTTGCTCCGCTTCCTTCTTGCTGCGGCCGGTGCCGGTGCCGTACGAGACACCACCGACGCGGGCAGCAGCGGTGAAGGTCTTCTCGTGGTCCGGGCCGGTCTCGCTGACGAGGTACTCGGGTACACCGAGCCCCTCGGCCGCGGTCAGCTCCTGGAGGCTGGTCTTCCAGTCCAGGCCGGCGCCGAGGTTGGAGGACTTCTCGATCAGCGGGTCGAAGAGCCGGTGCACCAGCTCGGAAGCAGCGTCGAGGCCCTGGTCGAGATAGACCGCTCCGATCACCGCCTCGAGGGTGTCGGCGAGGATGGACGCCTTGTCCCGGCCGCCCGTGCCCTCTTCGCCCCGGCCGAGCCGGATGAAGGAGCCCAGGTCGAGGCCTCGACCGACCTCCGCCAGCGCACGCGAGTTGACCACCGCGGCCCGCAGCTTGGCCAGCTGGCCTTCGGGCAGGTCGGGGTGGGTGCGGTAGAGCGTGTCCGTGACCACCAGGCCGAGCACCGAGTCCCCGAGGAACTCCAGCCGCTCGTTGGTGGGCAGACCGCCGTTCTCGTACGCGTACGAACGGTGGGTCAGTGCACGCACCAGAAGGGCGGACTCGAGGTGGTACCCGAGCCGCCCTTCCAGAAGCGTGTGGGACGAGGCTGCGCTTGCGTTGTCTGCCTGCTTGCTGTTGCCGGCGTTGGACAACTCAGACACCGTGCCTCTCACCAGCCGCTCAGACCTCGAGGACCTGGCGCTTGTTGTAGGTGCCGCAGCTCGGGCACGCGATGTGCTGCTGCTTCGGCTCCTGGCAACGCTCACACGAAACCAGGGTGGGGACCGCAGCCTTCCACTGCGACCGGCGGTGGCGCGTGTTGCTGCGCGACATCTTCCGCTTCGGAACAGCCACGGCTACTTCTCCTGCTTCTCGTCGACGCCCGCTTCGGCGCCGCCCATGTTGTCCTTCTCACCGGTTCCGAGTGAACTGGCGAGTCCCTGCAGTGCCGCCCAACGGATGTCGACGGCGTCGTGGTGGTGGTCCGGTTCTTCGTCCAGCCTGATCCCGCAATCGGGACACAAGCCGGCACAGTCCTCCCGGCACACCGGCTGCATCGGCAGTGCGAGCACCACCGCATCGCGCAGCACGGGCTCGAGGTCGAACAAGCCGTCCTCGAGGAAGATCATGCCCTCGTCCTCGGCGTCGTCGCCGGGCTCCGCTGTGCGGCCCCGGTCATCGGCGTCGGGGTACGAGAACATCTCCTGGAAGTCCGCCGCGACCTCCTGGCGCAGCGGCTCCAGACACCTTACGCACTCCCCCTCGGCCGCCGCACGGGCGGTGCCCGTCACGAGCACCCCTTCCATGACGGACTCGAGGCGGAGTTCGAGCTCCACGGGCGTGCCCGCGGGCACGCCGATGACCTCTTCGATCCCGAAGACGGGCGCGGAGGGCGCCTCGACCGAGCGGGAGATTCGCTGGAGCGCACCGGGTCGCCGGCCCAGCTCGTGCGTGTCGAACACGAGGGGGTTGCGGTGGTCGAGACGGGCGTTCAGGGCTCTTCCTGCTTTCGGATCGTGTTGGGGCCGCGAAATCAGCGCAGCACGAGCTGGCGCACGCGCGACCGAACAGTCAGGATACTGGACCGTTCGCTGTAGGCCCAATCCGGTCAGTGCCGCTGCCGATGACCGGTCAGCGTTCCTGTTCGTAGCGGCGCAGCTGCTCCATGTCGATCATGCTCGTGTCGAAGAAGCTCGTCTCGTCGAGCTGCCCCTGGGATTGCTGAGCATGAGGCTGCTGGGCCTGAGCCTGCTGGGCCTGGGCCTGGGCCTCCTGGTCACCGTAGCCCCCGGTGTGGGAGGCGCCCACGGCGTAGGCGCCCTGCTGGCCGTACGCCGGGGCGTAGCCCTGCCCGTATCCCTGCTGGCCGTAGGCGTACGGGTCCTGCTGGTAGGCGTACGCGTCCTGGACCGGGGCCTGCTGGCCGTACCCACCGGTCTGGGCGGCGCCCACGGCGTAGGGATCCGCCTGGGCAGGGATCCCGGAGTGCGGTGCCTGGGGCTGCTGGTCGTGAGGCTGTCGAGCCTGCTGGGCCTGCGGCTCCGGGTCGGCCAGCTCCGCGAGCCCGGCGAGGTAGTCGGCGTCGCTGGTGTGCTGCACTCCGGCTGCGTCCTGAGCCGCGATGTGGGCGCCGAGGTCGTCCGTGGCGATACGGCCGTGGAGCTTCTGCCGGCCACGGCCGACTGCCTCCAGCGTCTTCGCCAGCACGGCCTCGAAGGCGCCGAGCTTGGCGTCGACGTAACCGTCGGCGCGCTGGAGGAGCGCGCCCGGGTCGGAGGTGTACTCCGGGGCGTCCTCGTCGGCGTACCCCTGCTCGTCCAGTCCGGGGCCGCGGCCGAGCAGCTTCTCACGGCCTCGGTCGACCGATCCGATGGTCTTGTTGAGCACGACCTCGAAGTTGGCGAGCTTGGAGTCGACGTAGTCGTCGGCCTCGGCCCGGATCTCCTCGGCCTCCCTGCGGGCCTCGGCGAGGATGCGGTCGGCCTCCTCCTGCGACTGCCGGGCGATCTCGGTGCCGGAGACCAGGGACCCGCGCTCGGAGTGGGCGGCCTCGATGATGCGCTCCGCCTCCTGGCGGGCCTGCGCCACCATCTGGTCCCGGTCGCCGATCAGCTCTCGGGCCTGCGCGAGCGAACCCGGAAGGGCCGCTCGGACCTCTTCCAGCATCGCGAGCAGCTCCGCGCGGTTGACCACGCAGGAGGCCGACATGGGCATGGATCGGGCGTTCCCGACCGCCGCGACGATCTCGTCGAGCTTCTTCTGCACGTCCACCGTGTGCTCGCCACTCTCTACAGCCGATTTGGAGACGGACGGGACGACTGTACGGCCAGCGGGCGCCGGTCCGACACCGGATGACGGACGGTCAGGGCGTCACTTCGCGGGGAGGCGGTCGCGCAGCGCGGCGAGAACCACCTCAGGCACCAGGTGGGACACGTCTCCGCCCCATGCGGCGACCTCCTTGACCAGCGAGGAGGAGAGGAAGCTGTACGTCGGGCTGGTCGGCACGAACAGCGTCTCGACGCCCGAGAGGCCGTTGTTCATCTGGGCCATCTGCAGCTCGTAGTCGAAGTCGCTGACGGCACGCAGGCCCTTGACGATGGCGGGGATGTCCCGCTCCTTGCAGTAGTCGACGAGCAGGCCGTGGTAGGCCTCGACCTCGACGTTGCCGTACTCGGCGGTGACGTCGCGGATCAGCTCGATCCGCTCCTCGACGCTGAAGAGCCCTTGCTTCGCCTGGTTGATCATCACGACGACGTGCACGACGTCGTACAGCTTGGAGGCGCGGGCGATGATGTCGAGGTGTCCGTTGGTGACGGGGTCGAATGACCCCGGACAGACTGCGCGGCGCAACTGAAGTCCCTCGCTCTCCGGTCCGGTCATGGTGCGTCTTCGCACGTAGAGGCGGCGCGACCGTACCAAAGCGTTCCCTCGCCGTAGCGCCGGGCCCGCAGTGGCTCGATCCCCTCGGGCCAGACGAACGCCCCGCCCCTGGTGCTGCGCTCCACGGTGACGAGGGCATCGGCCGCGAGCCACCCCTCCGAGCGGAGTGTGATCAGGATCTCGCGAAGATCGTCGTCCGTGACGGCGTACGGCGGGTCGAGGAACACCACGTCGTACGGGGTCTCGGGCGGCGGTCCCTGCACGATCTGCTCGGCGCGACCCGTGCGCACCTCGGCACCGGGCAGCCGCAGCGTCCGCACGTTCTCCCGGACGGTGCGGGCGGCCCGGCCGTCGGCCTCGACGAGCAGGGCGTGGGACGCTCCGCGCGACAGCGCCTCCAGTCCGACGGCGCCCGAACCGGCGTACAGATCGGCGACACGCACGCCGTGCAGCGTGCCGAGCAGCGACTCCCAGGTGGAGAACAGGCCCTCGCGCGCCCGGTCGGAGGTGGGGCGGGTGCCGTTGCCCGGCGGCACGGCCAGGCGACGTCCGCCGGCCGCACCGGCGATCACGCGGGTCATCTGAGTCCTTCGCGGCAGAGGTGGTCCGGCCGGCCCGCTCCGGACCGGTCACCTCCACGATATGGGCTGCGCGCGGCTCGGGCGTCAGCCCTTGTCCAGGTACTGCTCGCGGTCCTTGTCCAGCAGTGCGTCCAGGGCGGTGCGCAGGCCGGGGAGGTGAGTCAGCTCGGGGTCGGCGGCGACGACCGAGAGGGCCTCCTCGCGGGCCGCTGCGATGACCTCTTCGTCGTCGATCACCGCGAGGACCCGCAGCGAGGAGCGTGCGCCGGACTGGGCCTGCCCCAGCACGTCGCCCTCGCGACGCTGTTCGAGGTCGATGCGCGACAGTTCGAAGCCGTCCAGCGTGGCGGCGACGGCGGCGAGCCGGGCCCGGGCGGGGCTCGCCTCCGGCATCTCGGAGACGAGCAGGCACAGCCCCGGGGCCGAGCCGCGACCAACACGGCCACGGAGCTGGTGCAGCTGGGATACGCCGAACCGGTCGGCATCCATGATCACCATGGCCGTGGCATTGGGTACGTTCACCCCGACCTCGATGACGGTGGTGGCCACCAGGACGTCGACCTCTCCCGCGGCGAAGCGGAGCATCACGTCGTCCTTGTCGTCGGGCGCCATACGACCGTGCAGCACCTCCACCCGCAGGCCCTCGAGGGGGCCGTTCGCCAGCTGCTCGGCCACCTCGAGCACGGCGAGCGGCGGCCGCTTCTCGGCCTCGTCCTCCGCCGACTTCTTCTTGGCTGCTTCGTCGAGGGAGTCGCCGATCCTGGGGCACACCACATAGGCCTGGTGGCCTCCCTCGACCTCCTCGCGGACCCGTTCCCAGGCCCGTGCGAGGAAGTGCGGCTTGTCCGCCGCCGGGACCACGTGGGTGGCGATGGGCGAGCGGCCGGCGGGCAGCTGGTCAAGGACGGAGGTCTCCAGGTCACCGAAGACCGTCATCGCGACCGTACGGGGAATCGGCGTGGCCGTCATGACCAGCAGGTGCGGCGTGCGCTGCTCGCCCCGGGCGTTCCCCTTGCCGCGCAGTGCGTCGCGCTGCTCCACACCGAAGCGGTGCTGTTCGTCGACGACGACCAGGCCGAGGTCGTGGAACCGGACCTTGTCCTCGATCAGCGCGTGGGTACCGATCACGATCCCGGCATCACCGCTCACCAGGTCGAGCAGGGCCTGGCGGCGTGCCGCCGCGCCCATGGAGCCCGTGAGCAGGACGACCTTCGTCGCGTGCTCCGCGCCGCCGAGCATGCCGCCCTCGGCGAGGTCGCCCATCATCTCGACGACCGAGCGGTGGTGTTGCTGGGCGAGGACCTCCGTCGGGGCGAGCATCGCGGCTTGGCCGCCGGCGTCGACGACGGCCAGCATGGCCCTCAGCGCGACCATGGTCTTGCCCGAGCCGACCTCGCCCTGCAACAACCGGTGCATGGGGTGCTCCGCCGCCAGATCGCAGAAGATCTCCGTGGAGACCTTCTGCTGGCCTGCGGTGAGCGTGAACGGGAGCCGGGCGTCGAAGGCGTCGAGCAATCCGCCGGGCGAGGGCCTGCGGGCGACGGCGGGGAGTTGCGTGTCCGCGTACCGCCTCCGGGCGAGGGCTACTTGGAGGACGAAGGCCTCGTCCCACTTCAGGCGGTGCCGGGCGTCCTCGATGTCGGCCTTCGTCTGCGGGCGGTGGATCTTGAGCAGCGCCTCGGGGAGGGGGACGAAGCCGCGGCCCTCGCGCAGCGCGGGCGGCAGCGGGTCCACGGCCTCACCGGCCTGCGGGAGGACCGCGTCGACCGCCTTGGCGATCTTCCAGGACTCGAGGCCCTTGCAGGCGGGGTAGATCGGGATCAGCCGGCCCGCGAAGGCGCTCACCGCGCCCGCGCCGCTCTCCTCGTCGAGCCGCTCGTACGCCGGATGGGCGAGCTGCAGCTTGCGGTTGAACACGGAGACCTTGCCGGCGAACATCGCGCGGGTGCCGGGCAGCAGGTCCTTGTGGGGCTTGTGGACCCCCCGGCCGAAGAAGACCAGCTGGAGCCGTCCGCTTCCGTCGGTGATGGTGATCTCCAGCCGCTGGCCGCGGCCACCGTTGAACGTGTGCACCCGCGCGTCCGCGACCTGGGCGACCACGGTGACGTGCTCGTCCAGCGGTAGCTCGGCCAACCGCGTCAGCTGACCGCGTTCCTCGTAGCGCCGCGGATAGTGGTGCAGCAGGTCACCGACGGTGTGCAGATCAAGGTGCTCGGCCATGACCTTCGCGGTCGCCGGGCCGAGCGTCTTCTTCAGCGACTCACCCAGCACCACGCCTCCTGGCACGCCCCGTTCCTCGTCACTGTCACTCCCGGTCCGGCCGGGCTGCCGGCGCGGACGGATGCCCGGTCCGGCCGCCTCGTGGCGGCACCCCGGAGAACCACCCTATCCAGCGCCGTCATGCCCCCCATTGCACACCACGGCACCGACAACCCTCGCGCACCGCTGGATATCCCCTGGTCACCACGGTCCTGCGGACCCTAGGATGGCTCGGGTCTCCCCGCCTTCCCACGCCGCGATCACCGACGACCGGGATCGCCCGACCCGCGCCGCCGCTCGTCCCCCCACCGGCGCAGCGACGATGACTTCTGAGACCACGCCACAGACCACCGCTGCCGGCCCGCACACCTTCCAGGTCGATCTGCGCGGCCTGGTGGACCTGCTGTCCCACCACCTCTACTCCAGTCCCAAGGTCTACCTCCGCGAGCTGCTGCAGAACGCCGTGGACGCCATCACCGCGCGCCGGGCGGAGCAGCCGGACGCGCCCGCCCGGGTACGCCTGTACGCGGATGACGGCCGGCTGCGCGTCGAGGACACCGGTGTCGGGCTGACCGAACGGGACGTGCACGACCTGCTCGCCACGATCGGCCGCAGCTCCAAACGGGACGGCGGTCTGGAGTCCGCGCGGTCCGAATTCCTCGGCCAGTTCGGCATCGGGCTGCTCGCCTGCTTCGTCGTCGCCGCAGAGATCCGGGTGGTCAGCCGGTCCGCGCGGACGCCACAGGCACTGCCGGTCGAATGGACGGCGCGCGACGACGGTTCGTACACCGTGCGCAGCCTCCCCGACGGCGCCCGCGAGGAGCCAGGTACGACCGTGTACCTCACCGCACGGCCCGGTAGCGGGGACTGGCTGACCCGGGACCGGGTGCGCACGCTCGCCCGGGACTTCGGCTCCCTGCTCCCCTACGACGTGCGCATCGGCGACGAACAGATCACCGATCTGCCCGCGCCCTGGGACCGCGCTTACCCGAGCCCGACCGCCCGCCGGGTAGCCCTCGCCCGCCACTGCCAGGAGCTGTTCGGTTTCTCGCCGCTCGACGCGATCGACCTGGACCTGCCGCTCGCGGGCGTGCGCGGTGTGGCGTACGTCCTGCCGTCGGCGGTGAGTCCGGTACAGCGCGCGGGCCACCGGGTGCATCTCAAGGGGATGCTGCTCACCGACCGGGCGGACGAACTGCTGCCCGAATGGGCGTTCTTCGTCCGCTGTGTGCTGGACACCGACAGCCTGCGCCCGACCGCGTCCCGCGAGTCGCTGTACGCGGACGAGACGCTCGCGGCGGTGCGGGACACGCTCGGCGGGCGCATCCGCGACTGGCTGACCGGGCTGGCCGCGGGCGACCCGGAGCGCCTCGCCCAGTTCCTGTCCGTCCACCACCTGGGGGTCAAGTCGCTGGCACGGCACGACGAGGCGATGCTGCGCACGATGCTGCCGTGGCTGCCGTTCGAGACGACCGACGGCAGGCTCTCCCTCGAGGAGTTCGCCCGGCGCCACCCCGTCGTGCACTTCACGCGGACCGTCGAGGAGTACCGGCAGGTCGCGCCGATCGCATCGGCCCAGGGCATCGGCGTCGTCAACGGCGGTTACACCTACGACTCCGAGCTCGTCGAGCGTCTCCCGTCGGTGCGGCCGGGAACGGTGGTGGGAGAGCTCGACGCCGACACCGTGACGGCGCATCTCGACACGGTCGACGCGGCCGACGAACTGGCCCTCGCGGGCTTCCTGGCGGTGGCGCGTGCCGCGCTGGATCCGCTCGGCTGCGACGTGTCCCTGCGTTCCTTCCACCCGCTGACCGTTCCCGCGCTGCACCTGGACGACCGGGCGGCCCGCCACGAACAGGCCCGCGCGGAGGCCGAGGACCAGGCGGACGACCTCTGGGCGGGCATCCTCGGCTCGCTGCGCGGCAGCGCACCACGTGCGCGTCTCGTCCTCAACCACCTCAACCCGCTGGTCCGCAGGATCAGTGCCCTCCACGACCCCCAGCTCGCGGGCACGGCCGTCGAATCGCTGTACGGCCAGGCCCTGCTCATGGCCCAGCGTCCGCTGCGCCCCGCCGACTCAGCCCTGCTCAACCGAGCCTTCGCCGGCCTGCTCGAGTGGGCCACCCACGACCGGGAGGACGACCGGTGACCCTGACGTTCCAAGCCCTGCGCGAGGCGATCCGGGACAACTTCGCGCAGCCGGAGGGGCCCGCCAGGAACGCCCGTGCGGAGGCGCTGCTCGTCGAGGCCGAGGGCATCGGCGAACCGCTGGCCGTCATCGAGGCTCTCGGGCACCAGCTGCAGGTCTACAACTACAGCGCGGAGAAGGCCAAGATGTTCGTCCCGTTCGCGCGACTGCTGCGGATGTGGGACGAGCGCCCCGGGGACTTCGACGATTACGAGACCCACTCCCTGCACTGGGTCTTCAAATGGGTGTCCAGCGGCATGCTCGACCAGCCGCACATCCCGCTCGCCTCGATCGAGAAGTGGCTCGGCGAGATGGAGCACCGCTACCGGCTGGCGGGGCACTCCGAACGGGCGGTGCGCCAGAGTGAGTTCCGGGTCGCCCGGCACCTCGGGGACCGGGATCGGGCCCAGCGCGCCTACGCGGCGTGGCTGGCCGCCGACCGGGACCGGATGAGCGACTGCCACGCGTGCGAGCTGCACGGGCAGGGCTCCTGGCAGGCGGAACTCGGTGACGACGCCCGTGCCCTGGAGATGTGGCGGCCGGTCCTCCAGGGAGAACACACCTGCGCCCACGAGCCCCATGCCGTGCTGGCGTCCTCGCTGCTGCCCCTGGTGCGGCTCGGCCGCACGGACGAAGCCCGCGCCAACCACCTGCGCGGCTACCGGCTGGTGCGTCCCGTGGAGAGCATGCGCAGCTCGGTGGCCCTGCACGTCGAGTTCTGCACCGTGACCGGCAACGAGGCGCGGGCGCTGGAGATCCTCGCGGACCGACCGGCGCACTTCACGGACGACGGCAACCCGGACTCCCTGATGGACCACCTCGCCGTCACGGCGCTGCTGATGGACCGGCTCGTGGCGCTCGGGCACGGCGAGCAGGAGGTGCCGGGTCCCGCCGGGGCGTCCTGGACCGCGCGGACGCTCGCCGGGCACGCCCGCGAACAGGCGCTGGCGGTCGCCGCCCGCTTCGACGCGCGCAACGGCACAGCGGCGATCAGCACCCTGCTCAGGGACCGGATGGGGCGGCGTCCGTTGCGGGAACGCCTGCCGCTGGGGATGCGGGCGGTGCCGTTGGTCCCCGCCGCCGATGCGCCCGCGGTCCGGCGCGCGCCCGCGCCGGCCGGGCCGGAGGAACTCCTGGCAGAGGCACAACGGCTGACCGCCGCCCGGCACCCCGGTGCCGGGGCGGCCTGGGAGGCGTTCGCCGAGGCCGCGCGGGACGCGGATCCCGACGAACGGACACTCGCCGAGATCGAGGACCACCGGGCCATGTCGCGCCGTACCGAGCCATCGGAGTCCGTCCGGCTGTTCCGTTCCGCGGCCGAGCGGTACGAGGCCGTGGGCGACCACGGCGAGGCGGCGGCAGCGCGGTCCCGCGCCGCGTACGCGATGGCCCGCGACGGACGAGCGGACGAGGCGGTCGCCGCCGTGGCCGAGTCCTGTGCCCGCGCCCTCGCGCTCCACGCCGAGGGCGCCATCGGGCCGCGCCACCCGGCGGGGGCGCTCCTCAACCGAATGCGCATCCATCTGGTGCGCCTGCACGAGGCGGACGACCTCCGGGACGAGGACGAGAGCAGGCGGCGGACCGACGCGGTGGAGCGGGCCGTGGCGGAAGTACTCGCGTTCACCGAGCCGCACCGCATCGACCCGCTCGTCGCCGACCGGGCCGCGGAGGCGGAGTCCGTGCTCGGCGACCTCGCGGCGCGCCGTGGGGACGCCACGGAGGCCGCCGAACGGTACGCCGCGTCGGCCGCCCTGTTCCACCAGGCCGGACTGCCCTGGTTCGCGGTGGAGCCGGAGTCCCGTCTCGTCCCGGTGGCACGCCACCTGGGCGACCAGGAGACGGCCGAACGGGCGGCCAGGGCCGCCCTGGAGCACGGTGCTGAGTTCGTCGAGGCCTGGGGGTCCACCCGCCTGCACCTGCAGCTCGCAGAAGTCCTCGGCGCCGCGGGCCGGTTCGGGGAGGCGGCCGAGCACGCGCTGGAGGCCGCGCACTGGGCCGGCGAGGCCGGTGAGAGCGCAGGCATCGGGGTGTACGCCCGGCACAGGCTCGGCGGCTGGCTGTTGCAGGCCGGGCGGGTGGCGGAGGCAGCAGCGGTCCTGGAGGCGGTGCTCGCCGACCTGTCCACCGACGACCACGGGGAGGGGATGGTCGTCCAGACCCTGTGGTGGACGGGCGACTGCCTGAGCTCGTTGGACGAACCGCGAGCGGCGGCCGAACACTGGCTGAGGGCGGCCGACATCGCGCGCACCTGGCCCGAACAGGACGATCACGCCATGCTCGCCAACCTCGCGGGCCAGGCGCTGTACCGCGCGGGCCTCAACAGCGAGGCGGACCGCGCCTACGAACGGGCCTGCTCGCTCTGGCGGGAACTGGGCGACGTCCACGCGTCCGTACGCGCGCTGCGGGTGCGGGCCTGGATCGCGGTCCGCGAGGGCCAGGCGGGGACGGAGGCCGCCCTGGCGTTCATGACCGCTGCGGCCCGGGAGTGCGAGCGGGCGCTGCAGGAGGCGGCCGACCCGTCCGCGAGGGCACGGCTGCTCGCGGAGACCGCCGACACCCACCGGCAGACCGGAGAGTTGGTCGCGCGCGAAGGCGAGGAGGGGGCGACCTACGCGGCGGCCCTGGTGCACGTGGAGAAGGCGATCGCCGGATTCGGCGAGGCCGGCGAGGACTTCATCGACCTGCGGACGGGCGCGGAGCTGATGGCCGCATGGCTGGAGGCGGACCTGGGCGCCACGGCTTCCGCGGCCGCCCGGGCCCGCGGGGTCCTGGAGGCGTACACCACGGCGTCGGGCGAGACGGCGGAGTCGCGACGCGCAGAGGCCGAGCAGGTATTGGCGTACGTGTCCCGGTAGTGGGGCCGCCGGCAGGGACCGCCTGCCGCGATCCGCAGCGGACCGCGGTGGGAGCGCGCCCGGCCCGGTCCGTCATCCGGGGCCTGCCGGCGTGCGGGCATCCGGGCACCGAACGGGTCGGTGCTTCGGCCGCGTGGCTCCTCCTCCACTACTCCACGCCGATCAGCAGGGGCGAACCGTCCCCACCGTGGTAGGTCACCGTGTCCACCGCCAGGTACCCGGTCCGTACGTGGGATTCCAGGCGGTCCGCCAGCTCCGTCGGGGCGTCGGCCGGGAGGACCAGGGTGACGAGTTCGCCCCCGGCCGACAGCATGCGGTCCAGCACCGTCTCCGCCGTGGTGGCGAGGTCCGCGCCGATCACCGCCACGTCGCCCTCGATCATCCCCAGGACGTCTCCGGCCTGGCACACCCCCGCCGAGGTGAAGGACTGCCGCTCGGCGACCGCCAGTTCGCCGTAACGGGTCGCGCCCGCTGCCGACGTCATGGCCACGACGTCCTCGTCGAAACGGCGGTCGGGTTCGTGCACGGCGAGCGCCGCGATCCCCTGGACCGCGGACCGCGTCGGGATGAGGGCGACCCGGACGCCTTCCGTACGGGCTTGCTCCGCGGCGGCGGCCGCGGTGTGCCGCAGTTCCGCGTCGTTCGGCAGCAGCACCACCTCTCGGGCGTGCGCCCGGCGGATCGCCTCGACGAGCTCGCCGCTGGCGGGGGGTTCTCCCGGACGGGCGAGGACCGTGGTCGCGCCCGCCTGCGCGCACAGGCCGGCCAGCCCCTCACCTGGTACCACGGCGACGACGGCCCGCTGCACCGGTTCGGGTGCCCGGGCGGTGGGTGCGTCACTGGCGAAGTGGGTGATCCTGATCCGGTACGGCCGTCCGGCCTCGACCCCCGCCTCCACGGCGGCGCCCGCGTCGTCGACGTGGACGTGGACGTTCCACAGGCCGTCACCGCCGACCACGACGAGTGAGTCGCCCAGGGCGTCGAGCCGGGATTTCAGACGGGCCACCGCCGCATCGCCGGCCTCCAGGAGGTAGATGACCTCGAAGTCGGGACCGCCCTCGGCACACGACTCCGGAGCGGTGGCCGGGACCGGGTGGTGCAGGTGGGAGAGGCCTGCCTGGTGGAGGCGGTCCCGGTGGTGCGCGGGCGCGTCCCCGGTGACCGTCTCGACGAGCGCGCCGAGCACCGCCAGCAGCCCCTGTCCGCCTGCATCCACGACGCCGGCGCGGCCGAGCACCGCGAGCTGCCCCGGCGTGGCTTCCAGTGCCTCGCGGGCGTGCGCGTACGCGGCCGCCGCGGCGTCGGCGTCGTCCAGGGCCCCCGCGGCGTCCGCAGCGGCGGCGGCGACGGTGAGGATCGTGCCCTCGACGGGGTGGGCCACCGCCTCCCGCGCGGACTCCGCGGCCCGCCGCAACGCGTCCGCCAGCCCGCCTCCGCCCCGCGCGCCGAGTACGTCGGCCATGCCCCTCAGGAGCTGGGCCAGGATGGTCCCCGAATTGCCCCGGGCCCCGATCAGCGCCCCGTGGGCCATGGCCCGGACGGCGTCGGCCAAGGTGGGGGCCCCGGCACCGGTCTCGTACGCAGCGAACACCGCTTCCACCGCGCGCGCCGCGGACTCGACCGTCAGGTACAGGTTCGTCCCCGTGTCCCCGTCGGCGATCGGATAGACGTTGATCGCATCGATCTCCTCGCGCTCCCGGCCCAGCGCCTCCAGCGCCAGTGAGCACCAGGTGCGTACCGCCACGGCATCGAGGGACTGCGGCAACTACGTCCTCCTTCACGGGTCCCCCACGGGGCGCAGGGGGAAGATGGGCTGCACCGCAGGGTAGACCCGCACCCGGGTCCGGTCCGGGGCGGGGGCCGAGGGAGCCGTGGTAGTTTCGTTCTACGGGTGCAGCCGTTGTATGCTGCTCCGGTTGCCCGATGAAAATCGGGCCATTCCCCCGGCAAGCCACTTCAGATCACTGATTCCGGCACGCCGGATTTCACCGTAAGTGCATCTGAAGTCTTTGGAGTGACCCGTGGCTGCCAACTGCGACGTCTGCGGCAAGGGGCCGGGCTTCGGCAACAACATTTCGCACTCGCACCGCCGTACGTCCCGTCGCTGGAACCCGAACATCCAGCGCGTGCGTGCCGTGGTCGGTCGGACGCCGAAGCGGCTCAACGTCTGCACCTCGTGCATCAAGGCCGGCAAGGTCTCGCGCTAACGCCGACGCTTCGTCGTAGCGCAGCCCCTGCGGTTGCCTTGAAAGCCGGTCCACCCAGGTGGGCCGGCTTTTCGCCGTTCCCCGTGCCGGCCGTTCCCCGTCACCGCCGGCGGAGTCCTCCTCCCGGAGTCCGCCCTGCCAAAGGACGTACTCCCGTCCGGTCGGGCGCTTGACCGGGGCGACCCCCGCCGTGGCGCCCGCACCACCGTTGCCCGCCCTGGGCGGGCGCCCCACCGCCGGCGCCTTTCCCGTCCCGGGGTGCGACACCGCATCACGGCCGGCCACGGTCCTGCTGCGGGCCCGTGGCCGGCCTCCCGGGCCGGCAGCTACCGCAGGCGCCAGCCGTGGTCCACGGGGCCGATGCCGCCGCCCAGCGCGAACCCGGCGGCGATCGCGCCCGTGACGTAGTTCTTCGCGGCCCGGACCGCCTCGGGGACCGTCCGTCCCTTCGCCAGCTCCGACGCGACGGCCGAAGCCAGCGTGCAGCCGGTGCCGTGGGTGTGCCGGTTGTCGTGGCGGGGCGCGCGGAACCAGTGCTCCTCGGTGCCGTCGGTGAGCAGATCGACGGCGTCCCCCGCCAGGTGGCCGCCCTTGATCAGCGCCCAGCGCGGTCCGTACGCCAACACCGCCTCCGCCGCGCGCACCAGGTCGTCCTCGCTGCGTACGCGGACGCCGGTGAGCTGCTCCACCTCGTCGAGATTGGGGGTGGCCACCGTCGCCGCGGGGAGCAACCTGCCGCGGACGACGTCGAGCGCGGACGGCGCCAGCAGTGCGTCGCCGTGCTTGGACACGCCGACCGGGTCGACGACCACGGGCACGTCGGTCCCGGACAGCAGTGCGGCGACCGTGTCGACGAGTTCGGCGGACGCCAACATCCCGGTCTTCACCGCCTGGACGCCGATGTCATCGACGACGCTGCGGTACTGGGCGCGGACCGCCTCGACCGGCAGCTCCCAGGAGCCCTGCACCCCGAGCGAATTCTGTGCGGTGACGGCAGTGACCACGGTCATCCCGTGGACGCCGAGGGCGAGCATGGTCTTCAGGTCGGCCTGGATCCCCGCGCCGCCGCCCGAGTCGGACCCGGCGACGGCGAGGACCCGCGGCACCACACCCGTCCGCCGTGCGCCACCTACGACGGGCGCTCGTCGCCCCTGCGGCCCACGCCCCGCTCCCGCCATCTCATTCACCCCCGAAATGGTCCCAGCCGCCCTTGCTGGTCCAGGGCGCCCCGTCCACGGTCACCTGGGGCAGCGCCGACGGGTTGAGCACCTCGCCGATCACCTTCCAGCGCGCCGGCAACTTCACGTCCACCGGGAACGTCGCCACGATCGCGTGGTCCTCTCCGCCGCTGAGCACCCACTGGAGCGGATCGACGCCGACGGCCTGGCCGATGTCGTTCATCTGCGAGGGGATATCGATGAGTCCGGAGCGCAGGTCGATCCGGACCTTGCTCGCCTCGGCGATGTGCCCGAGGTCGGCGACGAGCCCGTCGCTCACGTCGGTCATGGCCGTGGCACCGAGCCCTGCTGCGGCCGGGCCCGCGTGGTACGGCGGCTCCGGACGACGGTGCGCCTCGACGAAGGCGCGCGGCGAGCGGAAGCCGCGCGAGAGCACGGCGTGGCCCGCGGCCGACCAGCCCAACCACCCGGTGTAGGCGACGACATCACCGGGCTGGGCGCCGGCCCGGGTCACCGGGTCGTGGTTGCGCAGGTCGCCGAGCGCGGTGATGGCGACGGTGATGGTCTCGCCGCGCACGACGTCACCGCCCACCACGGCCGCACCCGCGACCTGACATTCGTCCCGAATGCCGTCCATCAGCTCGGTGGCCCAGGTGACCGGGAGGTCGGCCGGCACCACGAGGCCGAGCAGCAGCGCGGTCGGTACGGCGCCCATGGCCGCGATGTCGGCGAGGTTCTGGGCGGCGGCCTTGCGGCCCACGTCGTAGGCGGTCGACCAGTCGCGCCGGAAGTGCCGTCCCTCCAGCAGGAGGTCGGTGCTGGCCACGACCCTGCGGTCCGGTGCGGCCACGACCGCGGCGTCGTCGCCGGGTCCCAGCCGTACGGCGGGGGTGGAGGTGAGCCGGGAGGTGAGCTCCCTGATGAGCCCGAACTCCCCCAGCTCGCCCACGGTGCCCTTCATCACGTCATGCCCTTCGTCGCCGCGGTGCCGCCGGACGCTCCGGCCCACCTGCTCTCTTCGTGCGGTCGCGAGCCGTCACCGCTGTGGGTACGGTCGAGTAGGCCCTGTCGGCCGTCAACTTGTGTGCCCTGTACGCCACGCTGCGGGCACCTGGGGGCGCGGGGGTCTCCCCGCGGCCCACGGCGACGCGATACCGTGGCGTCCCTTCTCCCCACATGATCCTCGTGGCCGCCCTGGAGGTTCCGTGGTACAGGCGTACATCCTTATTCAGACCGAGGTGGGCAAGGCGTCGACCGTCGCCGACACCATCTCCAAGATCCCGGGGGTGATCCAGGCCGAGGACGTCACCGGTCCCTACGACGTGATCGTGCGGGCACAGGCCGACACGGTCGACGAACTGGGCCGCATGGTGGTCGCCAAAGTCCAGCAGGTGGACGGCATCACCCGCACGCTGACCTGCCCGGTCGTGCACCTGTAGCCCCCGTTTACCCTTGGCCGGTGACGCCATTCCGCCGGCTACTGACTCTGCCCACCGCCGCAGTGCTGCTGACCGTCGGCGGCTGTTCCTTCTGGGGCACGGACACCACCCCGTCGCTCACGGTTCCCACCCCTCCCGCTGAGGAGGAGGCACTGTGCCGGACGCTGCACAGGGCGCTGCCGGGTTCCGTGGCCGGTGAGGGCCGCCGGGATCCCGAGCCGCGTTCCGAGCTGACCGCCGGGTGGGGGGACGCCGCGATCGTACTGCGCTGTGGCGTCCCCCGACCCGCGGGGCTCAATGACCCACGGGCACAGGCGGTCGAGGTCTCCGGCGTCGAGTGGTTCACGGAGGAGCTCGAGGACGGCGCCCGGTTCACCACCACGTACCGCAAGACCTACGTCGAGGTGACGCTGTCGAAGCGGCTCGCCGACCTCGGTCCGCTGGTGGAGCTGGCGGGACCGGTCGCGAAGTCGGTGCCGAAGCGTTTCGGCCAGCCCGCCCCGAGTCCCCACCACTCCCCCTGAGATTGTCGTGGCTCGGCCGGGGCGGACTTGCCGAATCGTTCCGGCAAAGGCCCCGGCCGAAGACGGGACCCGCGGCTCGGCCGCGACGGACCCGCACCCCGGGCGGTCCGCCTGCCTAGCGCAGGCCCGTGGAACGCCGCAGGGCCGCCTGGACCAAGCAGTCGACGAGCTCCCCGTAGCCCACCCCGCTCTCCTGCCACATCCGCGGGTACATGGAGATCGGCGTGAAGCCCGGCATCGTGTTGATCTCGTTGATCACGAACTCGCCGTCCTCCGTGAGGAAGAAGTCGGCGCGCACGAGCCCCTCGCACGACGCGGCCTCGAACGCCTCGACCGCGAGCCGCTGCACCTCGGCGGTCTGCTCGGCGTCGAGCGGCGCGGGCACCAGCCCGGCGGCCGAGTCGATGTACTTGGCCTCGAAGTCGTAGAAGTCGTGGGCGCTGACCGGCGGGATCTCGGCGGGCACGCTGGCGCGCGGGCCGTCCTCGAACTCCAACACGCCGCATTCGATCTCGCGGCCCCGCAGCAGCGCTTCGACCAGGATCTTCGGGTCGTGGCGCTGGGCCTCTTCGATCGCGTCGTCGAGACCGGAGAGATCGTCGACCTTGGTGATGCCGATCGACGAGCCGGCGCGGGCGGGCTTGACGAAGACCGGCCAGCCGTGATCGGCGGCGAAGTCGACGACCTTCTTCCGGGCGGCGGAAGGGTCCTGTGCCCACTCGCGCGGCCGGACGACCACGTACGGGCCCACGGGCAGCCCGAACGAGGTGAAGACCCGCTTCATGTACTCCTTGTCCTGGCCGACTGCAGAGGCGAGGACACCGGCACCGACGTACGGGATACCGGAGAGCTCCAGCAGGCCCTGCAGGGTGCCGTCCTCACCGTACGGGCCGTGCAGCACCGGGAAGACCACGTCGACCTCACCGAGCGCCTTGGGCACGGAGCCGGGCTCGCTGTAGACCACCTCGCGGCTGGACGGGTCGACGGGGAGGACCACGCCGCCCTCGACGGATTCCGCGAGGTCGCTGACGGACGGCAGCTTCTGGTCGGCGATGGCCATCCGGTCCGGCTCGTCGGCGGTCAGCGCCCACCGCCCGTCCGAGGTGA
Source organism: Streptomyces sp. NPDC059169 (assembly GCF_042755225.1). Taxonomy (NCBI): domain Bacteria; kingdom Bacillati; phylum Actinomycetota; class Actinomycetes; order Kitasatosporales; family Streptomycetaceae; genus Streptomyces; species Streptomyces sp. NPDC059169. The sequence continues at coordinate 281,397 of NZ_JBHZCF010000006.1, read as the reverse complement.
TGCCGATGGGCAGCACGTCGTACTTGGTGCGGTCGATCGCACGCAGTACGGCACCGGCCGTCACCACGGAGATCGCGTGCTCGGAGCTGCGGCCGCCGAAGACGACCGCGACGCGCGGCTTGCGGTGCGCCTCGCCGCCGGTGGGGACAAGGCCGGTGCTCTGGGACAGGTTCTCGCTCATATCGCGATGAGCGTACCCTGCGCCCTCGCCGCGGCGGCAGGCCCGCGCCGCCGGCCCGCCTGGGCGGCGTACGTCAGTGGCGCTCGGGCTTGGCGCTGCGCGACATCAGTTCCTTGAGCGCGACGACCGGCGGCTTGCCCTCGTGGACGATCGACACGACCGTCTCGGTGATGGGCATGTCGACCCCGTGCCGCCGGGCCAGATCCAACACCGACTCGCAGGACTTGACGCCTTCGGCGGTCTGCTTGGTGGCGGCGATGGTCTCCTGGAGCGTCATGCCCCGGCCGAGGTTGGTGCCGAAGGTGTGGTTCCGGGAGAGCGGCGAGGAACAGGTCGCCACGAGGTCACCGAGCCCGGCGAGCCCGGCAAAGGTCATCGGGTCGGCGCCCATCGCGAGGCCCAGCCTGGTCGTCTCGGCGAGGCCACGCGTGATCAGGGTGGCCTTCGAGTTGTCCCCGAGCCCCATGCCGTCCGCGATGCCGACGGCGAGGCCGATGACGTTCTTGACCGCTCCACCGAGTTCACAGCCGACGACGTCGGTGTTGGTGTACGCCCGGAAGTACGGGGTCATACAGGCGGACTGGAGGCGCTGGGCGACCGTCTCGTCCGAGCAGGCCACGACGGCGGCGGCCGGCTGGCGGTCGGCGATCTCCCGGGCCAGGTTGGGCCCCGTCAGCACGGCCACCCGCTGCGCCGGCACCTTGGCAACCTCTTCGATGACCTCGCTCATGCGCTTGGCCGTGCCCAGTTCGACGCCCTTCATCAGGGAGACCAGGACGGTGTCGGGCGCCAGTTGCGGCGCCCACTCCGTGAGGTTGGTGCGCAGGGTCTGGGAGGGCACGACGAGGACGGTGAAGTCGGCATCGCGGGCCGCCTCGGCGGCGTCCGTGGTGGCCCGCACCGCTTCGGGGAGCGTCACTCCTGGAAGGTAGTCGGGGTTCGTCCGGGTGGCGTTGATGGCGTCGACCGGCTCGGCGCGGCGCCCCCAGAGGGCAACCTCGCACCCGGCGTCGGCGAGGATCATCGAGAAGGCCGTGCCCCAGGATCCGGTGCCGAACACCGCGGCCTTGACGGGACGAGTCACTTCGTTCCCTCCCCAGCGGCCTTGCGTCGCTGTTCGGCCCTCGCCAGACGGTGGTCGTAGGGTTCGGTCGGCGCCTTCTCGCCCCGTACCTCCTCCAGCAACCCCGTGATCGCGGCCATGATGGCCTCCGTGGCCTCGCGCAACACTTCGGGGGTGGGCTCCAGACCGTGGAAGCGGGAGAGGTCGACCGGTGGTCCCGCCTGCACGATCAGTGTCTTGCGCGGGAACAGGCGGAGCTTGTTCTCCTTGGCGTACGGCGGCATGGCCAGATTGGCGCCCCACTGGGCGACCGGGACGACGGGGGCCTTGGTGAGGAGAGCGACACGGGCTGCACCGGTCTTGCCCGCCATCGGCCACAGCTCGGGGTCACGGGTCAGGGTGCCTTCGGGATAGAAGGCGACGCACTCACCGCGCTCGATGGCGTCGACGGCGGCGCGGAACGCGTCCAAGGCGTTCGTCGTCTCGCGGAAGACGGGGATCTGCCCCGTGCCGCGCAGTATGGTGCCCACGAAAGAGCCCTTGAAGAGGGCGGCCTTCGCGAGGAAACGCGGGACGCGTCCGGTGTTGTACTGGTAGTGGGCGTAGGAGAGCGGGTCCAGGTAGGAGTTGTGGTTCACCGCGGTGATGAACCCTCCCTCGGCCGGAATGTGCTCCATTCCCCGCCAATCCCGCTTGAACAGAACCACCAGCGGCGGTTTCGCGATGACCGCCGCAAGGCGGTACCAGAAGCCGATTCTGCGGCGGGACACTCGGGACACCCTTCTCTTGTGACCGGGCTGACGCCTGGCTGCTGGGGGTCAAGTCTCGCCCCAGGCCCCCGGCCTGTCGAGAACACCGTACGCCCCGCCCACGCGAAGGGGCCGCCTGGCCACCGGGCGCGCAGGTGACAATGGGCTCCGTGCACTGGTCACTGGTGGTCCCCCTGAAGCCCCTCGCACTGGCCAAGAGCAGGCTCGCGGCGACCTCGGGCGGGGTGATGCGCCCACAATTCGCACTTGCCTTCGCTCTGGACACGGTGGCTGCGGCGCTCGCCTGTGCCGCGGTACGGGATGTGGCGGTCGTCACTGACGATCCGCTGGCATCGGCGGAGCTGGCCGGAGTGGGTGCGCGGGTCGTACCGGACTCACCGGGCGCGGGCCTCAACGCCGCGCTCGCCCACGGGGCGAACACCGTGCGTGCCGTGCGCCCGGAGGCCGCCGTGGCCGCACTCAACGCGGACCTTCCGGCGCTCCGGCCTGCGGAATTGGCACGCGTGCTCGCATCGGCGGCGCAATTCCCGCGCGCTTTCCTCGCAGACGCGTCCGGAATTGGCACGACATTCCTGGCCGCCGCACCCGGCGTGGAATTGCTGCCGGCTTTCGGGGGCCGCTCGCGGGACCGGCATTTGCTCTCGGGGGCCGTGGAAATCGAATTGGAAGGCGTCGAGTCGCTGCGCAGGGACGTGGACACCGGGGACGACCTACGCGCCGCGTTGGCGCTGGGCGTCGGGCCGCGGACGGCCGCTCGATGCGCGACGGCGGCGGTTTCGCTACCGTCACCGGGCGTCGCCTAGCGTCCGCCCCGCCGGCCCCTGACGGGCGCGGGGCCTCGCGGAACACCGCGGCCGCCGCCGGATACCCTCGGGGCATGCAGGCGACCGCGTACACGTACGACCCCCAGACACGCAGCGGGAGTGTGCTGCTCGACGACGGCACCCCGGTGGACTTCGACGGCGCGGCGTTCGACGCCGGCGGTCTGCGGATGCTGCGACCCGGACAGCGGGTCCGCATCGAGACCGAGGGCGAGGGGGAGGCCCTACGGATCACCCTGGTGACGCTGCAGACGCTGTGAGCCGACACGGTCCCGGCAGGCCGCACGCGTGCCGCCACGGAATTCTCGGCGCGCCGCCGGTCCCCGCGGGACCGGACGGTGGGTCACCGGAGGCGGGTTCCGGGCCCGCCGGAGCGCGCTGACGCGCGGCGTCCGGTGGACGTGAAACGCCGCGGGCCGGGCTCCCCTCGGGGAGTCCGGCCCGTCGCGTGAGTGGCCCTGGTGTGCCGCGCCGCTTACTTGCCGCGCGCGGTGGTCTTCTTGGCAGCGGTCTTGCGTGCCGTGGCCTTCTTGGCCGGAGCCTTCTTGGCCGTCGCCTTCTTGGCGGGTGCGGTCTTCTTGGCCGTCGCCTTCTTCGCCGCCGCCTTCTTGGCGGTGGTCGCCTTCTTGGCCGCCGCGGCCTTCTTGGCCGGAGCCTTCTTCGCGGCGGCCTTCTTGGCTACCGCCTTCTTCGCCACGGCCTTCTTCGCCGTCGCCTTCTTCGCCGCCGCCTTCTTGGCGGTCGCCTTCTTCGCGGCGGCCTTCTTCGCCGCGGCGCCGACCTGCAGGCTGCCCTTCGGGGCCTTCTTGACGGAGACTTCGCCTCCCCTGGGGAGCTTCTTCGTACCGCTCACCAGGTCCTTGAAGCCCTGACCCGCACGGAAGCGGGGAACCGAGGTCTTCTTGACCCGTACGCGCTCACCCGTCTGAGGGTTCCGGGCGTAGCGGGCCGGGCGGTCCACCTTCTCGAACGAGCCGAAGCCGGTGACCGAAACCCGGTCGCCGCCGACAACCGCGCGGACGATCGCGTCGAGTACCGCGTCGACAGCATCGGCGGCCTGCTGTCGGCCGCCCATCTTGTCGGCAATCGCTTCTACGAGCTGCGCCTTGTTCACGTCTTCCCCTTCGGAGACATCGCCGGAACGAAAGTGTTCAAGCTTTTTCGCACGTTAGGCAGATATATACCGCAAATCAAACACGAAACGGGCTAATCACCCTAGTGCCGCAACGAAGTCGACCGTCGCAGCCACGCGGCCGAGCCGCATATCGATCCAGCCGCCGGGTGATCAGTCACCTGAGGGGAAACGACCTTCGTCGAGGTCGTTCATCAACCGGTCCAGACGCCTTGCGGCGCCTGCGAGATCGTGCTTCGCCGCGGCCGTGACGGCCAGCAGCTTCCGGGACAGCGCCATCCTTACGCCCTCCGGGACTTGCAGTTCACGCACCCTTGCGTGCGCTTCTTTCAGCCGGGCCGCGACGACCTCGTAGAGCTCGAGTTGGCTGTCGCGTTCCATGCACCGATTGTGCCATCTGGGGCGAGTTGTCGCCCGACAGGGTCTCAACAAGCGGCTGCGCCCCCCACCGGGAGGCGGGGGGCGCAGTACGGGAAAAGCGCTGCTCAGACCTCAATCGTCCGAGGTTTGAAGGCCGGGCGGGAAGCCTCGTAGGCCGCGATGTCGGCTTCGTTCTGAAGGGTGAGACTGATGTCGTCGAGCCCGTTCAGCAGCCGCCAGCGGGCGTTGTCGTCCAGCTCGAAGTCGGCGGTGACACCGGCCGCGCGAACCTGGCGCTGCTCCAAGTCCACCGTGATTTCGGCGTTCGGGTCCGCCTCGGTCAGCGCCCACAGCCGGTCCACCGTCTCCTGCGGCAGAACCACGGTCAGCAGGCCGTTCTTCAGCGAGTTACCGCGGAAGATGTCCGCGAACCGGGCAGAGATGACCGCCTTGAAACCGTAGTTCTGGAGCGCCCAGACGGCGTGCTCGCGGGAGGAACCGGTGCCGAAGTCGGGACCCGCGACGAGGACCGTCGCACCCTGCCGCGCGGGCTGGTTGAGGACGAAGTCATCGCTCTTGCGCCAGGCCTCGAACAGTCCGTCCTCGAACCCGTCGCGGGTGACCTTCTTCAGCCAGTGCGCCGGGATGATCTGGTCGGTGTCGACGTTGCTGCGGCGCAGCGGAACGGCCCGGCCGGTGTGCGTGGTGAAAGCTTCCATGGTGTTCAGACTCCCGCGGGCGTGGCTGCGGTCAGGTCGGTCAGGTCGGCGGGTGAAGCCAGGTGGCCGAGGACCGCCGTAGCGGCCGCGACCTGCGGGGAGACCAGATGAGTGCGTCCGCCCTTGCCCTGCCGGCCCTCGAAGTTGCGGTTCGAGGTGGAGGCGGAGCGCTCACCGGGGGCCAGCTGGTCGGGGTTCATCCCCAGGCACATCGAACAGCCCGCGTGCCGCCATTCGGCGCCGGACTCCTTGAAGACCTTGTCCAAACCCTCCTCGACGGCCTGCAGCGCCACCCGCACCGAGCCGGGGACGACCAGCATCCGTACGCCGTCGGCGACTTTGCGGCCGTCGAGCACGGCAGCGGCGGAGCGCAGGTCCTCGATGCGGCCGTTGGTGCAGGAGCCTACGAAGACGGTGTCGACCTTGATGTCGCGCAGTTGCTGGCCCGCGGTCAACCCCATGTACTCCAGGGCCTTTTCGGCGGCGTGTCGCTCCGAAGCGTCCTCGTACGAAGCCGGGTCGGGGACGCTCGCCGACAGGGGCGCGCCCTGGCCGGGGTTGGTGCCCCACGTGACGAACGGGGAGAGTTCGGCCGCGTCGATGAACACCTCCGCGTCGAAGACGGCGTCGTCGTCGGTGCGCAGGGTCTTCCAGTACGCGACGGCAGCGTCCCAGTCCGCGCCCTCCGGGGCGTGGTCGCGCCCCTGCAGGTAGTCGAACGTCGTCCGGTCCGGGGCGATCATGCCCGCTCGGGCACCGGCCTCGATCGACATGTTGCAGATGGTCATGCGGGCTTCCATCGAGAGAGCCTCGATGGCCGAGCCGCGGTACTCCAGGACGTAGCCCTGACCGCCGCCGGTACCGATCTTCGCGATGATGGCCAGGATGAGGTCCTTGGCCGCAACGCCGTCGGGCAGCTCGCCCTCGACGGTGATCGCCATGGTCTTGGGGCGGGCCATCGGCAGCGTCTGGGTGGCCAGCACGTGCTCGACCTGTGAGGTGCCGATGCCGAACGCCAACGCGCCGAACGCGCCGTGGGTGGAGGTGTGCGAGTCACCGCAGACCACGGTGGTGCCGGGCTGGGTCAGCCCCAGCTGGGGGCCCACCACGTGCACCACGCCCTGCTCGACGTCACCCAGCGGGTGCAGCCGGACCCCGAACTCCGCGCAGTTCTTGCGCAGCGTCTCCAGCTGCGCGCGGGAGACCGGGTCGGCGATCGGCTTGTCGATGTCGAGCGTCGGGGTGTTGTGGTCCTCGGTCGCGATGGTGAGGTCGAGCCGCCGCACCCGGCGGTCGCTGAGCCGCAATCCGTCGAACGCCTGCGGACTGGTCACCTCGTGCAGGAGGTGCAGATCGATGAAGAGGAGGTCGGGCTCGCCCTCGGCGCGCCGGACGACGTGATCGTCCCAGACCTTCTCCGCGAGTGTCCTACCCATCGCTTTCCCTCCGGCCCGGCAGCACCGCCGGACCCCACTAGAGATCAATTGCGCCGTCGTCCGCATGCCGGACGGGCTGGGAGCGCCTGACCGTGTGCGGTCGCACACCCAGGTTCGCAACTTCTCGGAGAATGTGAACTTGCGTTTCACAGAGTGAGACGCGAGTATCGTTGCATGGACAACAGTAGTGGCGTCGGCGTACTCGACAAGGCAGCTCTGGTGCTGAGCGCTCTGGAGTCCGGTCCGGCCACCCTCGCCGGGCTGGTCGCGGCCACGGGGCTCGCGCGACCCACGGCGCATCGCCTCGCCGTGGCCCTGGAGCACCACAGGATGGTGGCGAGGGACATGCAGGGTCGGTTCATCCTCGGCCCGCGGCTCTCCGAGCTGGCCGCGGCGGCCGGCGAGGACCGTCTGCTGGCCACCGCCGGCCCGGTCCTGACCCACCTCCGCGACGTGACGGGCGAGAGCGCGCAGCTGTATCGCCGGCAGGGAGACATGCGCATCTGCGTGGCGGCGGCCGAGCGGCTGTCCGGGCTCCGGGACACGGTCCCCGTCGGCTCCACGCTCACGATGAAGGCCGGCTCGTCCGCCCAGATCCTGATGGCCTGGGAAGAGCCGGAGAGGCTGCACCGGGGCCTGCAGGGCGCCCGCTTCACGGCGACGGCCCTGTCGGGCGTGCGCCGCAGGGGCTGGGCCCAGTCGATCGGCGAGCGAGAGCCGGGTGTCGCATCCGTCTCCGCACCCGTCCGCGGACCTTCCAACCGCGTCGTGGCGGCGGTCTCGGTCTCGGGCCCGATCGAGCGGCTGACCCGGCATCCGGGCAGGATGCACGCCCAGGCGGTCATCGACGCGGCCGCCCGCCTCTCCGACGCGCTCCGGCGCGCGGGCTGACACGCCCACCGGTCCGTCCGGGAGCCGGGTCCCGGACGACACCCGGAAGGACCGCGGACACCGGGGGGCCGGCAACGCCGAGCTGACGGCGGAGGCGCCCGGCGGTCTACCGCACCAGGGGCGTACGGTGCACCACGGTCGGCGACGACGTGCCGGACGGCCGTTGCCCGAGCACCGGGCGGGGGCCCACGGCCACTCCTGGGCACGCGTTCCCCCCGGAACGGTGACCCGTCGCCCTCCCGGGACCGACGGGCAAGAAGGACTGCCGTGAGCCTCCGCCCGTCGAGCACGCGACTCCCCTTGCACCGCGTCCGCCCCGGCGCGGAGCCCGCACGCGGACGCCCCTCCGTACCGGACATCCCGGGGACCGTCGGCGCGAAGACCCCCGCCGGGGAGGCGTCCGCTCCACCGGCACGCGCCCGACCGGCCCGCGCGTCAACGGTGGCGGGGGCAGGTGCATGCGCGCGGGCGAGCCTCCCGGTCCGGGAGACCCGCCCGCCGGAGGCTCAGGCGGTCCCGCCGAGACGCTCCGCGGCACGGTCGCCCCGGCGGCCGACGGGGACGACGCCCGTCGCCGCGCCCAGTCCGAACTCGGGCATGTTCACGTAGATGGACTCGTGCGCCCCGGCCGGAACGACGTAGGTCTCGTGCCAGAAGCCGACTTTGTCCCGCCCCTCACGCATCCGGCGGTTGAACGCGGCCCAGGCGGGGCGGTGCTCCTTGCCCTGGGCGGACGCGTAGGCGAGCAGCTTCTCCGGTGATTCCCAGTACTGGACGGTGTAGACCACCCGCGGCCCTCCCCACAGCAGGCGGTACCCCAGGAGGCCGCTGTCCGCCTCCTTCGACAGTTCCTTCAGCATCCGCGGCATGGCGGCGAACGTCGGCCACCAACTCCGCACCGCACGGAAGCTGTTGATCCGCATGCCGATGAGAAAGACGGTCACTCCCTCCTGCGACCGGGCTGTCATGCGTCCCTGGATCGGCTCACTGCCCATGAGATCCCCCTTGCCGAATGTTGGATAGTGGAACTATCTATAGTTAGATAGTGACACTCCCCAAGGAAGGGCGCAAGTGATGAAGCTGGCGGAATTGAGTGATCGCAGCGGCGTGGCCACCGCCACGATCAAGTACTACCTGCGAGAGCGCCTCCTGCCGCCCGGCCACCGGATCAGCGCGACCCAGGCCGAGTACGACGAGGAGCACCTGCGCCGCCTCCGGCTGGTCCGCGCGCTGATCCAGGTCGGACGGATACCCGTGGCAACCGCACGCGAGGTCCTCGCGGCGATCGGCGACGAGACGCGCGACCACCACATGCGGCTCGGCGCCGCCGTCTGGGCCCTCCCCCACGGCCGGCAGACGGACGAGGGGGATGCCGCCGGGGCGGCGGCCGGCCACACGGTGGACGCCCTACTCCAGCGACTCGGCTGGGACTTCTGCCGGGAAACCGGGTCCGAAGCCCCGCCGTACCGGACGCTGGTGTCCGCCGTCGCGACCATCATCCGGCTCGGGTACCCGTGCGATGTGGAGCAGTTGCTTCCCTATGCCCGCAGCGCGGCCGAACTGGCGGTCAGTGACCTGGACTTGGTGGAGCGGTACACGGCGGGGGAAGAACAAGTGGAGGCGGCGGTCGCCTTCACCGTGCTGTACGAGCCCGCACTGCTGAGCCTGCGCAGACTGGCCCAGGCCGAGGAGTCCAACCGCCGCTTCGGTTGAGGAGCGGCAGGGAAACGGTGAGGCCCTCCCCTACTGGGGAGGGCCTCACCCTCATGTACCCCCGACCGGATTCGAACCGGCGCTACCGCCTTGAGAGGGCGGCGTGCTAGGCCGCTACACAACGGGGGCAAGATCATGATCCATCGGAACGGATCCGCTGGCCTACCTGGACTCGAACCAAGACTAACTGAACCAGAATCAGTCGTGCTGCCAATTACACCATAGGCCACTGGTGGTTTAGACCAGTTGGTACCCCCGACCGGATTCGAACCGGCGCTACCGCCTTGAGAGGGCGGCGTGCTAGGCCGCTACACAACGGGGGCCCTAGCGATCCTGCATCGGGGCCACCAGGGAGCGACCCTGGTGATCCCGCGGGAAGGATCTGTACCCCCGACCGGATTCGAACCGGCGCTACTGCCTTGAGAGGGCAGCGTGCTAGGCCGCTACACAACGGGGGCTTTGCAGATGAGCTCTGCGAGCTGGCCTACCTGGACTCGAACCAAGACTAACTGAACCAGAATCAGTCGTGCTGCCAATTACACCATAGGCCACCAAAACTCAACCCCCGGCGGGGGTTTTGTTCGGGTTTGCGCTGTCGGTTTCGGGCTTTCGGCCCGCTCCCCTTGGCGCAGGAAGAACATTACCCGAAGGTGGACGGCGCTCCAAAACGGGTATCCCGCCGCAGCAGGCCCGGGAGCTCCGTGAGACCGGCGATCCGGATCAGTTCGGGTCTCCCGCCCAGTCCGTCGCGATCCAGCCAGATGCCGGTCAACCCGGCCGCCGCGGCTCCGCCTGCGTCCACGTCGGGCTGGTCCCCGACGTACGCGACCTCGTGCGGCGGCAGCCGGAGCTCCTCGCACGCCGCGTGGAAGGCGGCCGCCTCGGGCTTGGCGACCCCCAGCTCGGCCGCGCAGACGACCGTCTCGAAGCGGTCCCGTACACCCAGCACGGTCAGCTTGCGCTGTTGGTTGTGGATCGACGAGTTCGACAGCACGCCGTGCCGGAAGTCCGCCGCCAGCAGATCGAGTACGGGCAGGGCGTCGGGGAAGAGCTCCCAGGCCGCCTCGTAGTGGGCGAGGTACCGACCGAACCACGCGTCGGCCTCGTCGTCGCCGAGGTCCGGCGCCCCGAGGAAGTCCCGGACCCGGTCGCGGCGCTGGGCCTCGAAGGACACGCCGCCCGCTTCGAAGCGCCGCCAGTGCAGGCGGGTGAGCTCCTTCCACCGCACCAGGGCTTCGTCGGCGGAGGTCCCGTCCTCGCCCAGCCCTTCGGCGAGCAGGTGCTGCTCCATGCCGGTGCGGTCGGCCCGGGCGTAGTCGAAGATCGTGTCGTCGATGTCCCAAAGGACGGCGCGGATCGGCATGGTCCGAGGCTACGCCAGGGGCGGGAGCGCCTCCTCGGGGCGGCGGAGGAGTCGGTGACGAAGTAGGTGACCGCGCCCACGGCACCGCGCCCCACGCTCCAGCCGGCCACGGGCGCGACCCGGCGTGCCCGGTGGCCGGCCACGGCGCACTCCACGCGGTGTCGGCCCGGCGGGGCCTCCTCGGTGGAGGGTCGGGCACCGCCCCGGCCGGGGCCGACGAACGGGTGGCAAGCCACGACACGAGCCGAAGGCAGCCACAGCCGGTCGCCGAGTGGGGCGAGCGTGCCGGTGAGCCCCGACTCGTCACGGAAGGTGGTCCCGACAGTGGTGAGCGGGCGTCGTCGTGAACGGACACCGACTGCGGCCCCCTGACGGGCGAGGGACGCCGTCCGCACCGTGGCCCGGCCCACCGAATCGCACGGGGGCGGTGGCCGGTCCGGCCGCCGCCCCCGAACCACCGGCCTCAGGCCGTGAGCTTCGCCAGCGCGGCGTCGATACGGGCGAGGGTGCGCTCCTCCCCCAGGATCTGCAACGACTCGAAGAGCGGCAGGCCGACCGTGCGGCCGGTGACCGCTACCCGGACCGGAGCCTGGGCCTTGCCCAGCTTGAGGCCGTGCTCCTCGCCGGCCGCCAGGACGGCGTTCTTCAGGGACTCCGGGCTGGACCAGTCGGCGGCCTGGAGCTTCTCGCGCGCGGTGCGCAGCAGCGCGTCGGAGCCCTCCTTCATCGCCTTCTGCCAGGACGCCTCGTCCTCGACCGGCTCCTCGCGGAAGAGGAAGTCCACGTTGGCGGTGATGTCGGAGAGCACGGTCAGCCGCGTCTGGGCGTGGGGGGCGATGGCCTCCCAGGCGGCCCGGTCGAAGCCCTCGGGCGCCCAGTTGGCGTGCGGGGCCGTCAGCCAGGGCTCGCAGGCGGCGGCGAAGGCCTTCACGTCCAGCTGGCGGATGTGGTCCGCGTTGATCGCCTCGGCCTTCTTCAGGTCGAAGCGCGCCGGGTTGGAGTTGACGTCCGCGATGTCGAACTTCTCGATCATCTGCGGGATCGTGAACACGTCCTGGTCCGCGGAGAAGGACCAGCCGAGCAGGGACAGGTAGTTGAGCAGCCCCTCGGGGAGGAAGCCACGCTCCCGGTAGAGGTTGAGGGAGGCCTGCGGGTCGCGCTTGGAGAGCTTCTTGTTGCCCTCGCCCATCACGTAGGGGAGGTGCCCGAAGGCCGGGATCTCCTTGGCGACGCCGAGCTCGATCAGCGCCTTGTAGAGGGCGATCTGGCGAGGGGTGGAGGACAGCAGGTCCTCGCCCCGCAGCACGTGCGTGATCTCCATGAGCGCGTCGTCGACGGGGTTGACGAGCGTGTACAGGGGAGCACCGCTGGCCCGGACGATGCCGTAGTCCGGCACGTTCTCCGGGGTGAAGGTCAGTTCGCCGCGCACGAGGTCGGTGAAGGTGATCGGCTCGTCCGGCATCCGGAAGCGGACGATCGCCTCGCGGCCCTCGCGCTCGTAGGCGGCCTTCTGCTCGGCGGTCAGATCGCGGCAGTGGCCGTCGTACCCGGACGGGCGACCGGCGGCACGCGCGGCCTCGCGGCGCTCGTCCAACTCGGTGACCGAGCAGTAGCAGTGGTAGGCGTGGCCGCCGGCGAGGAGCTTTGCCGCGACGTCCTTGTAGAGGTCCATGCGCTGCGACTGCCGGTACGGGGCGTGGGGTCCGCCGATCTCGGGGCCCTCGTCCCAGTCGAGGCCGAGCCAGCGCATCGATTCGAGCAGCTGCTCGTACGACTCCTCCGAGTCCCGGGCCGCGTCGGTGTCCTCGATGCGGAAGACCATGGTGCCCTGGTGGTGACGGGCGAAGGCCCAGTTGAACAGGGCAGTGCGGACCAGGCCCACATGGGGGTTGCCGGTCGGCGAGGGACAGAAACGTACGCGGATCGCGTTAGCCACGCTTGATCACCTTGTTGGTGAGAGTGCCGATGCCTTCGATGGTGACGGCGACCTCGTCGCCGACGTTGAGGGGGCCGACCCCGGCCGGGGTGCCGGTGAGGATGACGTCTCCGGGGAGCAGCGTCATGGCCTCGGTGATGTGGACGACCAGGTCCTCGATGGAGCGGATCATGTCGCTCGTCCGACCCAGCTGGCGCTGTTCGCCGTTGACCGTGCACTGGATCGTGAGGTCTTCCGCAGCCGTCAGGTCGAGGCCGGTCTCCACCCAGGGGCCGAGCGGGCAGGAGGTGTCGAACCCCTTGGCGCGCGCCCACTGCTTCTCGCGCTTCTGGACGTCGCGTGCGGTGACGTCGTTGGCGCAGGTGTACCCGAAGATCACGTCCTTGACGCGGTCACGGGGGACCTGACGGCACATGCGGCCGATGACGACGGCGAGCTCCGCCTCGTGGTGCAGCTCGTCGGAGAAGGTGGGGTACTCGATGGCATCGCCCGGACCGATCACCGAGGTGGTCGGCTTGAAGAAGGCGACCGGGACGTCGGGGACCTCGTTGCCGAGCTCCGCCGCGTGCTCCGCGTAGTTGCGGCCGATGGCCACGACCTTGTTGGGGAGGACGGGCGGCAGCAGCCGGACTTTGCTCAGCGGGACCTTCGTACCCGAGAGTTCGAAGTCCGTGTAGGGAATGCCCTTGATGATGTCGAGGACGAGACCGGCGGGGTCGCCGGTTCCTTCGCCCTCGACCGCGCCGAAGGCGACATTGCCGTCGATGGAGAATCTGGCGATGCGCACGGGATGCCTGTGCCCCCTGGTTCCGCTGGCTGGAGTCTGACGCTCCAGGCTAACGCGGCACGACCCCCCTGCCCCGCGTATGACGGCGACGCCGGCTACGGCGCCGCGGGAGCGTCCATCAGGGTCGTGCGGCGGGGGTTGGCCGTGACCGAGGGAAGGAGGGGCGACTGCTCCGGCTGGGCCTCCGGCTGCAGCTCGCCGGCGTCACTCAGGTGCGCCAGCGTGGTGCGCTGGGGGTTGGCTATGTTGCGGAACATCATCGTCGTCTTCATCGCTCGCCTAGTCAGAGTGCCGTGGTTTGTAAAGCGTCAGGCTAAACATCCGATTGCCTGCGAAAGTGCGGAAGACTCAACGATCTACGTGTGAGTTTGCTCACCAATCAACACGCAATTCCGGCATTCGAGGCACCATGCGTCACCTCGGGAAACGGACATTGCGTACGCGAATCAGCCATTCCGCTCCTGATCATGGCGACTGGGACACCCCCTGCCCGTAAGGGACTCGTCAATAAAGGTCCCTTTTATCCGAGATCACTTTCTACGGCTCGTGACACAATGGTCACATCGTGTCACTCAGGTCACAGCCCGGTACACGGCTCTTGTTGCAGATCCTGCACTGTGCTGGAATTCCACGCACCGCCGCGGGTCTAAGAGGCCGGCGCGCAGGCGGCGCAACGCAGCGCCGAGCGGCGGTGGAAGGGGGAGGAGCGCCGGTCACTCCACGACCACCATGGGGCGCCTCCACCGCCCTACCACGCCGACACCGTCCCGCCGTTCTGCGGGGGGACGCCTGGTCCAGAGGTTGCGACGCTAGTGCAGGGACGTTTCAAGAGGGATGGCATCGGGCGTCCCCAGGCCCGCCAGGGCCAAGGGGAAGCTGCAGCTGAACACGAGCCGCACGGCGGGACCGACCGCGGCTCCTCGCCCCAGCACACCCAGAACCAGGGCCCGACCGGCGACGGCGGCGATCGCGGGAAGCGCTCAGGCGCGACGCCCTCCGCCGCCGAGCCGGCGGACCGCCCCAAGCCCAAGGGTCCTTCCGACACGGGCTCGCGAATAGCCCTGCGGAACTGGCGCATCAGCACCCGGCTGGTGTCGCTGCTCGCCCTCCCCGTGGTCGCTGCGACCACCCTGGGTGGACTCCGCATCAACGAGTCCATGAACGAGATCGAGCAGCTCGACCACATGCAGCTGCTGACCAAGCTCACCAAGGAAGCGACGGCACTCGCCGAAGCACTCCAGGAGGAGCGCGACCACGCGGCCGGCCCGCTGAAGCACGGCGGCTCCGTGACCTCCTTCGAGGTGTCCCAGCCCCGTACCGAGACCGACCGCAAGAAGGCGTCCTTCCTGGCCGCCACGGCGGGTATCGGTGACACGACGGGTGACGAGACGCTGGAGAGCATCCACTCCAACGTCAGCCAGATCGCCCAGCAGGTCAACAAGATCAGCTCGATCCGGCAGCAGGCCTACAAGCCGAACGGCTCCAACACCCAGACGATCAACCAGTACGGGCGTCTGATCGACTCGCTGCTGACCCTGTCCCAAGACATGGCACAGGCAACGAACAACCCCGAGATGATCAAGCGGACCCGTGCCCTGGCAGCGTTCTCCGCCGCCAAGGAGTACTCCTCCATCCAGCGAGGGATCATCGCCGCAGCGCTGCCGGCGAACGCGGACACCGTCGGAAAGCTCAACGAGAACGACCGTCTCACCGGTGACGACGCCCGAGAGAACGAGCGGGTGGCACTCGAGTCGTTCAAGCGGATCTACGCCTCCCTCGGCGGCAACTCCGAGGACCTCATCGCCCCGCTGGTTGACGGAAACTCCGAGATCACCGAAGCCGACCAGTACGCGAACCGCGTGCTGTCGACGTCGGGCGGCCTCCCCGCAGTGGCGCGGCGTGGCTACAAGGACTGGACCGACCAGGCCGACACCAAGATCGACGCGATGAACACCATCGAGAAGACGCTTCTCGGTGAGATGGAGAGCAAGGCCCGCGAGCTCAAGCAGGAGCGGCAGCGGGACGCCATCATCAACGGTGCGCTGATCCTCGTCGTGCTGGGCGTCTCGCTCGTCGGCGCCTTCGTCGTGGCCCGATCCATGATCCGCTCGCTGCGCAAGCTGCAGGACACCGCGACCAAGGTCGCCCAGAACCGACTTCCCGAACTGGTCAAGCAGCTCTCCGAGACCGACCCGCAGGACGTCGACACCACGGTGGAGTCCGTGGGTGTCCACTCGCGGGACGAGATCGGAAAGGTGGCCGCGGCCTTCGACGACGTGCACCGCGAAGCGGTCCGCCTCGCCGCCGAGCAGGCCCTCCTGCGGGGCAACGTCAACGCGATGTTTACCAACCTCTCGCGCCGGTCGCAGGGTCTCATCCAGCGCCAGCTCTCCCTCATCTCCGAGCTGGAGTCCCGCGAGGCCGACCCGGACCAGCTGTCCTCGCTCTTCAAGCTGGACCACCTCGCGACCCGTATGCGCCGGAACGGCGAGAACCTCCTCGTCCTCGCCGGCGAGGAGCCCGGCCGTCGCTGGACCCGGCCCGTCCCCCTGGTCGACGTCCTCCGTGCCGCGGCATCCGAAGTGGAGCAGTACGAGCGCATCGAACTGGCCGCGGTACCGGCGACCGAGGTCGCCGGCCGAGTGGTCAACGACCTCGTGCACCTCCTCGCCGAGCTGCTCGAGAACGCGACGTCGTTCTCGTCCCCGCAGACCAAGGTCCGGGTGACCGGTCACGCGCTGCCGGACGGACGCGTCCTGGTCGAGATCCACGACACCGGCATCGGCCTCTCCCCCGAGGACCTCGCCGCGATCAACGAGCGCCTGGCGTCGCCGCCGACCGTGGACGTGTCGGTCTCGCGCCGCATGGGCCTGTTCGTGGTCGGTCGCCTGTCCCTGCGACACGGCATCCGTATCCAGCTCCGTCCCTCCGACTCCGGTGGCACGACCGCGCTCGTCATGCTCCCCGTGGACGTGGCCCACGGCGGCAAGAAGCCCCCGACCAAGCCGGGTGCGGGCGGCCAGGGAGCCGTACCGCAGACACCTCCTGGCGGCGGCCGGCTGCCCGGCGGTCCCGGTGCGGCCGGTGGCGGCCGGCCCGGAGTCGGCGGCGGTCCCTCGAGCGGCGGCGGTCCCTCGAGCGGTGGCGCGCCCGGCGGCCGGCTCGGCGCCGGCGCCCCTCGCGGGCAGGTCGCCTCCGGAACGGGTTCCCGGGCGGCACTTCCCGGGCGGGACGGCGCCGCGTTCCCGGGCGGCTCGCAACAGAGCGACCAGGAGCAGGGCTTCGCCCGCCAGGGCGGTGCTCCCGCGGGTGCGTTCGGTATGGACGCCGGTCGTGGCCGTCCGGGTGCTCAGGCACCGGGCGGACAGGACCGCAACGAATCCCGTCAGGGCGAGAACGACGGCCGCGGCCGCACCACCTCCGGACGGCACAACGCTCCGGCCGGCGATGACCGCGGGCGCCGGCTGCCGACCACCGGTGGCACGCGTGCCGAGCTGCCCGGCAGCGGCGCGTTTGGCGGCTGGGGCGACGAGCAGCAGCGCCCCGTTCCGGACGCGCCGCGCGGACACGAGGAGCACGAGTCCACGGGCCGGTTCGCCCGTCCTGATGCCGGGGGCTACGGCGAGGCGCCGCGCCCCGGTGCCCAGGACCCGGCGGCCACCAACCAGTTCGCCCGTCCGGACTTCGGGAGTACGCCCCAGGCCGGCGCCGGCTACGGACAAGCACAGCGTCCCCAGGCACCGGCTCCCGGTCAGCAGGGCCCACGTCACCAGCGCGGTGGCAATGCCGACTTCTCGGCACCGCGTCCGCCGGCCGCGAGCCTGCCCGCGCAGCCGCAGCCCGAGGCCCTGCCTCCGGCGGCCGGCCCCGGCGACGGACGCACCCCGCTGTACGACACGCTGGAGACGAACTGGTTCCACGGCGGCCAGGCCGGCGGGGGCGCGCAGCCTCCTGCCGCACCGCAGCAGCCGGCGGAACGCCCCGCCTCGTCGATGCCCTCGCGCCGGCCGGTCGCGGGCCAGCCGGGTCCGGCGGCCCAGCCAGGCCAGGCGGCGCAGTCGGGTCCGGCAGGTCATTCCGGTCAGCACAACGGGAACGGCGCCTGGCGGACGTCCCCCAACGACGAACTGGTGCGCCAGGCCGAGCGGGCCCGCAAGCCCGCGGCCGGCGGCGTCACCACCTCGGGTCTGCCCAAGCGGGTACCGCGCGCGAACCTCGTGCCCGGCACCGCGCAGGAGCAGACCACCCAGTCCGGTCCGCAGGTCTCCCGTGCTCCCGATGACGTGCGGGGCCGGCTGACCAATCTCCGTCGGGGCATCCAGCAGGGTCGTCAGGCGGGCAGCTCCGACAACTCCACCACCGGTAGCTTCAACCTCGGCCCCACTCACCAGCAGGAGCGTTAGTTGAGCCCGATGAGCCAGGCGGCGCAGAATCTGAACTGGTTGATCACGAACTTCGTGGACAACACCCCCGGGGTGTCCCACACGGTCGTGGTGTCTGCCGACGGCCTGCTGCTGGCGATGTCCGAGGGATTCCCGCGTGACCGCGCCGACCAGCTGGCGGCCGTCGCGTCCGGGCTGACCTCGCTGACCGCGGGAGCGTCCCGGATCTTCGAGGGCGGCGCGGTCAACCAGACCGTCGTGGAGATGGAGCGCGGCTTCCTCTTCATCATGTCCGTCTCCGACGGCTCCTCCCTTGCCGTACTCGCCCACCCCGAGTGCGACATCGGCCTCGTGGGCTACGAGATGGCCCTCCTGGTGGATCGTGCGGGCACCGTCCTCACCCCGGACCTGCGTGCCGAACTCCAGGGGAGTCTGCTGCACTAGAACCGCGCAGGAAGACTGCCGAACAAGGGTGTGCGCCCCAGGCACACCCCCAGGTACCCCGCTACCGCCTACATACCGTCAGGCCGCCCCAACCGGCCCCCCACCGGCCCAGTCAGACGGCACAGTCGACCACTTGCTGTCACGCCCGGAGGATTCATGACCCCGCCACCCGCCTCTCACGATCCGTACGGTGCCCACGCGGACACCGACTACGGGCTTGAGGGCGACCAGCCGCTGGTGCGTCCGTATGCGATGACCGGTGGCCGGACCCGGCCGCGCTACCAGCTCGCGATAGAGGCGCTGGTCAGCACCACGGCCGATCCCGCCCACCTCGCCGGGCTGCTGCCCGAGCACCAGCGGATCTGCCACCTCTGCCGCGAGGTCAAGTCGGTGGCCGAGGTGTCGGCCCTCCTGTCGATGCCGCTCGGGGTTGCGAGGATCCTGGTGGCGGACCTGGCGGAGGCCGGCATGGTGGCGATCCACCAGCCGGGCAACGGAGAGGCCGGCGGAACGCCGGACGTGACACTGCTCGAAAGGGTGCTCAGTGGACTTCGCAAGCTCTAGCGGCGGTGCAGCCCGCTCAACCACCAGCGCGAAGATCGTGGTTGCGGGCGGCTTCGGCGTGGGCAAGACCACGTTCGTCGGCGCCGTCTCAGAGATCAACCCGCTGCGTACCGAGGCCGTCATGACGTCCGCATCAGCCGGCATCGACGACCTCACCCACACCGGCGACAAGACCACCACCACGGTGGCCATGGACTTCGGCCGCATCACCCTCGACCAGGACCTCATCCTCTACCTGTTCGGCACCCCCGGACAGGACCGGTTCTGGTTCATGTGGGACGACCTCGTACGCGGCGCCATCGGCGCCGTCGTCCTCGTCGACACCCGCAGACTCGCCGACTGCTTCCCCGCAGTCGACTACTTCGAAAACAGCGGCCTGCCCTTCGTCATCGCCCTCAACGGCTTCGACGGACACCAGCCCTACAACCCCGACGAAGTCCGCGAAGCACTCCAGATCGGCCCCGACACCCCGATCATCACCACCGACGCCCGCCACCGCGCCGACGCAAAAAGCGCACTCATCACCCTCGTCGAGCACGCACTCATGGCACGACTCAAGTAGTTGTGGCCATACGGCAGTTGTCGTAGGGTTTTTATGTGGCGGATCGTGTCGTTTGACACGGTCCGCCTGCGTGTTCATAACGTTTCGACAGAGAATTGGCCGAGCTCGGACACCCGACGCATCCGACTGGTATCACTGCGCTCACGTGGGCCCCGCTTTTTGACAGGCCTCGCTCTTTATGCCCGTTTTATCTGCGGCCTGGGCCACTCTGAACCACGGGTTCCAGCTGTTTGGAACGGACCCGGTCCACGTGCTGAAATCAACGAACTCGTGAGTAGTACGGCCCTGAACAAAAAACGGCACAACCTAGGTGCCGACGCCGAGAGGTTGTTGGTCGAGTGAGGCGAAGCAAATCGAGCTCCGCAGAGCAGCAGGCGCGGGGCAACTTCACCCCGCCCCCGCGTGCAGCGGCGTCGCCTGCGGATGTGCAGCAGCCGGTGGAGCCCTCCCCGAAGGGCAGCTCCAGCAGGCTGTCACCGCGTAACTGGCGGGTCCCCACCCGCCTGAACGCGATCCTCCTCATACCCGTGCTGGTCGGCCTCGTCATGGGCGGCTTCCAGGTCAAGGGATCGATCGACACCTGGAACGAGGCACAGGACGCCGAGAAGACGGCGCTCATCGTGCGTGCCGCCTCGGAGTACGGCCAGGCCCTCCTCAACGAGCGTGACCTCACCGCAAAGCCGCTCCTCGAGGGCAAGAAGGACGACAAGGTCGTCGCCGGCGCCAGGGCCGTCACGGACGCCGCGAAGAAGAAGTTCGACGAGGCCGTGAAGGACATGCCCGCGAAGCAGGGCGTGGAACGGCGCCTGAAGCTGTTCCGCCGTGCCGAGCCGGCTTTGGAGCAGCTCCGCACCAGGGCCTACACCGAGTCCTTCGAGACCGCGGAGAAGTCCGAGAAGAACCCCGACGACCCCGCGGACGACGAGTACGGTCCGGTCGCCACGCAGGAGAGCTACACGCTCGTCCAGCACTACCTGATGGAGTTCTCCAACGAACTCGGCCTGGGTACCGGCAACGTCACGAGCTACGGCCGCACCGTCTACGCGATCCAGCTGGCCAAGGCGGCCGAGTCGCTCCAGCGCTCCATCGGCATGGAACTGCTCGTCAGGCCGAACCCGTCGCAGAACATCAAGGCGGGCCAGACCGTCGCCTTCTCTTCGTACGCCTACCTGGAGGGCATCGCACTCGGTGAGTACGTCGGCGGTGGCACCGCCGAGGACACCGAGAAGCTGAGGGCGGTGATGGCCCGCAAGTCGCAGGAAGGCAGCAAGCAGCTCAAGGCGGCCGCCGAGACCGCCGCCGCCAAGGGCATCGAGCTCACGCCACCGCCGAACAAGGGCGGTTCCGTCTACGACGGCATGGTCGCCGCGATCAGCACCGGCAAGAGCCCCAAGCAGCTCGCGGGTGACGGCGTCACCCCGGACATCTGGATGGCCGCGGCCACCGCCAAGTTCCAGGGCTACAGCGAGGTCGAGAAGGACCTCGTGGACAAGGCCGTGGTCGAGGCCGCCCGCGTCTCCGACGAGGCCAAGACCGAGGCGATCGTCAACGGTCTCGTCACCGTGATCGCGCTGCTCACCGCCTTCATCCTGGCCGGTGCCGTCGCCCGCCAGATGAGCCGCTCGATGCGCCAGCTGCGCACCGCGGCCTTCAACATCGCCGAGCAGCGACTGCCGATGCTCGTCGACCAGCTGTCCCGCGCCGAGCCGGGGCGGGTCGACACCCGGGTCCAACCGATCCCGATCGACACTCAGGACGAGATCGGCGAGGTCGCCCGCGCCTTCGACCAGGTCCACCGTGAGGCCGTCCGGCTCGCCGCCGAGCAGGCCATGCTCCGGGGCAACGTCAACGCGATCTTCACCAACCTGTCGCGTCGCAACCAGTCGCTGATCGAGGGACAGTTGACCCTGATCACGGACCTGGAGAACAACGAGGCCGACCCGGACCAGCTGGAGAACCTCTTCCGACTGGACCACCTGGCGACCCGTATGCGCCGCAACGGCGAGAACCTCCTCGTCCTCGCCGGCGAGGAGCCGGGCCGCCGCTGGAACCAGCCTGTTCCGCTGGTCGACGTGCTGCGCGCCGCCTCGTCCGAGGTGGAGTCCTACGAGCGCATCGAGCTCACCGGCGTCCCGGAGACCGAGATCCACGGCCAGGCCGTGACCGACCTCGTGCACCTCCTCGCCGAGCTCCTGGAGAACGCCACGTCCTTCTCCTCGCCGCAGACCAAGGTCCGTGTCACCGCGACCCGCCTGCCCGACGGTCGGGTCATGATCGAGATCCACGACAAGGGCATCGGGCTGACCGCCGAGGACTTCGCGGACATCAACCACAAGCTCGCCAAGCCCCCGACGGTGGACGCCGCCGTCTCCCAGCGCATGGGCCTGTTCGTGGTCGGCCGCCTGGCCGACCGGCACGGCATCCGCGTGCAACTGCGGCCCTCTGGCGAGCAGGCGGGTACGACCTCGCTGGTCATGCTCCCGGACGCGATCACCCACGGTGGCGGCGGCGATCCGCTGCCCGAGGACGACTTCACCGTCTCGCAGATCATCCCGGCGCAGCAGGCCTTCGAGACCGCTCCCCTGCGCACCGCAGCGGAGCTGGGCTTCGACGACTCCCGCTACGAGGACGACTCGTCGGGCGAGGAACGTCACCTGGACCCGGTGAACCGCTCGCTGATGCGTGAGGGGCGCCGTGCGGCCCTGGAGGCCCAGGGACAGGACGATGACAGCCCGCTGTTCCACGACCAGGCACAGCACCCCCAGGGCGGGCCGGAGGGCTACGCCGAGGGGCAGTACGAGCAGGGCTACGCGACCGCGGAGCAGGGGGGCTACGAGCAGAACGGCTACGGCGCCCAGGAGCAGGCGGGCTACGAGCAGAACGGCTACGGCGCCCACGACCAGGCGGGCTACGAGCAGAACGGCTACGAGGTCGACGGCTACGGCAACACGGGCGAGTTCCAGGTTTCCGGCGGTTACCCCGAACCCCGTGAGCAGGCCTATGCGGAGGCTGCATATGCTGCTCCCCAGGAGTCCCAGGCACAATACGACGACCAGTACTCTCCCCAGTCCCACCAGGGGGAGTGGGCGGATCAGGACGCGTACCAGGACGGCTATGAGCCGGAGTACCGGGCGGATGCGGAATCTGCTCCCGCCGCTCCCGTGAACGCCCCCGAGAGCGTAGGCTTCGAACGTCCGGGTCCGACCCCGAGCACCGGCCACCAGCTGACCGATGCAGGTCTGCCGCGGCGCGGCAGCAGCCAGCAGGGACAGCAGTGGCAGTCCGCCGGTACCGACGAGGCACAGGCAGGACCGGCACAGCAGGCCCCGCTGGGTGGGCATGCGGAGGCGGACGGCTCCGACGACTGGCGCTCGAAGAACGACGAGCGCTGGCAGCGGGCCGGCAAGCTCCGCGAGCCCAAGGCGGGCGGAGTCACCTCGTCCGGCCTCCCCCGACGGGTTCCCAAGGCCAATCTGGTCGAGGGCACGGCGGAGCAGACCCCGCAGGGCGGCCCACAGGTCTCCCGCGCCCCCGAGGACGTGCGCGGCAGGTTGAGCAACCTGCGGCGCGGCGTCCAGAAGGGTCGCAGCGCGGGAACGGACACGAACGGATCGGGCTTCGGCCCGGGTAGCACCTACAACCAGGAGCGTTAGTGTGAGCCCGATGAGCCAGGCGGCGCAGAATCTGAACTGGTTGATCACCAACTTCGTGGACAACACCCCCGGGGTGTCCCACACGGTGGTGGTCTCCGCCGACGGACTCCTGCTGGCGATGTCCGAGGGATTCCCGCGCGACCGCGCCGACCAGCTGGCGGCCGTCGCGTCCGGGCTGACCTCGCTGACCGCGGGAGCGTCCCGGATCTTCGAGGGCGGCGCGGTCAACCAGACCGTCGTGGAGATGGAGCGCGGCTTCCTCTTCATCATGTCCATCTCGGACGGTTCCTCGCTGGCCGTACTCGCCCACCCGGAGGCCGACATCGGCCTCGTGGGCTACGAGATGGCCCTCCTGGTGGATCGTGCGGGCAGTGTCCTCACCCCGGACCTGCGTGCCGAACTGCAAGGAAGTCTTCTCAACTAGCTGAACGGCAGTGCGTTTGCCGCCACCGCGCCGTAAGGTGCGGTGGCGCGGCTCCACAGGGACTTGGACCGGGCGTACGGGCACTCGGAGGAGGAAAAGTGGCAACACCCCCAGGCGGACACCCCTATGAAGGTGCTCAACAGTCCTCGGGTGAGCAGGGTCAGAACCGCTTCAACTTTCCCTCCGCACCGAGCAACGGCAGAGGCAGCGGCCCGCAGCCCTACCAACGGCCGCAGCAGCCGTACGACCCGTCGTACGGGCAGCCGCAGAGTCCCCGGATCCAGCCCGTCCAGCCCCGGCGGCCCCCCGAGCCCGCCCCCGCCTCGGTCAACCACAACCCGCTGGTCCGTCCGTACGCGATGACCGGCGGCCGGACCCGGCCGCGCTACCAGTTGGCCATCGAGGCGCTGGTCAGCACTACAGCCGATCCCGCGCGGCTGCAAGGGCAGTTGCCCGAGCACCAGCGGATCTGCAGGCTGTGCTTCGAGATCAAGTCGGTGGCTGAGATCTCGGCACTCCTCTCCATCCCCCTCGGCGTTGCCCGGATCCTCGTCGCCGACCTGGCGGAGGCCGGACTCGTCGCCATCCACCAGCCCGGCGGCGACCAGTCCGCCGGCGGCCAGCCAGACGTGACACTGCTCGAAAGGGTGCTCAGTGGACTTCGCAAGCTCTAGCGGCGGTGCAGCCCGCTCAACCACCAGCGCGAAGATCGTGGTTGCGGGCGGCTTCGGCGTGGGCAAGACCACGTTCGTCGGCGCCGTCTCAGAGATCAACCCGCTGCGTACCGAGGCCGTCATGACGTCCGCATCGGCCGGCATCGACGACCTCACCCACACCGGCGACAAGACCACCACCACGGTGGCCATGGACTTCGGCCGCATCACCCTCGACCAGGACCTCATCCTCTACCTGTTCGGCACCCCCGGACAGGACCGGTTCTGGTTCATGTGGGACGACCTCGTACGCGGCGCCATCGGCGCCGTCGTCCTCGTCGACACCCGCAGACTCGCCGACTGCTTCCCCGCAGTCGACTACTTCGAAAACAGCGGCCTGCCCTTCGTCATCGCCCTCAACGGCTTCGACGGACACCAGCCCTACAACCCCGACGAAGTCCGCGAAGCACTCCAGATCGGCCCCGACACCCCGATCATCACCACCGACGCCCGCCACCGCGCCGACGCCAAAAGCGCACTCATCACCCTCGTCGAGCACGCACTCATGGCACGACTGCGGTAACCGTCGCCGGGTCCCTGCCCGGCACCATCCCACCGCAGGGAAGGCCCCGCGCTCCGTGACGGAGCGCGGGGCCTTCCGCGTCCCCCGTGCGGTCATAGCGGTGGGGTTGACATCGATCATGTGTGAGTGGTCTATTACTCACATGGCTACGACGAAGACGCGGCAGCTCTCCACGGCCGACGCCCGACGCGGTGACGTACTGACCACCGCCTCCAGGGCGTTCGCAGCGCGCGGGTACTACGGCACGTCCACCACGGAGGTGGCCAAGGGAGCCGGGATCTCGCAGTCGTACCTGTACCGACTCTTCCCCGACAAGGAAGCCCTGTTCGTCGCCGTGATCGACAACTGCTCCCGACTGATCCGGGAGCGGCTGGCCGAAGCGGTCAGCACGGTCGGGAGCGCCGAGCCGGCTGCCGTGCTGGACGCGATGGGCGACGCGTACGCACATCTGATCGCGGACCGGGACGACCTGCTCAGGGTACTCATGCACGCGAACTGCGCAGCGAGCGAACCGGCGATCAGAGTGGCCGTGCAGACGATGTACGCACGACTGGTGGAGTACGTACGGTCCGCCTCCGGCGCGACCGACGAGTCGATCCAGGGATTCTTCGCCACGGGATTCCTGTGCAACGTGGTGGTGTCCATCGGCGCGACGGAGACCGACGCACCCTGGACCAGAACGCTGTTGGCCGGCATCCGACACTACTGAGACAGACCCACCACGAGGGCCGCGGACCACGCGGCTCTTTCCGGGAACCAACGAGTGAGTGATTAACCACTCTCTTCAAAGGAGGAGATCGTGACGGCGACGGCAGAGCCACCCGACATACGGCAGGCACCGCGACGGCGGGCCGCACTCGCGGCCCTCGCCACGGCCCAGTTCCTCGTCGTCCTCAGCACGTCCATCGTGAACGTGGCACTCCCCTCCGTCCGCGACGGACTGCACATGTCCGCGGCCGCACTCTCCTGGGTGGTCAACGCCTACGTCCTGGCCTTCGGGTCGCTCCTGCTGCTCGGCGGACGGCTTTCGGATCTCCTCGGTCGCCGCCGGGTGTTCACGGCGGGCACGACTCTCTTCGCGCTGGCCTCGCTCGGCGCGGCCGGCGCCCCGTCGGCGCCGCTCCTCATCACCGCCCGCGCGGCACAGGGCGTGGGGGCCGCGTTCCTGGCACCCGCCGCGCTGGCCCTCGTCCTCACCCTCTTCCCCGAAGGCCCCGGTCGCGGGCGGGCGCTCGGGCTCTGGGGCGCGGTCTCCGGTGCCGGCGGGGCGGCCGGAGTGCTGTTGAGCGGGTTGCTCACCCAGCTCTACGGCTGGCCCGCCGTGTTCCTGGTCGTGGTGCCGGTCGCCGTCGCGTCCCTCGCGGCGACCCTCGCCCTGGTCCCGGCGGACACCCCGGCCGGTGGTGGCACCGACGTGCTGGGCGCCCTCCTCTCTGCCGCGGGTCTGACCGCCCTCGTGCACGCCCTGACCACGAAGGACCTCGTTGTCGGCAGTATCGGCGCAGCCCTCCTCGCCGCCTTCTGCGTCCGCCAGTCGAAAGCGCGGGCCCCCCTCGTTCCGCCGCGGCTGCTGCGCACGGGAAGCGTCGCCGTGGCCAATGCCGCCATGGTGCTGCTCGGCGCGGTCTGGGTGGGCCTCTTCTACTTCCTGCCGCTCTACCAGCAGCAGGTCCTCGGCTACGGACCACTGGCGGCTGGGCTGACCCAGCTCCCGCTCGCACTCGCCGTCATCGCCGGCTCCGTCCTGGCGCCCCGACTGCCCGCCCGCACCGGGCCGCCCGCAGCCCTCCTCGCCCTCACCCTCGGACTCGCCCTGCTGGCCCTGGCTCCGGACGACGGCTCGTTCGAAGTCCATCTGCTCGGCCCCTCGCTGCTCATCGGCGTGGGACTCGGGGCGGCGTTCGTCCGGCTTACCGCTCTGGCCGCCGAGGGCGTTCCGAGCGCCGACTCGGGCCTGGCAGGCGGCCTGCTCAACACCACGCGGCAACTCGGCGGGGCGCTCGGCCTCGCCCTGATGACGGCCGTGGCACCCACACCGGCCGACCACGCAGCCGCCTTCGCCACCGCGACGGTGCTCGCCGCGGCGACCACCTGTACCGCCACGTTCACCACCACGTTCACCTCCCGGAGGAAGCAGTCATGACCACCAAGGCCACGCCCAAGCCGTACGTCGGCGGGCACTACGCGCCCGTCGCCGACGAGATCACCGCACACGGACTCACCGTCCACGGCACCCTTCCCCCAGAGCTGAACGGCCGCTATTTCCGCAACGGGCACAACCCCCGGCCCGGCCACACCCCCACCCACTGGTTCAAGGGCAGCGGCATGGTCCACGGGCTCCGGCTCGGCGGCGGCCGCGCCGAGTGGTACCGCAACCGCTGGATCCGCACGCCCGCCCTCGAAGGAGCCCCCTACATGGGTGCCGACGGCGTGCCCGACCTCGCCGCGAGCGAAGCCGCCACCCACGTCATCGAGCACGCCGGCCGCATCCTCGCACTGCAGGAGGTGAACCTTCCCTACGAGTTGACACCCGAGCTCGACACGGTCGGCGCCTTCGATTTCGGCGGGAAGCTGAAGACCGCGATGACAGCGCATCCCAAGACCGATCCGATCACGGGCGAACTGCACTTCTTCGGCTACGGCCCGTTCCCTCCCTACCTGACCTACTACGTGGCCGACTCCCGGGGCGAGATCGTGCGCGCCGAGGTCGTCGACGGGGCCGGGCCCTCCCTGATGCACGACTTCGGCCTCACCTCGCGCCACGTCGTCTGGCTGGACCTCCCGGTGGTCTTCAACCCGGCCGAGCGCTCGGGGATCCCCTACCGCTGGAGCGACACCTACGTCCCGCGCATCGGTGTGATGCCGCGCTCGGGGCCCCCGGTGGTGACGTGGTACGAGGTCGAACCCGGTGCCCTGCTGCACGTGGCCAACGCGTACGAGGACGAGCGGGGCCGGATCGTGCTGACCGGCCCGCGCTACGACCGGGGAGCCTGGGAACAGACCTGGAAGTGGTGGACCGGTGCCCCCGGGTACGCCCCCCAGCCCATGACCGGCGCGACCCCCTACCGCTGGACGCTCGACCCGGTGACCGGTGGGGCCACGGAGGATCTGGTGGACGACCTCTCGGCCGAGTTCCCCACCATCAACGAGGAGTTCACCGGGGTCCCCCACCGCTTCGGGTACTCCGTGGCCTTCCCCGGTCCCGGTCTCGACGAGTACGCCATCGCCAAGCACGATCACGTCACCGGCTCCCGGGAGCTGGTGCTGATGGGAGCCGGCCGGATGCCCGGGGAGGCCGTCTTCGTACCGGCCTCCGGGGCGACCCGCGAGGACGACGGCTACCTGCTGACCGTCGTCAGCGATCTCGTGCGGGACTCCTCACAGTTGCTGGTCCTCGACGCGTCTGCACCGTCGGGCTCACCCGTCGCGACCGTGGAGCTGCCCCGCCGGGTACCGTCCGGAATCCACGGCTCCTGGATCCCGGACGCGGACGACAGCACCGACACCGACACCCCGAAGGAGACCTCGGCATGATCACGACCCGTCATGAGATCACGATCGACGCACCGGTGGGAGCCGTCTGGCGGCTCCACACGGACATCGACGCCTGGCCCGAGTGGAACCGGGGCGTCGACTCCGCGGCGCTCTCCGGCGAGCTGGCGGTGGGCGCTTCCTTCCGGTGGCTCACCCACGGCCTGGACATCACCTCCACGGTGACGTCGCTTGCGGCGGGACGCCACATCGCCTGGGGCGGTCCCGCCTCGGGTATCGACGGGACCCATCGCTGGACGCTGGAGCCCCGCGACGGCGGCACGCTCGTCGTCACCGAGGAGTCGTGGTCGGGCGCGCCCGTCGCCGCCGACCCGGAAGGAATGCTCGCCGCCCTCGACGGGTCGCTCATCGCCTGGCTGCAGGACCTCAAGGCCGCCGCGGAGGCGCACGGTCGTTCCGGGGCACCGCGGAGCGACGCCCGCTGAGGAGCGCGCGAGGCCCCCGTTCGCATCCCTGCGAACGGGGGCCTCCGTGTGGCCGACGGACGGGAAGTGCGTCAGCCCTGCCAGCTGTGCGGGGCGCGGAAGCCGGACTGGCGCTCCAGCCGGCGCCAGCCGGCGGTGCTGCGCCCGCGGTGGGCCGGGGCGGCTTCGGGCTGGGCGGCGGCCCGGGCGAGGAGCACCGCGGTGATCGCGGCGAGTTCCTCGGGGTCGGCGTGGCCCTTCTCGACCCGGAGCAGGGATTCGGCGGAGATGGTCATCTGCAGCGGTCTCCTCGTGGGTTACTGCGGGGGGTTGCCGTGCTTGCGGGACGGCAGGTCTGCGTGCTTGGTGCGGAGCATGGCGAGCGAGCGGATGAGCACTTCGCGGGTCTCGGCCGGGTCGATGACGTCGTCGACCAGTCCGCGCTCCGCGGCGTAGTACGGGTGCATGAGCTCGGCCTTGTACTCCTTGACCATGCGGGCGCGCATGACCTCGGGGTCCTCGGCGTCGGCGATCTGGCGGCGGAAGATGACGTTGGCTGCGCCCTCCGCACCCATCACGGCGATCTCGTTGGTGGGCCAGGCGTAGGTGAGGTCCGCGCCGATCGACTGGGAGTCCATGACGATGTAGGCACCGCCGTAGGCCTTGCGCAGGATCAACGAGATCCGGGGCACGGTCGCGTTGCAGTAGGCGTACAGGAGCTTCGCGCCGTGGCGGATGATGCCGCCGTGCTCCTGGTCGACTCCGGGCAGGAAGCCGGGCACGTCCAGCAGGGTGACGATCGGGATGTTGAAAGCGTCGCACATCTGGACGAACCGCGCGGACTTCTCCGACGCCTCGATGTCCAGCACGCCGGCGAGGGTCTGCGGCTGGTTCGCGATGATGCCGACGACCTGGCCGTCCAGTCGGGCCAGCGCGCAGATGATGTTGCGCGCCCACCGCTCGTGGACCTCGAGGTAGTCGCCGTCATCGACGATCTCCTCGATGACCTTGTGCATGTCGTAGGGCCGGTTGCCGTCCGCGGGCACCAGGTCGAGCAGGACGTCGGACCGGCGGTCGGCCGGGTCCTCGCTGGGCGTGTGCGGCGGGTTCTCGCGGTTGTTGGACGGCAGCATCGACAGCAGGTACCGCACCTCGGCGATGCAGGTCTCCTCGTCGTCGTAGGCGAAGTGCGCCACGCCGCTGGTCTCGGCATGGACGTCCGCACCGCCCAGGCCGTTCTGCGTGATCTCCTCGCCGGTGACCGCCTTGACGACGTCGGGGCCGGTGATGAACATCTGCGAGGTGTCACGGACCATGAACACGAAGTCCGTCAGTGCGGGGCTGTAGGCCGCGCCGCCCGCGCACGGGCCGAGCATCACGCTGATCTGCGGGATGACGCCGGAGGCCCGGGTGTTGCGCTGGAAGATGCCGCCGTAGCCGGCCAGCGCCGAGACGCCCTCCTGGATACGGGCGCCCGCGCCGTCGTTCAACGAGACCAGCGGTGCGCCGGCGGCGATGGCCATGTCCATGATCTTGTGGATCTTGGTGGCGTGCGCCTCGCCCAGTGCACCGCCGAAGATCCGGAAGTCATGGGCGTAGACGAAAACGGTCCGGCCCTCGACCGTGCCCCAACCGGTGATCACACCGTCGGTGTACGGCTTCTTCGCCTCCAGACCGAAGCCCGAGGCCCGGTGCCGCCGAAGCTGCTCGACCTCGCGGAACGACCCCGCGTCCAGCAGCAGCTCGATGCGCTCGCGTGCGGTCAGCTTCCCCTTGGCGTGCTGCGCCTCGGTCGCGCGATCACTCGGCCCGCGCCGCGCCTGGTCACGCAGGGCGTACAACTCGGCCACACGCCCACGTGCGTCAGTCGGCTCACCCGCGGTCTCGTCCAAAACGGTCATGTACGAACCCTACGGAGCCGACCAAGAAAATCCTGCCGTTGACTCCGTACAGTCTCGCGCCCGTTCTGCTGTCAGCCCCGGACAGAACCTTTTCGCAGTGCAGGCGAAGTGCCAGTGTGACCCCGTCGCGACTTGTGGCCATCCCACAAGGTCGTCAGCCCAGGGATACCCGGCATTCATGTACGCCACCTGCCGTTCCCGGCGCGACGCGCAGACGCAGCGCGCGCCCCGTGGCGAGGACCTCCACGGAGGCGTCCCGATGCAGGACGCGGCGGACCGGTCTCGCCCATGCGACCTCCAGCACCCGCCCCGTACGCGGGGGTTCGGCGATGTGGAGCGTAGCGTTGCGGCCGCTCCGACGCACGAGGACGCTCGCCGGAGCGGTCACACCCAGCGACGCCACGGTGACACCCCGCCAGAAGTTCGCAGCGATGAGGCCGAGGGAAGGGACGGCGACCGCTTGGCAACGGGCGGAGTTGTCGAGGACCTCCATCCAGTGGCGGTCGGCGGCACGGGCCGCGAGAGCCCCTTCAGAGGCTCCGGGCATCAGAACGTACTCGTACGAGGAGTTCACCGGATCGGTCCCGTGGTCGAGCCACAGGGTCTGGTAGTGACGGACCCGCCGCTCGGTCGTGCTGGTGGCGTTGATGTCCCGCCAGGACCCGCTGCGCGCCTCGCGCAGGGTGCGCAGCCGCGCATCCCCTCCGGGGAAGATCCAGCCTCCGTGGCCTTCGAGGTGCGCCCAGCGGAGGTCCGGACCGACGGTGAAACCGGGCGTGGCGGCCGGGCCGAGGTTGCGGTTGTCGACGATCGTCTCGACGGGCACCCCGTCCGTGCTCGTGATGCCGGCGCCGAGGCAGATGACGGCGTCCGCGGTGCAGAACCACGACTTGCGTGCGTCGAGCGTGGAACCGAGCCCCTTGAGGTGCTGGCCGACGGCCGCGCACTCGCCGTCGGTCGTCCCACCGACCCACTGCACCGCAGGTCTGGCCGCGCCCCACTCGCCACCCTCGTTGTCGGTGAGTCGCTTCGTCGACACGGTGGTGCCCGGGAGTCGGTAGCAGTCGACGGTCGGCCAGAACCAGTCGGTGTACTGGTCGTCGTGCTCGTCGCCCGGCCACCAGTAGAGCATTCCGGCACCGGTGTGCCAGCCGCGCGGGTTCTCGCCGTTGCCGCACTCGTAGAACGCGATCCGCTCGGACGCCATGGCGATGTTCGCGGCCCAACCGGGCCGCCGGTGCACGGCCCGGTCCATCGCGGCGAACAGCGTGTGCCCGACGGGCTCCGGGGCGGCCGGGACGCTCGCCCCGACCACGGCGTGCAGCCGTGCAAGATCGGCCACCCCGAACTGTCGCGCGGTCAGCACCGGGGAGACCCGGTCCCGCTCGATCCATCCCTTGATCAAGGACTGCCAGCGGGTCCGCTCGCCGGCCGATGCGCTCGCCGAGAGGAGCGCGATCGCCGCGATCACGCATTGGCCGTGGAAGTGGTCGCCCCGCATGATCCTTCGGGAGTCACCGGCCAGGTACCCCCGGCTGACGGCCCGCCCGCTGACGCTGTCCATCATCAGGCCGTTGCGGATCAGCGGCGCGTAGGCCCGCTCCACGCCGTCGAAGACGATCTGCCGGTGCGGATCGGTGACGTCCCAGGGCGATCCGGCGAGCAGCGCGAAGAGCCGGCCGAGTCCGTCGAGCACGACCTGGCCGTACGTTCCCGAGTAAGGCACCCACGTGTGCTGGACGAACGAGCCGTCCGCGTAGAGGCCGTCGCCCTCGGTGACGTAGGGGAAGACGGGCGAGAGGGCGTCCCTGCCGAGCGCGATCTTGTCCGGATCCGCGCCGACCACGCCGCGCAGGACGACGGAACGGCACAGGTCCACCCGGTTGGCTCCGGTGCTCGTGCCCGCGTAGGAGCGCAGGGCCGACTCCGGAATGAAGTGGTCGACGGCGGCGCAGGCCGCTTGGCGCTGCTCCTCGGTGAGACGGTCATGGAGGGCGGCGGTGATGTCCATGAGCAGGCGCGGGCTGCCGATCTGCCACTCCCACCAGTTTCCGTAGGGGGTGGTGGCGGCGTGGTAGCCCCGGGAGGACAGGTGGTCGAGCCCACGGACGGTGTCGGCCAGCAGGGTCTCGTCCCCGGTGAGTCCGGTGCCGGGCTGGAGGTAGGCCTGGGTCATCGTCCACAGCCGGCGGTAGCTGCTGGTGATGGCGGACGGCGGGGGGAATCGCAGCCGGGGCCAGAGCGAATCGTCGGCGGGCTCCATGGAGGCACGGAAGGTACGGGCGAGCGCCCCGGTCTGGGCGAGTCGGGTGGCGTAGGGCTCGACGGACGGGTCGAAGCCCGCACCCAGTTGGATGTCCAGCCAGCGCTTCCGCAGCACGGTGTACTGGTCGGCCGTGGCGAAACGGCGACCGGTCGCCCCGGAGGCCGGCGGGCACATCGCGAGCGCGAGCGCTCCCACCCCCGAGGCGAGGAGGAAAGCGCGGCGGGTGCGAGGGGGCAGGAGCGGCACGGAAGCCTCCCGGAGGAACGTGGCGTGGGCCTGCGGGTGGAGGGGTGCGGTGGTGCGGTACCTGCGGTGGTGGGCCGGCGGCGAGCGGGCGGGTCGCGCCACGGCCCGGACGGTCGGACCGACCGGTGCAGGAGAAGCGGGCGCCGCCCGGCCCGCGTGGCCGTGGCCGTGGCCGTCGCCGGCAGGGACGCCGGCGGCCTCCCGCTCGACATATTGGGCGCCGGCGAGGTCGGCTGGCACGCGCCACGCCGCGCCCGTCGCCCGCAGCACCGGTGGCGTCACCCTCTCCGCACCGTCGACGACCACGGTGACCGGCCGCTTCCGCACAGCCCGGTCGTCGTCCGCAGCGGCCTCCGCCGCAGGCGTCGGGCACCGGTCGCTCAGGGGCTGACGGAGAAGGACCCAAGAATGTTGAACATTGAACGGGAATGGTTCTATGGTGAGTGTCGTTGAAGATTCAACGAGTGGCCGTGAAGGCCACCGTAACCGCCCGACCACCACGCCCCGAGGAGTAACGCCATGGGTCTGTTCACCCGCAGGAGCAACGAAACAGCCGTCGCCACCACCAGCCGCGAAGTGGGCCCGGCGCTGACCGCCGTGACCGGTGAGTACACGATCGACCCGGCCCACAGCAGCATCGGCTTCACGGTCCGCCACGCCATGGTCACCAATGTGCGCGGCACCTTCGGCGAACACGAGGGCACACTGCACCTCGACGGCTCCGCCCCGTCCGCCTCCACCGCCGTCATCGACGTGAAGATCGCCAGCATCGACACCGGCATCGCGGACCGCGACGGCCACCTCCGCAGCGGTGACTTCTTCGACGCCGAGCAGTTCCCGCTGATGTCGTTCCGCTCGACAAGGGCCGAGCAGCTCGGCGGTGACACCTTCCGCATCACCGGCGACCTCACGATCAAGGACGTGACCCGACCCCTCTCCATCGACCTGGAGTTCAACGGCGCGGCGACCGACGTCTACGGCAACGAGCGCGTCGGCTTCGAGGGCAGCGCCGAGATCCTGCGGTCCGACTGGGGCCTGACGTGGAACGCCGCGCTGGAGGCCGGCGGGGTCATGGTCAGCGACAAGGTCAGGCTGAACTTCGACATCTCCGCGATCAAGGCCGCCTCCTGACGGGCCGTTGCTTGACCGGCAGATGGAGCCGTGAACCCCCGTCCGACGGAGGACGGGGGTTCGGCGCGCCGGCAGTCGTGGGGCGGATCAGGCGACGCGCCGGTATCGACTACCGTCCCTCGTGCGAGCGAGAAGGCCCGCGGCCACCAGGTAGCGGCGCAGGGCCGACCGTCTCCCGCCGGGCTACTTCCGCAACCGCCCCACCCGTTCTCCGGTGAGGGTCTCGATCTCCGCAGCCGCCTCGTGCAGCAGTTCGTGACTCATGCCGCTCAGCGCCCGGGCGACGGCGAGCTCGTCGCCGATGTGGGGGACGTCCTCGTCCGTGCTGTTGCGGTGGGCGGTGCCCTCGCCGACGAAGAGTTCGGCGTTCCGGCCACGCAGACGCGCCTCCGCCTGGGTGGTCCGATCGCTCTCGGTGATGACGATCTCGATGTTCCACTTCTTGGTGCGCATCAGAAGCCGCCTCCTCCGTCGAATCCGCCCCCGCCGCCGAAGCCGCCGCCGAAGCCGCCGCCGAAGTCGGACGATCCGAAGTCCGACGCGTCGAAGTCCGCGCCGGAGAAGTCGCCGCCGATGAAGTCCCCACCGCCGTACTCGGCCGCATAGGCGGGCGTGGACAGGGCGCTGCCGAGGAGCGTGCCGACGAGGAGCCCCGGGAGGACGCCACCGCCGAAGTAGCCGCCCGCCCAGGGGCCGTAAGCCGGGCCCGCCTCCCAGTAGGGCCGGGGGCCGGAATCGGTGTCGACGTGGCGCGCCAGGGGGTCGCGGCCCTCCTGGAGCCGGACCGCATCGGCAGCACAGACCGGGACCTGGCGCGCCGTGCCCGCGGCCGGGGCCCAGGTCATGTCGGTCGTCGAGGGGCCGTGGCGCGGGTCGAAGAAGCACGGCGCCCGGCGCGCGGGAAGTGGCGCCCCCGCGCGCCGCGCGGCCAGGACCGTGAGCGAGAACCGGCCCTCCTCGAGCGCTTCGGTGACGGCGCGGACGTCATGTGGACGTTCGGCCGCAGCCATGGCGGACTTGGCGTTCTCGTACGAGTCCAGCGCGCGTTCGTAGTCGGCGCGCATCGCGTCGTCGGCGCCCGGCTCCGAGGGGTGGAAGTCGAGTCCGTCCAGCTGCTCCCCGTAGGCGGTGATGTCCTCGTCGACGACGACACGGAGCTTCTCGAGCGCCGCACGCTCCTCCTGTGCCCTGCGCCGGCGGTTGCGGCGGACGACGGCGTACGCACCCGCGCCGCCCGCCAGCACGACGGTCCCGAGCGTGATCAGCGAACCGACCGAGACGCCGGGGGTCACGGGACCGCTGCTGCTCCAGGAGGCCGGCGCGGTACCGCGCACGGTCGGGAGTGCCTGGTCGACGAAGTTGTTGAGCTGGGTGGAGGCGTCGACGCCCGGCGCCTTCACTCCCGCCACGACGTTCTGTACGGCGTTGGCCGACATGACCGTACGGTCCGCACCGGCGTTGAAGCCGCCCCCGAGGCGGATGCCGTAGAGCCCGGTGATGCCCGTCGCGGTCCGCAGGTCCCTCAGGACGGTGTCGGCGGGGAACTGGTCGCCCGTGGGCAACACGGCGATGAATACGGGCTTGTCCGCGCTCTCGATCTTCTGCGCGAGGGCCTGCTGGTCGGACACGGAGAGTTGCGCGCGGGCGCCCGGGGCGACGTAGACCGGGCCCTGTTTCAGGGCTCGGGCCGCATCGGAGATGCCGGTGGTCGCGGCACCCGTGGCGACGGGGGCCAGGGCCAGCAGCAGAAGGAGTGTCAGCCCGGCGAGGGTCGACAGCAAGGGGAACGGCCGGGTCCTCATGACATCGAAACTACCTGAAGGATGAGAACGAGGACATATGTCCTATACATCAGTCGCCCCGCTCCGGTACATCAGTCGACCTCCTCCGGACGGCACAACCGCGACTCGGGACCGCTTGCGTCCGGCCTCCGGGCAAACGCCACGGGGCGCGTCACCACCCGCCGAGAACCCATCCACGCCCCTCCCCGTGGCTCCGGCGCCGAGACCGGACCAGCGCACACGCCCCGGCCGCTCGCGCCGGCTCCGCCCGGGCGGGGGCATGGCGCCGCACGGCGCGCCCGCCGGACCGACCGGCACGCAGACGGCCGTGTCCCCACCGCGGCCCGGTGCGGGCATCTACTCCGCCGGCTCGACGCCCGCCCGCAGCAGTCCGTAGGTGTACGCGTCCTCCAGGGCCTGCCAGGACGCCGCGATGACGTTCTCCGCGA
This sequence comes from Streptomyces sp. NPDC059169, assembly GCF_042755225.1. Classification (NCBI taxonomy): domain Bacteria; kingdom Bacillati; phylum Actinomycetota; class Actinomycetes; order Kitasatosporales; family Streptomycetaceae; genus Streptomyces; species Streptomyces sp. NPDC059169. The sequence continues at coordinate 245,230 of NZ_JBHZCF010000006.1, read as the reverse complement.
CGCCCACCGTCGACCACTCGCCGTTGCCGTCCGCCGTGGTGACCAGCACCCGGGTGATGGACTCGGTGCCGTGGCGCCCTTCGAGGATGCGGACCTTGTAGTCGACCAGCTCCAACTTGGCGAGTTGCGGATAGATCCGCTCCAGCCCCACGCGCATCGCCCGGTCCAGGGCGTTGACGGGGCCGTTGCCCTCGGCGGTGGCGACGATGCGTTCGCCCTTGGCCCACATCTTGACGGTGGCTTCGTTGGCGTGGCTGCCGTCGGGCCGGTCCTCGACGATCGCCCGCCAGGACTCCGTGCGGAAGAAGGCCGGGGGCCTCCCGTCGACCTCCGCGCGCAGCAGCAGCTCGAACGAGGCGTCGGCGGCTTCGTACGTGTAGCCCTTGAGCTCGCGTTCCTTGACCCGCTCGACGACCCGGCCGACCAGTTCGCGGTCGCCGCCCAGGTCGATGCCGAGTTCCTTGCCCTTGAGTTCGATGGAGGCGCGGCCCGCCATGTCGGAAACGAGCATCCGCATCGTGTTCCCGACCCGCTCCGGGTCGATGTGCTGGTAGAGGTCCGGATCGACCTTGATCGCGGATGCGTGGAGCCCGGCCTTGTGCGCGAAGGCCGAGACCCCCACGTAGGGCTGGTGCGTGGACGGGGTGAGATTGACGACCTCGGCGATGGCGTGCGAGATGCGGGTCATCTCCTGCAGGGCGTCGGCAGGCAGCACCTGCATGCCGTACTTCAGTTCCAGGGCCGCGACGACCGGGAAGAGGTTCGCGTTGCCGACGCGCTCGCCGTAACCGTTGGCGGTGCACTGGACGTGGGTGGCACCGGCGTCCACGGCCGCGAGGGTGTTCGCCACGGCGCAGCCCGTGTCGTCCTGGGCGTGGATGCCGAGGCGGGCGCCGGTGTCGGCGAGCACGGTGGCGACGACCGCCTGGACCTGGGCGGGCAGCATGCCTCCGTTGGTGTCGCAGAGGATGACCACGTCCGCCCCCGCTTCGGACGCGGCCTTGACGACGGACTTGGCGTACTCCGCGTTCGCCCGGTAGCCGTCGAAGAAGTGCTCGCAATCCACGAAGACCCGACGCCCCTGGGCACGCAGATGGGAAACGGTGTCGCGGACCATCTCCAGGTTCTCGTCGAGGGTGGTGCGCAGGGCCAGTTCGACGTGGCGGTCGTGGGATTTGGCCACCAGGGTGATGACCGGCGCGCCCGAGTCGAGAAGCGCCTTGACCTGGGGATCCTCCGCGGCTGAGCCTCCTGCCCGGCGAGTGGCGCCGAAGGCGACGAGCTGGGCGTGCCTGAACTCGATCTCCTGTCGGGCCCGGGCGAAGAACTCCGTGTCCCTGGGGTTGGCACCGGGCCAGCCGCCCTCGATGAAGCCCACGCCGAACTCGTCGAGGTGCCGGGCGATGGTCAGCTTGTCCGCGACGGTGAGGTTGATGCCCTCGCGCTGCGCGCCGTCGCGCAGGGTGGTGTCGAAGACATGGAAACCGTCGTCGAGGACGCCGTCCCTATCGGTGTCCGTGGCCTCTGTGGTCATGGCTGTTGTGACTCCTGTCGGATGAGTGGCTCCGGAATGACTGGATCCACCTGCCCCCATCTTCGCGCGCTTCGAGTTCGACCGGGGTGGGGCCGGAAAACGAAAAGACCCCTCGCGGGTGCGAGAGGTCTGCGCGCGGGTCTGGGGCACGGTGCCGCTGCCTCGGGGGTGGCTGTCCACGGGTCAGCGGTCACTGCGGACCGGCGCGCTGCTGCCGATAATCATGGCGAATGCGAGCACGATGGCAGTGTGCCACATATGTGCGCCTACATGGACGCCGGTCTCACGATGCGGGCAGCCCCGCGGGAGTGCTGCCTCGGAGCGCGCCCGATCAGCGGGCACGGGTGGCCGAGGTCCGATGACAAGGGAAGGCCATGACTTCGCAACCGCCGAGCGGGCCTCCGGCCGGGCCCGTACCGCCGCCGCCCGGACCGGGTCCCGACCCCCGGCGTCCTCGCGGAGGCGCGCGGCACGGCATCGCACTGGCCGTCGGTGCCGCCCTGGTGGCGCTGGTGCTCGCCATCGTCGTGGTCACCTCGCTGCGGGGCGACGGACGGGGCGGGCCCGCCGCCCCGCCCTCGCTCGGCGGCACGCGGGCGGCCGCCGCGCACGCCCTCGCGTCGAACGTGGTGCTGGCGCCCCCGGACTGGGGGCCCGGCTTCGGAAGGGCCGATCCGTACGAGTTCGACCCCGCCGACGAGGACGTGGTCCTGGGGAACTGCGAGTACGGCGGCCGGGCCGCCCGCAGCGGCACACTCGCCGCCGTGCAGCGGGTCGTCCTGCACCCCTCGTCGGGCCTCACCGGTACGTCCGAAGTGCGGGTGTTCACCGACGATCCCACTGCGAAACGGTACGTCGCCGAGGTACCCGACCAGATCCGGCGGTGCCCGACCCAGCACGGCGGGAAGGCCCTCTACACCGGGGTGCACGAGACACCGCCGCCCGAGGTGCCCGGCCTGGAGGAGGTGGTGGCCGAGGAGGGGTCCCAGGTCACCGCCGACGACGGCACGGGGGTGGACAACCGCTACCTCGTCCTCACCGGGCGGACGGGCCGGACCGTCCTCAGGACCAGTGCCGTCGCGGGCGCTGGGCAGGAGGCGCGGATCCGCAGGGTGGCCACCGACGCACTCCTGGAGATGCAGCGGCGCCTCGGGCCGGAGCACGCGGCGGCGCGGCGGTGAGCGGCGCCACCGGCGCGCCCCGCGGTCCGGTCAGCCGGACGCCGCCGGCGTCCTCACCGCCCCGGACTCCCTCGGCGGCGCGGGCCTGCCCACCCGGACGAGGTCGATGTCCCGCGTCTCCCGCATCGTCAGGTAGACCACCAGCGACACCGCCGCGCAGCCCGCGACGTACCAGTAGAAGCCGGACTCCGCACCCACGTCCTTGAACCAGAGGGCCACGTACTCGGCGGTCCCGCCGAAGAGCGCGTTGGCGATGGCGTAGGGAAGGGCGACGCCGAGCGCGCGCACCCCCGTCGGGAACAACTCCGCCTTGACGCAAGCGTTGATCGACGTGTAGCCGGTGATCACGACGAGAGCCAGCAGTGAGAGGCCGAGCGCCGGCCAGAAGGAGCCCGCGTGCTGCAGCATCGTCATGATCGGAACGGTCAGGAAGGTCGAGCCGAGGGCGAAGGTGATCAGCAGCGGCCGGCGGCCGATGCGGTCCGACAACCTGCCCGCGATCGGCTGCAGGCAGGCGAAGACGATCAGAGCGCAGAAGGAGACCAGGGTCGCGGTCTGCTTGGGCAGTCCCGCGGAATTGGACAGGTACTTCGTGAGGTAGGTGGTGTACGTGTAGTACGCGACCGTGCCGCCCATGGTCAGCGCGACGACGAGGAACGCCTCGCGCTTGTGCGCCCACAGGGCCTTGAGCGTGCCCCTGCCCCCGGACGGGGTGTCGTCGGCCGACTCCTCGTAGACCTCGGTCTCCAGCATGGAGCGGCGCAGGTAGAAGACGACCGCCGCGCCGAGCGCGCCGACGACGAACGGGATGCGCCAGCCCCAGCTGTGCAGGGCGGCGTCGGACATGGTGCGCTGGAGCACGATCTGCAGTCCGAGGCCGACGATCTGTCCCGCGGTCATGGAGACGTACTGGAAGCTCGAGGCGAAACCGCGGTGCTGCGGCGCCGACGCCTCGGTGAGGTAGGTGGCGCTCGCGGCGTACTCGCCGCCGACGGACAGCCCCTGCAGCAGTCGCGCGACGAGCAGCACGGCGGCTCCGCCGTATCCGGCGACCGCGTAGGTCGGCGCCACGGCGATGAGGACCGCGGACGCGGACATCAGCGTGACGGTGAGGGTCAGCGCCGCCTTGCGGCCCCGGCGGTCACCGATCCGGCCGAGCAGCCAGCCGCCGACGGGGCGCATGAAGAACCCGACCGCGAAGATTCCGGCGGTGTTCATCAGCTTGGCGGTGTCGTTCCCCTCGGGGAAGAACGAACCCGCGAAGTACGTCGCGAAGCTCGCGTACACGAACCAGTCGAACCACTCGACCATGTTGCCCGCGGAGCCGACCCAGATCTTCTTCCAGTGTTCTCGTCCCATGGTCGGCAAACGTGCCGCAGCGGACCGGGGCGGACAAGGATGCAGGCCGCAACGATCGGGAGTACTTGCGTGCGTTGCGTTCGCAGGTGCCGGCTAGCGGAGCGTCTCGTCGAGGAATTCCCGCACGTGGTCCAGGACTTGCGCACGACTGGTACCCGGAATGCCGACCGCCACGTGGACGCTGAAGCCGTCGAGGAGAGCCCGGAACCGTGCGGCGCAGCGGTCCGGGTCGACGGCTCGGAACTCACCGCGGGAGATGCCCTCGGCGAGTAGCGCCACGAGGTCCCGGTGCCAGGCGCGTTCGATCGCGGCCTGCCGGGCACGGGCATCGTCACCGGCGTTCTGGGAGCGGTTCCACACCTCCAGCCAGAGTGTCCAGTGCGGGTCGCGCGGCCCGTCCGGTACGTACAGGTCGACGTACGCGTCGAGGCGGTCGCGCACGGGGCCAAGCCCGGACAGCAGCGCGCTGCGCTCTGCTCCGAGTCGCCCCTCGCTCCACTCCAGGGTCTGCAGCAGCAGCTCGTCCTTGGTGCGGAAGTAGTAGAGCAGGTGGCCGCTGCTCATCCCGACCTCTCGCCCGAGCCCGGCCATGGTGAGCCCGTCGAGACCGCGCTCGGCGATGGTCGCCATGGCCGCGGCGAGGACCTCCTCACGCGGCGGGGCGACGTTGCGACGACGGGCCGCGGGGCTCATGCGGCGATCTTCCGGGACAATGGCTTCACCCGTACGTTCTACCCGATCCGGCCGAACGGTCGCGGGTCGCGGTCCGCCCCCGCCCGCGCGCCGCGGGACGGCTCCTCTGCGGGCGGAGGGAGGTCCGGCACCGCGGACACCGGCGCGGGCGGCGGCCTCCTGGTCGAACTCCCGGGCACGGACCGCGCCCACGGCACTCAGGGCCTGGGCTGCTGCTGGGTGATGCAGTGGATACCGCCCCCACCCGCGAAGACGGCACGGGCGTCGACCTGGGTCACCGTGCGTTCGGGGAACAGCCGACGGAAGATGCGGGCCGCCGAATCGTCGTTGGGGTCGTCGAAGGCGCACAACACCACGCCCCCGTTGCAGAGGTAGTGGTTGATGTACGAATAGTCGACCCACCCGCCGTCCTCGTCCTTCAGGACGGTCGGCGCCGGGACCTCGACGACCTCCAGGGCCCGGCCGCGGGCATCCGTCTGCCGGCTCAGCAGGTTGACGTACGTCCAGGAGCGCTCGTAGTCGGGGTGGGCGGGGTCCTGCTGGCTGTGGACGAGCACGACGCCCGGTCGGGCGAAGGCGGCGACGATGTCGACGTGGCCCTGCGTGCCGTAGAGCCCGTAGTCGCCCGTGAGGCCGTGCGGCAGCCATATCGCCTTCTCGGTGCCGAGCTTGGCGTGGATCTCCGCCTCGACCTCCTCGCGCGACCAGTCGGGGTTGCGGCCCGCGCCGAGCTGGACCGTCTCCGTCAACAGGACGGTTCCCTCGCCGTCAACGTGGATCGCGCCGCCCTCGTTGACCAGTCCGGAGGAGTGGACGGGCACGTTCGCGAGGTCCGCGACATGACGGGCGATCTTGGAATCGTGCTCCCAGCGGGCCCAGTCCTGGGCGCCCCAACCGTTGAACACCCAGTCCACTGCGGCGATTCCGCCGCGGCCGTCGGTGACGAAGGTGGGCCCGATGTCACGCATCCAGGCGTCGTCGAGCTCGCGCTCCACGACGTCGATGCCGTCTCCGAGCAGTGCACGGGCCTCTGTGGTCTGGCCCGGGCCGACGACCATGGTGACCGGCTCGAAGCGGTGCACCGCGCGGGCGACCTCGGCCCACGCCGTACGGGCTCCTGCGAGCTGCCTGTCGTCGGTGAACGTCGGGTTGGGGCCGGGCCAGGCCATCCAGGTGCGCTCGTGGGGGGACCACTCGGGCGGCATGCTGAAGGTCATAACGGGTCCTTGGCTTGGGTGAGGGGTCACAGGAAGTAGAGGCGGTTGAGGGACATGGACTCGACGGGGCCCGAGCGGACCGGGTCGCCGTCGAGGGTGACGCGTCCGGTACGCGCGTCGACGGCCACACTGCCCAGCCGTGAGTTGAGGTGCAGGTCTCGCGGACCGATGCCGCGGGTGCCGCGGACGGCGACGCGGCGCCGGCGGGTGGGCATCCGGTCGTCGCCCCGGGCCGTCGCCGCCCGTGCGACGAAGGCCACCGAGAGGTCCGCCGGGGTGGCCCCGTGGGCGCCCAACTGTGGCCCCAGGACAAGTGGTTCGCAGGTGTCGGTCGCGGCGTTCGGGTCGCCGGTGACGCCATACGCGGGGAATCCCGCCTTGAGGACGAGCTGCGGCTTCGCACCGAAGAACTGCGGCTTCCACAGCACGATGTCGGCGAGCTTGCCGATCTCGATCGAGCCGATCTCGTGCGCGAGGCCGTGTGCGAGAGCCGGGTTGACGGTCAGTTTGGCGATGTAGCGCAGGACGCGTGCGTTGTCGTCATGGGGGCCGTCGCCGTCGAGGGGGCCGAGTTCGGCCTTCATCTTCCCGGCCATGGCGAAGGTGCGGCGCACGGTCTCCCCGGCGCGCCCCATGCCCTGCGCGTCGGACGAGGTGATGCCGATCGCCCCCAGGTCGTGCAGCACGTCCTCGGCACCCATCGTGCCGGCGCGGATGCGGTCGCGCGCCATGGCTGCGTCGCCGGGCAGATCGGTCTTGAGGTCGTGTACGGAGACGATCATTCCGTAGTGCTCGGCGACGGCGTCGCGCCCGAACGGCAGTGTCGGGTTGGTGGACGAGCCGATGACGTTCGGCACACCCGCCATCTTGAGCACGTTGGGGACGTGCCCGCCGCCGCAGCCCTCGATGTGGAAGGCGTGGATCGTCCGGCCGTCGAGCACCCGGAGGGTGTCCTCGACGGACAGGCACTCGTTGAGGCCGTCGCTGTGCAGGGCGACCTGGACGTCGTACTCCTCGGCGACCCGTAGGGCGGTGTCGAGTGCCCGGGTGTGGGCGCCCATGTCCTCGTGGACCTTGAAACCGCAGGCGCCGCCCTCGGCGAGCGCTTCGACGAGTGGGGCGTCACCCGAGGACGAACCGCGGGCGAGGAAGCCGATGTTGACGGGCCAGGCGTCGAAGGCGTTGAAGGCGTGGCGCAGCGCCCATGGCGAGTTGACGCCAACCCCCCAGACCGGGCCGAATTCCTGGCCGATGATCGTGGTGACGCCGGATGCGAGGGAGGCTTCCATGATGCGGGGCGACAGCAGGTGGACGTGGGTGTCGACGGCACCGGCGGTGGCGATGAGGCCTTCGCCGGAGACGATGGACGTGCCGGTGCCGACGACGACGTCGACACCGTCGAGGGTGTCGGGATTGCCCGCCCTGCCGATCCCGGCGATACGGCCTTCGCGGATCCCGATGGACACCTTTCGGATACCTTGCACGGCGTCGATCACGAGGACGTTGCTGATCACGACATCGCAGGTCTCGCGGACCCCGGCGGCCTTGAGGTGAAGTCCGTCGCGGGCGGTCTTGCCGAAGCCCGCGAGGAACTCGTCACCGGGCCGCTGTGAGTCGGACTCGACGCGGACCACGAGCCCCGAGTCTCCGAGCACGACCCGGTCCCCCGCGCGCGGCCCGTGCACGCTCGCGTACTCATGCGGATCCATTGCGGTCACTGGCCCTCCTGCTGCTGTCCCGCCGCACCGAGGTAGCCGCAGGCGGCCGCCCTGCGCAGCGCCTCGGCCCGGGCGCCGGGGGCGTCGAGCGGGCCGTCGACGAGGCCGGCGAATCCGACGGCGACGCGGTCGCCCCCGATGGGCACGAGGCCGACCTCGACCTCGCCGCCCGCATCGAAGCGGACGGACGATCCGGCCGGGACGCACAGACGCATCCCGTAGGCCGCGGAGCGGTCGAAGTCGAGGCGCGGGTTCGCTTCGAAGAAATGGAAGTGGGAGGTGACGCTCACGGGGACGGCCGCGGTGTTGCTCACGGTCAGTCGTAGCACCGGCTCCGGGTCGGGGTCCGCGGGTCCGGGCAGTACGGCGCCGGGTGCCGTGTCGCCGAGGCTGCCGCCCCCGATGGGGTCGGAGACGACCGCGAGCCGTGATCCGTCATCGAAGACCGCCTCCACATGGACCTCGGTGACGACATCGGTGACGCCGGGGAGGACGTCCTCGGGGCCGAGGACGGAGCGGGCCGCTTCAACGGCCTCGGCGAGCCGCCGCCCGTCCCGGGCCGCCTCGCACACGGTGTCGGCAACCAGCGCGGTCACTTCGGGGACGTTGAGCTTGAGTCCACGGGCGCGACGGGCACGGGCCAGTTCGGCCGCGCTGAAGAGCAGCAGCCGGTCGCGTTCGGTCGGGGTCAGCCGCACGTCACCACACCTCCCTGTAGGTCCACGGCGGCTCCCGGGAGGAGACCCACGCCGGAACCTGTTCATCCGATTCCAGGTATTCGAGTGACACTCTAACCATCATTCTGCCAGACAGAAAGCATTGACTGGCCATGCAAGGAGGGCTCACATTGAGCAGTACTCAAATCCTCGCCTGTGAGTAGGGAGCACCCGATGCCGATCGAACGACGCGGAGTCGACACCGTCCCCGAAGAGGAACGCACCAGCGGTCCACGTGACCTCATCGCCATCCTGCTGGGCTCCAACCTCTGCCTCGGCGTGATCGTTTTCGGCTGGCTGCCGGTGTCCTTCGGACTCGGTTTGTGGGGCTCCGTCACCTCTGTGGTCGCGGGCACGTTGGCGGGTGTGGTGGTCACGGCACCCCTTGCTCTGGTGTCGCTGCGCACGGCCACCAACCTCTCCACGTCCAGCGGCGCCTTCTTCGGGGTGCGCGGGCGGCTCATCGGCTCGGTCGTCGGCCTCCTGCTGTCCCTCGGCTACACCGCGCTGACGTTGTGGATAGGCGGCGACGTCATGGTCGGCACACTGGCCCGGCTCGTCGGGCTGCCCGACGGCGACGGCACCCACGCGTCGGTCTACGCCGTGCTGGCAGCGCTCACCGTGATCGGTGCGGTGTACGGCTACCGGCTGCTGCTGAAGCTGAGCAAGGTCCTGGCTCTCGGGATGACCGCACTCCTGGCCGTCGGCCTCGTGGCGTACGCTCCGCACTTCACCCCCGCAGCACCAGCGGACGCCGCCTATCTGCTCGGGACGTTCTGGCCGACGTGGGTACTTTCCGCCGTGGCCGCGGGGCTGAGCGGCCCGATTGCGTTCATCACCCTGCTCGGCGACTACACCCGCTACATATCGCCGCAGCGGCACCGACCTCGCACGGTGCTCCACGCCACGTCTCTGGGCCTGTTCGCCGGTCTGCTGGTGCCCCAGTTGTTCGGTACGTTCACCGCCCTGGCGGCGCGGGCCTCGACTGACTACGCGGGCCCCCTGGTGGCGGCCTCCCCCAGCTGGTACCTGATTCCGCTACTGCTCGCCGCTGCGGCCGGCTCCGTGGGCAACGCCGGGCTGATGCTCTACTCGATGGGCTTGGACCTCGACGCGATCGTCCCCGGCGCAAGCCGCACCCGCGCCACCATGATCGTGGCGGTGGTGGCGACCGGCTTCGTCTTCCTCGGGCACTTCGCCTGGGACGCCCAGTCGGCGATGACGTCGTTCGTGCTGCTCCTCACCGCGATCGGCACCCCCTGGGCGGTGATCACCCTCATCGGCGATCTGCGTGCCCGGGGCACGTACGATGCCGACGCGCTGCAGGTCTTCAACCGGCGCGCCAGGGGCGGGACCTACTGGTTCCGAGCGGGATGGGAGCCGCGGGCGACGCTCGCCTGGGCCGTCGGGGCCGTGGTGGGGCTGGCCGCCGTGTCGACCCCGTTCTTCGAAGGTCCGCTGCTCGAGCTGACCGGCGGGGTCGACTGCAGCTTCGTACTCTCGGGTGCGGTGGGCGGCCTGGTGTACGGGCTGCTCGGGCCGCGCGCGACGCAGGACGGCTCACGGGTGCCTGCGGTCGCCGAGGACCACGAGGCACACCCGCTCCCGGAGACGGCCGTGGCGCCCTGAGTGCCCAGCCCGGCGCGGGCCGGGGTGCCGGCACGACCGCCACCCTGACGGGACGCCCGCGGGCGCACCCGGATCACGAGCACGGGACGTTGCGCCGGTGGCCGCCCGGCCCCGGTGTCGACGGCCCGGCGCGCGGGGCCCTCGACACCGGGGCCATCCGACGCCGCACCCGGCTCGCCATGAGCATCCGCGCGAACGGCCGACCGACCTTACACGCGAGAGCGAGACCCCGTCGTGTGGGGAGACCGTGCTCCCGACCACTTGGAGGACGCCGGTCTGCGGCACCACGAGGGGGAGGGTGTCCGTACGCCGGGACCGCGCGGCCCGGACGGGCTCCGCGCGGTCCTGCGGCCGTGGCCACGGTGCCGGCGGCGCCACGAGGATCAGCCCAGCGTGTGCATCCAGTCGTGCTCGTCCTCGGCGACACCGATCTGGATGTCCAGGAGCGCCTTGCGCAGCTCCATGGTGACCTTGCCCGGCTCGCCGTCGGACTGCGTCCACTCCCCACCCGCCGACTTGACCGTCCCGACGGGGGTGATGACCGCCGCGGTCCCGCAGGCGAAGACCTCGGTGAGGGTGCCGTTCTCGGTGTCGCGCTTCCACTGGTCGATGGAGACCCTGGCCTCCTCGGAGGTGTAGCCGAGGTCGCCGGCGAGCTTCAGGAGCGAGTCGCGGGTGATGCCCGCGAGGAGCGAGCCCGTGAGCTCGGGCGTGACGATCCTGTCCCCGTACACGAAGTACAGGTTCATGCCCCCGAGCTCTTCCACCCACTTGTGCTCGACCGCATCGAGGTAGGCGACCTGGTCGCAGCCCTTCGCAGCAGCCTCGGCCTGGGCGAGCAGGGACGCCGCGTAGTTACCGCCCGTCTTGGCGAAGCCGATGCCACCGGGCACGGCACGGACGCGGTCCTCGGAGAGCCAGATCGACACGGGCCTGACCCCACCGGGGAAGTACGGGCCGGCCGGGGAGGCGATGACGATGAACAGGTACTCGTTGGCCGGCCTCACCCCGAGACCGACCTCGTTCGCGAACATGAAGGGGCGCAGGTAGAGCGAGGCTTCTCCCCCGTGTGCCGGAACCCAGGCGCTGTCCTGCTGGACCAGGGCGTCACAGGCTGCGATGAACGTTTCCACCGGCAGCTCGGGCATCGCGAGGCGGCGGGCGGACTCCTGGAAGCGCCGGGCGTTGGCGTCGGGCCGGAAGGTCGCGACCGAGCCGTCGGGCCTGCGGTAGGCCTTCAGTCCCTCGAAGATCTCCTGCGCGTAGTGGAGGGTCATGTTCGCCGGGTCGATGGACAGCGGCGCGTACGGGGTGAGCTGGGCATCGTGCCAGCCCCGTCCCTCCGTCCACTTGATGGTCACCATGTGATCGGTGAAGTGGCGGCCGAATCCCGGGTTGGCCAGGATCGCCTCGCGCTCCGCGTCGGACAGGGGAGTCGAGGAGGGCTTGAGCTCGATCGTGGGCGTCGTCATGTCTGCGTGTCCTTCACCGTGTGTTTGTGACGGACCGCGCTCACGCCGATACGACTGCACGCCCCTGTGTACGCAAGTACGAGGACGTCCGAGCTTCCCCGAATGAAGCGGCCCCGCGTTCGATTATCGCAGCGCGTGGGGGTTCGCGGGGAACGGCGTGGACCGCGGCCCATGGTTGATGGTGGCACCCGGAGGCCGCGGAGGAGAAGCCGCCGGGTGCGGATGTGACCCGGCGGCTTCGAGTTTTCGAGCGTCGACGGGTCAGCCCGCTACTCGTACGGCGAGTGCGTCGCCGATCTCGTCGGTGGTCCGCGGCGTGCCGTCCCGCTCCGCCAGGTCGGCGGCGACGGCCTCCTCGATGCGGGTGGCCTCGGACTCGTGGCCGAGGTGCCGCAGGAGGAGGGCGACGGACAGGATCGTAGCCGTAGGGTCGGCCTTGCCCTGGCCGGCGATGTCGGGTGCGGAACCGTGGACGGGCTCGAACATGGACGGGAAGGCGCCCGTCGGGTTGACGTTGCCGGACGCGGCCAGACCGATCCCACCCGTGACGGCGGCGGCGAGGTCGGTGAGGATGTCACCGAAAAGGTTGTCGGTGACGATGACGTCGAAGCGCTCCGGCTGGGTGACGAAGAAGATCGTCGCAGCATCGACGTGCAGGTAGTCGGTGGTCACGTCCGGGTACTCGCGGCCGACCGCGTCGAAGATGTTCTTCCACATGTGCCCCGCGTACACGAGGACGTTGTTCTTGTGGACCAGTGTGAGCTTCTTGCGGGGCCGGGCGCTGGCGCGCTCGTACGCGTCGCGGACGACGCGCTCCACCCCGTACGCGGTGTTGACGCTGACCTCGGTGGCGACCTCGGCGGGCGTTCCGGTGCGCAGCGAGCCGCCGTTGCCCGTGTAGGGCCCCTCAGTGCCCTCCCGGACCACGACGAAGTCGATGGCGGGACGGCCGGCGAGCGGCGTCGCGGTGTTCGGGAACAGCTTCGACGGACGCAGGTTGACGTAGTGGTCGAAGGCGAACCGCAACTTCAACAGCAGCCCCCGCTCGAGGACGCCGGACGGCACGGAGGGGTCACCGATCGCGCCGAGGAGGATCGCGTCGTGCTGCTTGAGGGCGTCGAGCTCAGCGTCGGGAAGGGTCTCACCGGTGCGGTGCCAGCGCCGGGCGCCCAGGTCGTATTCCTTGGTCTCCAGCTTCACGTCCTGGGGAAGGACGGCTGAGAGGACCTTGAGGCCCTGGGCCACGACCTCCTGGCCGATGCCGTCACCGGGGATCACTGCGAGATTGATGCTGCGAGACATAGTCGGCACCGTACTCTCCGTCCCAATGAATGACATGCTCCGTCCAGCATACGGACGACGTGTTGCGAGAACGGATCGAGTCGGGCGCCGACCACGGGACGCCCGGGCGCAGTGCACACCGTCACGGGGCGCTGGCCTGCGGAGCAGCTCACGGTTCCGACTGTCGCCCCGCGCGTGCACCCGTGACGCATCCGATGAGCACGCGGTTGCCGACCCGCGCACCCCGGGGACACCCCTGAGCCGGCCCGGACTCGGCCCTCGACTCGAGCGTCACGATGACCTGCGCCCGTGCAGCCGGCCGCCCCGGACCTCCCTCGCAGTGGAGGCGGAGGCCGACGTGCGGGGCGGAGCACGCAGGGGCTCGGACGGGCTCCCGTCCGTGCGCCCTCCAGGACCGACGGACGCTCGGGCGGGGCGCTGGGACCGAGTACGGGTGTGCCGTCGTTCTAGTGGCCCGTCTCGCCGCCGTTGTCCCTGCGGTCGAGAGCCCGCTGCAGGGCGGCGGCGGCGTTCTTGCGGTCCGACTCGGTGGTGCGGGCGGCGTGACGGACGCGGCGGCGGACGAGGGTCGTCTCGGACATGATGATCGACTCCTTGAGATCAAGTGCCATGACGGGCGGTACCGCACGGCGTGTCTACGAGGGGCCGGAAGGGGCGGGGAGCGGGCCGCAGGGGTCGCCTGCCTAGGGCACCGGCTCGCGACCGCCATTCGCTTGATCGAGCGAGACGTTCGGCTGCTACAACGCTAAGGGAGTCCGGCCGGTCTGTCTCTACAATTAGTCGGACTTCCTACTATCTGAGACGCGATCTTGGAGAGCCCCGCCGGGAGCACCTCCGAGCCCACGGTTCGACGCTTGCACCGCGAGGGCCCGGGTCCGCTCCGGCATGGGGGCGCACCCCACCGAGACGAGCGATCCGGTTCGAGATCGGCACTCCCCCGTCGGCACCCCGCGACCACGTTCACGCGGCCGAACAGTCGATCCGACCGGAAGGCGTGCCGGCCGGAAGGCCTGTCAGGCGACCGCCACGCCCACGCTCAAGCGCATCCGTGACTTCGTCGTGCCACGCCTGCGAGCGGCACGCCGGACGGGACGGCCACGGAGTGCTCCGCACCCGTCGTCGAGGCGTTCCCCGGGACGCTGTGGCGCACGCCGAAAGGTCCTGGCGATCCGATCCAGATAGCATCGCTAGTTAGGTTGCATATCTATCTATGTGGTGTTGAAATACAGGCATGGCCGCAGACCGCAGATCAAGTTGGCTCAAGGGCGTGCTCGACCTCCTCGTCCTGTCCTGTCTCACGGGCGGCGAGAGCTACGGCTACGAGATCGCCAAAGCCCTCGCCGGAGCAGGGCTGGGGCAGATCAAGGGCGGGACGCTCTACCCGGTGCTCAACCGCCTTGAGGAATCCGGACTAGTGGTGGGCGAGTTCCGGGCCGCCGAGCGCGGACCGGGGCGCCGCTACTACCGGCTGACCACACGGGGACAGGAGCACCTCGCAGCCGAGAGTGACGCCTGGCTGGGATTCCACACCACCGTCAGCACCATGCTGTCCACAGGGGGAACACGATGACGACCGACCGAGCCGAGTACTTCGACGAGCTCACCCGCGCACTGCGTGACGCAGGCGTGCCCGAGGACCAGGCCGAGGCAACGGTCTCCGAACTCAACGCCCACCTCGTCGAGACGGGCGGCACGGCGGAGGACGAATTCGGCCCCGCGGTCGAGTTCGCCGAGTTGCTGAGCGGCGGGGCGCCGGGCCCCGCCACGGAGCCCGGCGAGGAGACCGAGACCTGGACCTGGACGGCCGACATCAACAACGACCTCCGCCTGCTGGCCGTCCACGGCGACCAGGGTTGGGAGGTCGAACGGCTCGACGGGCTGGGTCGGTTCGTGTGCCGCCGCGTGCGGGGTTCGGCGCTGCGCTGGGAGTACCGCCGCGAGATCGTGGGCGGCAGGAGGCGGGCCGAGGTCCTCGACCGCCTGACGCCCGAGGGCTGGGAGATCTGCGGCCAGTGGCTCTTCTACGCGTACTTCAAGCGCACGAAGGCCGCGAGCACGGGACCTGCGGCGGCGCTCGACGCACCGCCTCCGGCACCACGGCGCACCTACTTCTTCAGCCGCCCGATGCAAATACTGCTCGCGGCCTGGGCCCTGAGCGTGACCGCCCTCGTGGTCATGGTCCTCACCGGGACGTACGCGCTCCCCTGGTACGCCTCCGCGGCCTGTGCGGCGCTCGGTGCGGCGGCAGCGGCGTACGGGCTGAAGAGGGACCTCACCAAAGCCGGCGAGGACTGAGACCGTCGCACCGACCGGGCGACGGTGCAGCACACAGGTGCGCCCCCGCGGGTCGGACGGACGGACTGCACCCCCGGTCAGAGCACGTCCCCGTCCCGCCAGTCGAAGAACATCGAGCCGGCGGCGGGGGAAGGGAGTGCGCCCCTCACGGCGGCACGGAGGCACGTGGAGTCCGGCTCGTCCAGGAGCCGTCGGGCCCGCCCGACCCCAGCACCCCGATGACCCGCGCCACAGCCACGAGCTGCGGGATCGGTACGGCGCCGCGCCTTCGTCCGAGGCGCACCACAGGAGTGGGGGCCGTCACCGCGTCCGGGCGGCGGGCCGGGCGCCCCTCCCGCACCTCGGCGGATCAGGGCGCCGCCCCGGGGCCGATCCGCACGACCGGCGCGGACGCACCCATGGGGCGAGGTCTCGCGACGGACCTCCACACGCACCGGGAGGCACGGCGCACCCGACCGCAGCCGGGGCACCACCGCTGCACCACGCGGGGTGACGCGGCCTCAACTCCGCCGCCGGGGAGCGCCGCACGCGCGCCGGGGCCGTTCGGCGCCGCGGCGGGCCACCCGCACCGCCGGACCCTCGCGACGGGGGCCGCCACCCCGGCGCAGCGCGACGACCGGGGGACGACCCGTCCACCGGACGCGACCGCCCGCGCCGGCACGCCGCTCACAACCTGCCACCGCTGAGACGGGACAGCGGGCCGCGCTGCTGCAAGCCGGCCCGGCGCCCGAGGGCGTAGGAACCCGCCAGTGCGGTGGCGACGCCTGCTCCCGCCCCCGCCACGACCGCCTTGCGGGTCTTGATCAGGGTCCAGACGACCCCCGCCGCCCCGGCGGCACGCTCCGCGGCACCCGTGGCGGTCCGCTGGACGGTCCGCGCCGCGCTCCTGGCCTTCTCCGCGGTCGCAGTCGTCGCCCCACGCGCGGAGTCGGCGGTGTCACGCGCGGACTCGCGCGTGGTGCGCGCCGCGGTCCCGGTCGAGTCCCGGGCCGTGCTCTGGGCCTGCTGCGCCTGCTTCCGGGCAGTTGCCCGTGCCTGGCTCGTCTTCTTCGTGGTCTCCGTCATGGTGTTCGGGTAACCGCCTTGCGCCGCCGCAAACTGACCCGACCTCAGCTCCATAACCATTAAAATAACATTGACAGGTTAGGTTCATCCGTGATTACCTCACAGTCGTAACTATCCAATCGCCCATGAGGGGTTAGACGTGACCCTGCAACCGCGCCACGGGACCCTGCCGGTGCACTACCGCACCGCGACCATCCGCGGTCACGAGATCTTCTACCGGGAAGCCGGCGCGCCCGACGCCCCCGCCCTGCTGCTCCTGCACGGATTCCCGACCAGCTCGCACATGTTCCGCGACCTGATCCCCCTGCTCGCCGCCCACTACCGCGTGATTGCTCCCGACCACCTGGGCTTCGGCCGCTCGGCAGCGCCCTCCGCCACCGAGTTCCCGTACTCCTTCGACGAACTCGCCTCCCTGACGGGCGAGTTCACCGAACAGCTGGGGCTGGCCCGGTTCGCCCTCTACATCCAGGACTACGGCGCCCCGATCGGGCTGCGCCTTGCCCTCGCCCACCCCGACCGCGTCACCGCGATCATCACGCAGAACGGCAACGCGTACGAAGAAGGCCTCGGGCCCGCCTGGGAACCGGTCCTGGCCCTGATCGCGAACCGCACGCCGGAGACCGAGTCACGTGTGCGCGAGATCAGCTCGCCCGAGGGAATCAGGTGGCAGTACCTCCACGGCGTGCCCGCAGAACAGCAGTCGTTGGTGAGCCCGGACGCCTACGAACACGACACGGCCCTGATGGCCCGCGACGGGCAGGACGCCATCCAACTCGACCTGCTCAGCGACTACGGCTCCAACTTCGCCCTCTACCCGGCCTTCCAGGAGTACTTCCGCGAGCGTCGGGCCCCGTTGCTCGCGGTCTGGGGCGCCTACGACGAGATCTTCGTCCCGGCCGGCGCGGAGGCGTTCCGCCGGGACCTCCCGGACGCGGAGATCCACCTGCTTCCCACGGGGCACTTCGCCCTGGAGACGCACGCACCCGGGATCGCCTCGCTCGTGGACGGATTCCTCACGCGGACGCTCGGCGGACGGTGACCGCGGCGGGACCCGGGCCCGCCGCGATGGCCACCGGCCCCGAGGACACCCACGGATGGGGCCGGGCGACGGGTCAGACGCCCCCGTCGTGACGGGCGTCCGCCGATCAGGTCGTTCTGGTCGAGCGCCAACGGGTTCTCGCCGGGACACCGGCAGCACAGACCGCGGCGCGGCGTACCGTCCTACGCTGCGGGGGCCCGACCCCCGACCTGCCCCGGACACGGCTCGCCCCGGCTGCGGCGGAACGGTCCCGCGGCGGCCGGTGGGTCAGTGAGTGGCTTGTTCGAGGCGTCCAGCCACCTGCCCCACCCACTGCGTGAACTCCTCGCGGTGGTGCGCCTCGCCCCCGCACAGGGCGGCGACCTGCGGATCGGTGATGCGGTCCGGTCCTGACGCGCCCAACAGCCGGTGCATTTCGCGCAGCACGGCGGCGAGCCGCTGGGCATCGGGGTGCTCGATCGCGTCGACCCCGTGACCGGGGCCGAGGGTCGTGGAACCAGGCATGAGCGTCCCTTCTCGGCACGACCCCCCTCTCCAGCAGCGTAAGCCCGTGGAACGCGAGCCGCCCCCGGCCGGAACGGGGGGAGGACCGGCGGGGGGCGGAGTTCACGGCCGGGCCGTGACGCCTGGGGCGTCAGCCCATGTGCGGGTAGCCGTACTCGACCGGCGGAACCAAGGTCTCCTTGATCGCGCGGGTCAGCGTCCAGCGCATCAGGTTCTGCGGGGCACCGGCCTTGTCGTTCGTTCCCGAGGCACGGCCGCCTCCGAAGGGCTGCTGCCCGACGACGGCACCCGTCGACTTGTCGTTGATGTAGAAGTTCCCGGCCGCGAAGCGGAGCTTCTCCATCGTGCGAGCGGCTGCCGCGCGGTCGCGGGCGATGACCGCGCCGGTGAGCGCGTAGGCCGACACCGACTCCATCTGCTCCAGCATCTCCTCGTACTTCTCGTCGTCGTAGACATGCACGGCGAGGATCGGGCCGAAGTACTCGGTGGTGAAGACCTCGTTCTCCGGGTCGGTGCACTCGATGACGGTCGGGCGGACGAACCAGCCGACCGAGTCGTCGCACGTGCCGCCGGCGACGATCGTGCAGGTCGGGTCGTCCTTCGCCCGGTCGATCGCGGCCTTGTTCTTGGCAAAGGCACGGTCGTCGATGACGGCGCCGATGAAGTTCGTCAGGTCGGTGACGTCGCCCATCTTGATGCCGTCGACCTCGGCCGCGAACTCCTCCTTGAAGCCGGAGTTCCAGATGGAGGCCGGGACGTAGGCGCGCGAGGACGCAGAGCACTTCTGGCCCTGGAACTCGAAGGAACCACGGGTCAGCGCGGTCTTCAGGACGGCACGGTCGGCGCTCGGGTGGGCGACGACGAAGTCCTTGCCACCCGTCTCACCGACGATGCGCGGATAGGAGCGGTACGTCTCGATGTTGTTGCCGACCGTCTTCCACAGGTGCTGGAAGGTCTTCGTCGAGCCGGTGAAGTGGATACCGGCGAGGTCCGGGTGGTTCAGGGCCACCTCGGACACGGCGATGCCGTCGCCCGTCACCAGGTTGATGACGCCCTTGGGCAGACCGGCCTCCTCCAGCAGCGCCATCAGGAGGACGGCGGCGTGGGTCTGGGTCGGGGACGGCTTCCACACGACCACGTTGCCCATCAGGGCGGGGGCCGTGGGCAGATTGCCGGCGATCGCGGTGAAGTTGAAGGGCGTGATCGCGTAGACGAAGCCCTCCAGGGGTCGGTGGTCCAGACGGTTCCACACGCCGGGGGAGTTCGCCGGGGGCTGCTCGGCGAGGATCTGGCGGGCGTACGCCACGTTGAAGCGCCAGAAGTCCACGAGCTCGCACGGCGTGTCGATCTCGGCCTGCTGTGCGGTCTTCGACTGGCCGAGCATGGTGGAAGCGGCCATGGTCTCGCGCCAGGGACCGGCCAGCAGCTCGGCGGCGCGCAGGATGATCGCGGCACGGTCGTCGAAGGACATCGCGCGCCATGCCGGGGCTGCTGCCAGGGCCGCGTCGACGGCGTCCTGCGCGTCCTGCTGGGTGGCGCCGCGGAAGGTGCCGATCACGGCCTGGTGGTTGTGCGGCTGCACGACGTCGAAGCGCTCGCCACCGCCCATGCGCTTCTCGCCGTTGATCGTCATCGGGAGGTCGATGGGGTTCTCGGCCAGCTCCTTGAGCTTTGCCTCGAGGCGGGCGCGCTCGGCAGAGCCCGGGGCGTAGCCGTGCACCGGCTCGTTGACCGGGGCGGGGACCTGGGTGACGGCGTCCATGAGTTCCGTTACTCCTTGTGAGAGGGGTGGGAGGGTTCGGCCCTGGGGTCAGTTCTTAGTGATCATCGACCGGACGAAGAAGAGGAGGTTGGCGGGCTTCTCCGCGAGGCGTCGCATGAAGTAGCCGTACCAGTCGGTCCCGTACGCCGTGTAGACGCGCATCCGGTGGCCCTCGGCCGCCAGCCGCACGTGCTCGTCGCTGCGGATCCCGTACAGCATCTGGAACTCGTACTCGTCCAGTTTGCGCCCCGCACGGCGGGCGAGCTCCTGTCCGATGGAAATCAGCCGCGGGTCGTGGGACCCGATCATCGGGTAGCCCGAGCCCTCCATCAGGACCTTCAGGATGCGCACGTACGCCTTGTCGATCTCCGCCTTGTCCTGGATCGCGACGTCGGCGGGCTCCTTGTACGCCCCCTTCACCAGGCGCACCCGGCTGCCGTCGGCGGCCAGACGGCGTGCGTCCGCCTCGGTACGGAACAGGTACGCCTGGATCACGCAGCCGGTCTGCGGGAAGTCCTTGCGCAGCTCGTCGTGGATGGCGAACATCGAGTCGAGGGTGGTGTGGTCCTCGGCGTCCAGGGTGACGGTGGTGCCGATCGCGGCGGCGGCCTCGACGACCGGACGGACGTTGGCCAGCGCCAGCTCGTGTCCGCCGTCCAACGACTGGCCGAACATCGACAGCTTGACGGACATCTCGGCCCTGGCGCCCAGGCCTAGGCCCCCGAGGTGCCGGACCAGCTCCAGGTAGGCGTCCCTGGCCGCGGCGGCCTGCTCCCGGGTCGTGATGTCCTCGCCCACCACGTCCAGCGTGACCTCGAGACCCCTGGCAACCGTGTCCTTGACGATCGGGATCACCTGGTCGACCGACTCGCCGGCGATGAACCGCGCGACGACCTGCTTGGTCCCGGGGGCTGCCGACACGAAGCGGCGCATCTTGTCGCTGCGGGACGCAGCGAGGATCACGGGACCCAGCACGGGGCACCTCCACGGAGCAAGGGTAGAAGGAGGCCGAAACCGAACCATCCGGGTACGGCACGGAGAACCACCGTGAAACCTAGATATCGCTCCGATGCTCGACCATCGACAGCTGTCACGCATCCGCGACCGCCTCTTCAGACATATGTCTGAAGAGGCGGTCGCCCGGTGCGAGAATGACCGCGTGAAGGGCGATTACCAAGAGCTGGTGGACGAGATCTCGGGGTTGCTCGGCGCCCCCGCGACCTTGGAGAACCGGGACTTCGGGCTGATCGCCTTCGGCGCGCACGACGGCGAAGACGACAGCACGATGGACCCGGTCCGCACCCGGTCGATCCTGACGAGGAAGTCCACGCCGGCGGTGCGCGCGTGGTTCGAGGACTTCGGAATCGCCCGGGCCACCGGACCGGTGCGGATCCCGGCGGCCCCCGAGGCCGGCGTCCTCCGCAGCCGCATCTGCCTCCCGGTCCGCCACCGCGGCATCGTCCTCGGCTATGTGTGGCTGCTCGACGCGGAACCGGCACCGACGCCCGGGCAGCTCGCTGCGGCCATGGAGGTGACGGCCCGGATCGGAGTGCTGCTCGCGGACGAGGAGCGGGCGGACGCGGACCTGTCCCGGGAGTTCCGCGCGGTGCTGACGGCCGCACGCGGCTGGCAGTACGACATGGCGCTCGCAACCCTGCGCTCGGCCCTGGGGGCGGACGCGGACGGACTGCACACGGTGATCTGCGTGGCGCCGTGGGCGGCGGGCGACGCCCCGTCGGCGCGGACCCTGCCGGGGGCCGCCGCGTTGTGCACGCTGCCGCTCCCCCTCGCACCCGGCGGCCCCCTTCCTGCGGTGGACGAGGGGGGCGAAGCGGCTGCCGCGGGCGGATCCGACGGCGACCACGGGCGAGCCCTGGCCGTCCTGGTACGGCTGCGGTCACCCGACTCGACAGCGCCCGCCCACGCCGCCGCCGCGCGCCTCGACGGCAATGCCGGCGTCGCACTACCCCGCCGCGGAATCGCCGACCTCGACGCCTCCTGGCGGGAGGCGACCGCCGCCGCGCGGGCCGTGGCAGCCGAGCCGCGGCTCGGCCCGGTGACCGACTGGTCCTCGATCGGCCCGTACCGCCAGCTGACGGCGATCCCGCCACCCTCCGCTCCCGACCCGGCGGTCGCTCCCCTCCTCGACGCGGCCCACGCCGAGCTGGCACGTACGGCCGAGGTGTTCCTGGACTGCGCCGGCCAGGCGGGCCGCGCGGCCTCCGCCCTGGGGGTCCACCGCCAGACGCTCTACTACCGTCTGTCCCGGGTCGAGCAACTCACCGGACTCGACCTCGACGAGGGCGAGGACCGACTGCTGCTCCACATGGCGCTCAAGACCGCACGGCTCTGGCGCGCGTGACGGTCAAACCGACCCGGCCGGTACCAGCCGGGCCTCCGCCGCGACCCGGCGCCGACCGGCCGCAACGCTCGTCGTGTGGTGGTGGGGCTTCAGCTCCCGTCCCCCACCACCGCCCTCAGCCCGTCGGTGAGGTCCTTCGCGGACGGCGCCGTCTCCGGATCGACCATCCACTGGATCATCACGCCCGCCACGAGCGCCTGGAAGAGCAACCCGGCTGTCCGCGCCTTCTCCGGCTCGGCCTCCGGGTCGATACCGAGGAAGTGTTCCGCGATGCCGAGCCGCCCCTGTCTCTGGGGTTCCTTGATCGCATCACGGAGCACCTCGTCGTCGTCCAGCCGGGTGACGACCTCCAACTGGAGCTTCCAGACCGTGCGGCTCTCCTCGAAGGCCGCGATGACCTTTTCCCAGATCCCTTCGAAGCGTCCGTAGGGGTCCGCGGACGCACGGTCGTCGCCCCCTTCACCGGCGGGTCCCACGGCCTCGCCCCACTCTTCGGTCAGGGCGAGGAAAGCCCGCTGCAGCAAGGCGTCCTTGGAACCGTAGTGGTAACCGATGGACGCCAGGTTCGTGCCCGAAGCGGCGACGATGTCTCGGGCGGTGGTCCGGCCGTACCCCTTCTCCAGCAGGCAGCGCTTGGCGCCCTGGAGCAGATCTTCGCGGTGTCCCATGGACGCAGCGTACCCGACCCGTATACACCCGTGTAATACGGGCGTATACGGCCGGGTACGCTCGCCCCGGGTCGGGGGTGGGTAGCGTCAGTCGACCAGGTTGACCGAGCGGGCCGACGTCGCACCGATCTCGTCGGCGATCTCGTTCAGCACCGCT
This sequence comes from Streptomyces sp. NPDC059169, assembly GCF_042755225.1. Classification (NCBI taxonomy): domain Bacteria; kingdom Bacillati; phylum Actinomycetota; class Actinomycetes; order Kitasatosporales; family Streptomycetaceae; genus Streptomyces; species Streptomyces sp. NPDC059169. The sequence continues at coordinate 222,557 of NZ_JBHZCF010000006.1, read as the reverse complement.
TGCGGAACGGTGTCGTCGACGGTCAGCACGACCAGCGCCTCGCCGCCCTCCGACTGCCGCGCCACCTGCATGCCCGCGATGTTCAGACCGGCCTCACCGAGGATCCGGCCGACCGTGCCGACGACACCCGGACGGTCCTCGTAGCGCGCCACGACCATGTGGTCGGCCAGCGCCAGGTCGATGTCGTAGTCACCGACGGCCACGATCTTCTGCAGGTGCTTGGGACCGGCCAGGGTGCCGGAGACGGCGACCTCCTCACCGCCCGAGAGGGTGCCGCGCACGGTCACCACGTTCCGGTGGTCCGGAGACTCGGAGCTCGTCGTGAGACGGACCTCGACGCCGCGCTCCTGGGCGAACAGCGGCGCGTTCACGTACGACACCGTCTCGTCGACCACGTCCTCGAACACGCCCTTCAGCGCGGACAGTTCGAGCACCTTCACGTCGTGCTGGGTGATCTCGCCGTACACCTCGACGTCGAGACGGACCGCGACCTCGCCCGCGAGGGCGGTGAAGATCCGGCCCAGCTTCTCGGCGAGCGGCAGACCCGGGCGCACGTCCTCCGCGATGACGCCGCCCTGCACGTTGACCGCGTCCGGGACCAACTCGCCGGCGAGCGCCAGGCGCACGGACTTGGCGACCGCGATTCCGGCCTTCTCCTGCGCCTCGTCGGTCGAGGCGCCCAAGTGCGGGGTGCAGACGACCTGGTCGAACTGGAACAGCGGGGAATCGGTGCAGGGCTCCTTCGCGTAGACGTCCAGCCCCGCGCCCGCGACCCGGCCCTCCTTGAGGGCGCTCGCCAGCGCTTCCTCGTCCACGATCCCGCCGCGCGCCGCGTTGACGATGCGCACGGTCGGCTTGACCCTGTGCAACGCCTCGTCGCCGATGAGGCCGATCGTCTCGGGGGTCTTGGGGAGGTGGACGGTGATGAAGTCCGACACCTCGAGCAACTCGTCGAGCGACAGCAGCTTGACGCCCATCTGGGCGGCGCGCGCCGGCTGTACGTAGGGGTCGTACGCGACGACCTTCATGCCGAAGGCGGACATGCGCTGGGCCACCAGCACGCCGATGCGACCGAGGCCGACGACGCCGAGGACCTTCTCGCTCAGCTCCACTCCGGTGTACTTGGAGCGCTTCCACTCGCCGTTCTTCAGCGCGGTGTTGGCCTGCGGGATGTTGCGCGCGGTGGCGACGATCAGACCGCAGGCGAGCTCGGCGGCCGTGACGATGTTGGACGTCGGTGCATTGACGACCATGACGCCGGCCTTCGTGGCGGCGGAGACGTCCACGTTGTCCAGGCCGACACCGGCGCGGGCGACGACCCGCAGCCGGCCGGCGGCCGCGATCGCCTCGGCGTCGACCTTGGTGGCCGAACGGACGAGGATCGCGTCCGCGTCGACGATGGCGGGGAGAAGCTCGGCGCGGTCCGCGCCGTTGCATTGCCTGATCTCGAAGTCCGGACCGAGCGCGTCCACAGTGGCGGGCGACAGCTCTTCGGCAATGAGTACGACGGGTTTACGGGGCGCAGTGCTCACGTGAGTCCTCACTGGTCCGATGCGGACGGCCGTCCCGACGGCCGCTGGCGGTGGAGGGGCTAGCCGCGTGGAAGACGCACGACGCTGTGGGCCTGACCTGACGCGTTTGTGTTGACCACTCTAGTGGTGCCGACGGGTTGCTTTTCAGCCTTGGCGGAAGGATCACCCGTCCGGGTTGGACCGGATGTCCAACCGCGTACGGCGGGCCCTTCCGGACCCGCCGCACCCGAGGCTCACGCCTCCTCGTTGTCGACCCAGCTCATGAGCTTGCGCAGTTCCTTGCCCGTGGTCTCAAGGAGGTGGTTCTCGTCCTGCGTCTTGTACTCGTTGTACTTCTTCAGGCCGCCGTGGTACTCGTCCATCCAGTTCTTGGCGAAGGTGCCGTCCTGGATCTCGGCGAGGACCTTCTTCATCTCGGCCTTGGTCTGGTCGGTAATGATCCGCGGGCCGGTGACGTAGTCGCCCCACTCCGCAGTCTCGGAGACCGACCAGCGCATCTTCTCGAGGCCGCCCTCGTACATGAGGTCCACGATCAGCTTCAGCTCGTGGAGGCACTCGAAGTACGCGATCTCCGGCTGGTAGCCGGCCTCGACCAGGGTCTCGAAGCCCGCCTTCACCAGCGCGGCGGTGCCACCGCAGAGGACGGCCTGCTCACCGAACAGGTCGGTCTCCGTCTCCTCGGTGAAGGTGGTCTTGATGACGCCGGCGCGGGTGCCGCCGATGCCCTTGGCGTACGACAGCGCCAGGGCGAAGGCGTTGCCGGTCGCGTCCTGCTCCACACCGGCGATGCACGGGACGCCACGGCCCTCTTCGTACTGGCGGCGGACCAGGTGGCCCGGGCCCTTGGGGGCGACGAGCGCGACGTCCACACCGGCCGGGGGCTTGATGAAGCCGTACCGGATGTTCAGGCCGTGGCCGAAGAAGAGGGCGTCGCCGTCCTTCAGGTGGTCCTTGATGGACTCCTCGTACACCTGGGCCTGGATCGGGTCCGGGACCAGGATCATGATCACGTCTGCCTCGGCGGCGGCCTCCGACGGGGTCACCACGCGCAGGCCCTGCTCCTCGGCCTTGGCCTTGGACTTGGACCCCTCGTGCAGACCGACGCGGACGTCCACTCCGGAGTCACGCAGCGACAGCGCGTGGGCGTGGCCCTGGCTGCCGTAGCCGATGACCGCGACCTTGCGGCCCTGGATGATGGACAGGTCGGCGTCGTCGTCGTAGAACAGCTCGGCCACTGGGTTTCTCCTTGGGTGTGCAGGTGTTGCATCCCACCGTACGGCGGGGAGCGACGAGGGGGTTTTCGAGTCTCGCTATCCGGGCGGGCCGGATCCTCGGGGCGCGCCCTACGCGCTGCGGTCGAGGGCCCGCAGACTGCGGTCGGTGATGGACCTGGCGCCACGCCCTATGGCGATGGTCCCGGACTGGACCAGCTCCTTGATGCCGAACTGTTCCAGCATCTTCAGCATGGCCTCGAGCTTGTCACTCGATCCGGTGGCCTCGATCGTGACGGCCTCGGGTGAGACGTCCACGGTCTTGGCCCGGAACAGTTGGACGATCTCGACGATCTGGGAGCGCGTCTCGTTGTCGGCGCGGACCTTCACCAGGACGAGTTCACGCTGGACGGCGGAGCCGGGCTCGAGTTCCACGATCTTCAGCACGTTGACCAGCTTGTTGAGCTGCTTGGTCACCTGCTCCAGCGGCAGGTCCTCGACGTTGACCACGATCGTGATGCGGGAGATGTCGGGGTGCTCGGTGACACCGACGGCCAGGGAGTCGATGTTGAAGCCGCGGCGGGAGAACAGTGCGGCGATCCGGGCCAGGATGCCGGGGGTGTTCTCCACCAGGACCGAGAGCGTGTGCTTGGACATGTTCTTGGCGTCTCTCTCTTCGCTTCAGTCGGCTCAGTCGTCTTCGTTGTCGCCGAAGTCGGGGCGGACGCCGCGGGCGGCCATGACCTCGTCGTTGGAGGTTCCGGCGGCCACCATCGGCCAGACCATGGCGTCCTCGTGGACGATGAAGTCGATGACGACCGGACGGTCGTTGATCGCGTTGGCCTCGGCGATGACCTTGTCCAGATCCGCCGGGTCCTCGCAGCGCAGGGCGACACAGCCCATCGCCTCGGACAGCTTGACGAAGTCGGGGATCCGGGTGCCCTTGCGGGGGCTCTGGCTCGCGCCGAGCTGGGAGCCGGTGATGCGGTGGCCGGTGTCGTCGGCGTGCAGCACGGTGCTGGAGTAGCGCTGGTTGTAGAACAGGGTCTGCCACTGGCGGACCATGCCCAGCGCACCGTTGTTGATGATCGCGACCTTGATCGGGATGCCGTTGAGGGCGCAGGTGACCAACTCCTGGTTGGTCATCTGGAAGCAGCCGTCGCCGTCGATGGCCCAGACGGTCCGGTCGGGCTGTCCGGCCTTGGCTCCCATGGCCGCCGGGACGGCGTACCCCATGGTCCCGGCGCCGCCGGAGTTCAGCCAGGTGGACGGCTTCTCGTAGTCGATGAAGTGGGCGGCCCACATCTGGTGCTGGCCGACCCCTGCGGCGAAGATCGTGCCCTCCGGGGCGAGCTGGCCGAGCCGCTGGATGACCTGCTGCGGGGCGAGGCTGCCGTCCTGCGGGGTCTCGTAGCCGAGCGGGTAGGTCTCGCGCCAGCGGTTGAGGTCGCTCCACCAGGCGGTGCAGTCCCCGGCGTGGCCCTCGTTGTGCTCGGCCTGGACCGCCTGGACCAGGTCGGCGATGACCTCGCGGGCGTCACCGACGATGGGCACGTCGGCAGCGCGGTTCTTGCCGATCTCGGCGGGGTCGATGTCGGCGTGGACGATCTTGGCGTAAGGGGCGAAGCTGTCCAGCTTCCCGGTGACGCGGTCGTCGAAACGGGCACCGAGGGCGACGATCAGGTCGGCCTTCTGCAGCGCGGTGACGGCGGTGACCGAACCGTGCATGCCCGGCATCCCCACGTGCAGCGGGTGGCTGTCGGGGAATGCGCCCAGCGCCATCAGAGTGGTGGTGACGGGGGCGTTGGTGAGTTCCGCGAGGACCTTGAGCTCGGCGGTCGCCCGCGCCTTGAGGACGCCGCCGCCGACGTAGAGGACGGGACGCTTCGCCTGGGTGATGAGCTTGGCGGCCTCACGGATCTGCTTGGCGTGCGGCTTGGTCACCGGGCGGTAGCCGGGCAGGTCCGTCTGCGGCGGCCACTGGAAGGTGGTCCGAGCCTGCAGGGCGTCCTTGGCGATGTCGACGAGGACCGGACCGGGGCGGCCCGTGGAGGCGATGTGGAACGCCTCGGCGATGGTCCGCGGGATGTCCTCGGCCCTGGTGACCAGGAAGTTGTGCTTCGTGATGGGCATCGTGATGCCGCAGATGTCCGCCTCCTGGAAGGCGTCCGTACCGATGGCCTTGCTGGCGACCTGGCCGGTGATCGCGACGAGCGGGACGCTGTCCATGTGCGCGTCGGCGATCGGAGTGACCAGGTTGGTGGCGCCGGGGCCGGAGGTCGCCATGCAGACGCCGACCTTGCCCGTGGCCTGCGCGTAGCCGGTGGCGGCGTGGCCGGCGCCCTGCTCGTGGCGGACCAGGACGTGGCGCACCCTCGACGAGTCCATCAGCGGGTCGTAGGCGGGGAGGATGGCACCGCCGGGGATGCCGAACACCGTCTCGGCCCCGACTTCCTCGAGCGAGCGGATGAGGGACTGCGCGCCCGTGACGTGCTCGACGGTGGTGGAGGGCTGTCCGCCGTTACGGGCTCGCGGCTGCGGATGGTGGGCCCCGGTGGCCTGCTCGGTCATCGGCATTCTCTTCTCGAAGCTGAGGGTTTTTGCGGGGATTTTGCGGGGATTTGGCCAGTGCCGGTGCAACAAAAAACCCCTCGTGCCAGGAGGCAAGCGAGGGGAGCGCGCCGGTGCGGTCTGCAGGGCCCGTACAGGGCCATGCTTCAGCCGACGCGCTTTCCAAGTACGAGAATTCGGGTGCGCATGGCACTGACCCTCTCCCCGTCGCACAGCCACTGTCAAGTGGGTGGGACGGGCGTCTCATTATTTGAGCAGATCGAGTGTCCGAAAACATCCGGCTCCGCCGGCGAACGGCGGGCGGGCAGGCCGCCCCCCGTGAGGACGGGCAGCGGCGCTCCGCTCGGCACCCGGAACGTCCCCCGCTGGAGGGCCCGCCGCAGCCGGTGCTCGTCGAGGGGGCCCGAGAAGGCCATGCCGAGGGCGTGCGTGCAGCCCATCGCGCGCAGCGCCAACACCTGCTCGTGCACGTCCACCCCGTCGGCGACGGACTCCATCCCGAGATCGCACGCGATCCGGAGCAGGCCTGCGGTGATCTTGTGCAGTCTCGCCGACTCCACGACTCCCTCGACCAGACCGCGGTCGAGCTTCAGCACGTCGATGGGGAGCCGACGCAGGGCGTTGATCGCGGCGTAGCCGCTGCCGAAGCCGTCCAGGGCGATCCGTACGCCCATCCTCCGCAGGGCCACCAGCCGCTGTTCGAGCTCGTCGAAGGAGATCCTGGGGTCACTGTCCGCGAGCTCGATCACCAGGGAACCGGAGGCCAGCCCGTGACGGGTGAGCAGGCCCTCGATGGAGCTGAGGGGCATGGAGCGGTCCAGCAGTCGCCTGGCCGGGAGGCGCACCGAGACGGGGACCTCGTGGCCCAGGCGGCTGCGTTCCGCCGCCTGGGCCACGGCCTCCTCCAGCAGCCAGCGCCCCAGCTCCGCGGTACGGCCGCCGTCCTCGGCGACCCTGAGGAACTCCGCGGGGGTGAAGAGGATGCCTTGGGGTGATCTCCAGCGCGGCTGCGCCGCAACGGCCGTGATGCCCCCGCCCGTGAGGCTGACCACCGGCTGGTGGAGCAGCGCGAATTCTCCGTCGTAGAGCGCGGTGTGCACCCGGGTGGCCGACTCGGAGCGGCGCGCGCCCCCCTGCTGCATCTGGGGGGCGTACAACTCGACGCGGTCCTTGCCGCCCGCCTTCGCGCGGTACATGGCCAGGTCTGCGTTGCGCAGCAGATCGCCTGCGGTGATGTCGGGTTCGGCGAATGCGACGCCGATGGACGCGGCGACCCGCACCTCGTGCCCCTCCACGCGGTACGGCTGGGAGAGTGTGAGCCTCAGCCGGTCGGCGATCTCGAACACCTGGAGCTCCCTGGCGGACCGGTCGCGAGAGCCGTCGCCGAGGATGAGGGCCGCGAACTCGTCACCGCCGAGCCTGGCCGCCGTGTCGCCCGCCCGCACGGACTCGTGGAGGCGACGGGCCGCCTGGACGAGCAGTTCGTCACCGGCCTGGTGTCCGTGGCGGTCGTTGACCCCCTTGAAACCGTCCAGGTCGATGAAGAGCACGGCCGTCCCCGGATCGCCTGCCCGGCGGCCCCCGAGGGCCTGGCGCACCCGCTCGGTGAACAGCGCCCGGTTGGGCAGGTCGGTGAGCGAGTCGTGCTCGGCGTTGTGCTGCAGCTGGGCCTGGAGCCGTACGCGTTCCGTGACGTCGCGACTGTTGAAGATCAGGCCGCCTTGGTGGCGGTTGACGGTGGATTCGACGTTGAGCCACTGGCCGGTGCCCGACCTGAAGCGGCACTCGATACGGGTCGTGGGCTCTTCCGACGGAGGGGCGGCCAGGAACCGGCGCACCTCGTGGACGACGCGACCGAGGTCCTCGGGATGGATGAGGGAGGACAGCTCGGAACCGATGAGCTCGTCCGCGTCCCGCCCGTACACACCGGCGGCGGCCGGGCTGACGTAGCGGAGCACACCCGTCGGCGCCGCGATCATGATGACGTCGCTGGATCCCTGCACCAGGGAGCGGAAGTGGTTCTCCTTCTGGGCCAGTTCGTGGGTGAGCGCGATGTTGTCGAGCAGCATGATGCCCTGGCGTACCACCAGGGCGAGGACGACCGTGCAGCCGGTGAAGACCACCACCCGGTCCACCCGGCGGCCCTCGATGACGTTGTAGAGGATGCCGAGCGTGCAGACGGCCGCCGCCAGGTACGGCGTGAGGGCGGTGATGGGCCGGATCCCCGAGCGGGGTCCGCGCGGATGACCGGCGCTCACCTCCATTTTGCGGACCCCCCAGGGCGCGTACGCGAGGAGGAGCGAGCCGGCGAACCAACCCGCGTCCAGAAGCTGCCCCGAGCGGTAGTGCTCCCGCAGCAGGGGTGAGGTGAAGAGCGCGTCACAGAGCACCGTCAGGGCGAGGGCGGCGAGGGCGGTGTTGACGGCGGATCTGTTGACGCTCGACCGCCGGAAGTGCAGAGCGAGAACCATGCTGACGAGAACGATGTCAAGCAGCGGATAGGCGAGCGAGAGCGCCGCCCGGGCGACGCTCTCCCCCTCGAAGTGGGCGGTGTGGGCGAGGGCGAGACTCCAGGAGAGCGTCAGCAGCGAGCCGCCGATCAGCCAGGAGTCGAGCCCGAGACAGACCCAGCCCGCACGGGTGATGGGCCGCTTGGCGAGAACGAGCAGCCCGACGATGGCGGGCGGGGCGAAGCAGAGGAAGAACAGGTCGGCGAGGCAGGGGCTGGGCACCTCGCGATCGAGCACGACCTCGTACCAGCCCCACACTCCGTTCCCCGCCGCCGCCATCGCCGAGGAGACCGAGAACAACAGCCAGGCCGGCCGGAAGCGGCTACCACGCGCACGCGCGTAGAGGAAGCACGAGATCGAGGCGATCAGGGCGGCGAGACTGAGTCCGAAGTCGCCCATGATCTGCGCCAGTTGCTCCGAACCCCAGCCGAGTGCGGCGCCGACGGCGTAACCACCGGCGGCGACGCCGAGGAGGAGTCGGGGCAGCGCTCCCGTCCCGCCGTCCTCCTGGAGCGGCCGGGCGTGCGCGAGCGCCTCCGAGGCGGTCACCGGACCGCCCCCGAGAGCGCTTTCGCCCGACAGCGCGCGCCGCTCCTGTAGCGCCGGGCCGGACACCCCGGACGGCCGGGGACGGCAAGCGCCGGCACCGGCCCACGGGAGGGTAGTCGGCGGCACTTCCGCCGCGTCGGATCGTTCGTCCATTGGCCGTGCATCGCCCGTCGCCCCCCTCGAAGTCTGATCGCACCGCAGCGCCGTTCCAGTACACGGCGCAGTCCCCAAGTCGGGACGATACACCAATCTCGTCACTCAGGGACATAGGTCCTCTACGCTCAGTGACCATGAAGACCGTTCACCGGCACACCACGCATACGGATGACTCCGAACGGTTTCTGGCTGGTTCCCCTGTGGTGACTACACAGTCGTGTGAACCACGTTGCGCAGTGGCTCGCCCACCGCGAACGAGGTGAGCTGCGCGGCGAGCAATCGCTTGGCCCTCGGTAGGAACGCCGAGGTGGAGCCACCCACATGAGGGCTGATCAGAACGCCCGGCGCGTGCCACAGGGGGTGGCCGGCGGGCAGCGGCTCGGGGTCCGTGACGTCCAGGGCCGCGGTGATCCGGCCGCTCTCGGCCTCCGCCAGCAGCGCCTTGGTGTCGACGACGGGTCCGCGCGCCACGTTTACCAGCAGGGACCCGTCCTTCATCCGCGCCAGGAAGGCTGCTCCCGCGAGGTGGTGGGTGGCCGGGGTGAGCGGCGTGGAGAGCACGACCACATCGGCTTCGGGCAGGAGTGCCGGAAGGTCGGTGAACGCGTGCACTTCGCCGCGCTCGGTCGTACGGGCGGAGCGCGCGACGCGCGCCACCCGCGCGCATTCGAAGGGCGCGAGCCTGTCCTCGATGGCGACGCCGATCGAGCCGTACCCGACGATGAGCACGGACTTGTCCGCGAGCGACGGGTAGAAGCCGGCACGCCACTCCTCCGTGCGCTGGCCCTCGACGAAGCGGGGGATGCCGCGCAGGGAGGCGAGAATCAGGGCGAGGGCGAGCTCCGCGGTACTCGCCTCGTGAACTCCCTTGGCGTTGCAGAGGAGTACCCCCGCGGACAGCGACCCGAGGCCCGGTTCGACGTGGTCGATGCCGGCTGAAAGGGTCTGCACCACCCGCACGTTCGCCATGCGGGACAGCGGGCGCACCGCGACCTCCGTGCCCTTCATGTACGGAACGACGTAGAAGGCGCAGTCGGCGGGGTCGGCGGGGAACGTCCGGCCGCCGTCCCAGAAGAGGTAGTTGAGCCCCGACGCGGCGGGGGCCGGAAGCCCTTCGATCTCGTCGGCCGGAATCGGGAGCCACACGTCTGCAGTCATGGTCAGGAGGCTATGCGAAGCACGCTCGGATCCAGACGTTAGTTTGGGGAGCGGCACGAGGAGGGGTACGGGCAGGTGGACCGCAGGAGAATCGGCGCGGGGGCGCTCGAGGTGGGCGCGATCGGCCTCGGTTGCATGCCGATGAGCTGGGGGTACACCAGCTCCCAGCAGCGCGGCGACCGGTCGTTGCGCACGGTGCACGCGGCGCTCGACGCGGGGGTGACTCTGCTCGACACCGCCGACATGTACGGCCCCTTCACCAATGAACTGCTGCTCGGCCGGGTCCTCAAGGAACGGCGGGCCGACGTCTTCGTCTCCACCAAGGTCGGGCTGCTGGCCGGTGACCAACACATCGTCGCCAACGGACGACCGGGGTACGTACGACGCGCGTGCGATGCGTCGCTGCGCAGGCTCGGTACCGACGTGATCGATCTGTACCAGCTCCACCGCGCGGACCCGGAGATCCCGGTGGAGGAGACCTGGGGCGCGATGGCGGATCTGGTCGCGGCGGGCAAGGTGCGCGCGCTGGGGCTCTGTGCATCGGGGGCGCGCGCCTCGCGCCGACCGGGTGCGCGACTGTACGACGAAACGATCCGGCAGCTGGCGCGGGTGCAGCAGGTCTTCCCGGTCAGCGCTGTGCAGGCGGAGCTGTCGGTGTGGTCGCCGGAGGCGCTCGGCGGCCTTCTGCCGTGGTGCGAAGCGCGGGGGGTGGGCTTCCTGGCGGCCATGCCGCTGGGCAACGGGTTCCTCACCGGCACGCTCACGCCGGGGCAGGGCTTCGAACGCGATGACCTCCGGGCCCGGCACCCACGCTTCACTGCGGAGATGATGGCGGCGAACCAGCCCCTGGTGGCAGGGCTGCGACGGATCGCCGAGCGGCACGGCCCGGGAACGACCCCCGCTCAGATCGCCCTCGCATGGTTGCTGGGCCGGAGTCGTCACATCGTGCCGGTGCCCGGAGCCAAGAGGGAGCGCTGGGCCGTGGAGAACGCGGCGGCGGCACAGCTGTCGCTCACCGCACAGGACGTCGCCGAAATCGCGGGACTGCCCTCGGCCGGGGGATCCTGGGACCAGTGACGGTCCGCCCCGCAGCAGGCGCGGTCCCGTCCGCGCGGGCGCCTCGTCCACAGGTCCGGAGCCGGGGACGGGGGCCGCGGCTGCGGCTGCGGCTGCGGCTGCGGCTGCGGTGTAAGAACACAGAAGACGTGCGGCCCGCGGCGGTCCGCTCACCCGGCGAAGGGACTACAACCGTGCATCGTCCAGCCCTGACGGCCGTGGTGGCCGCTGCAGCGCTGCTGCTCGCAGGATGTTCCTCCGACGGCGGGGTGGCGTCCGCGGGCGGCAGCGGGGGCACCTCGGCCCGTCCCGGCTCCCCCGCAGCCACCGACGGCGCCGTGGAGGCGCCACCGGCGAAGGGATCGGTGAAGGTCACGGCCACGCTGACCGAGGGCCTGAAGTCGCCGTGGGGGCTCGCGGCCCTGCCGGACGGCGACCTGTTGGTCTCCTCCCGCGACGAGGGCACGATCACCCGCGTCGACGCGAAGACCGGTGCGAAGACCGCCGTGGGTGCGGTCCCCGGCGTGGCCCCTGCCGGCGAGGGAGGTCTGTTGGGCTTGGCCGTCTCCCCGGCGTACGCCTCGGACCACCTCGTGTACGCGTACTTCACCACCGCGTCGGACAACCGCATCGCCCGCATGCTCTACGACGAGAAGAAGCCGGCCGGTCAGCAGCTCGGAGCTCCGGACACCATCCTCCGCGGCATCCCCAAGGGCACCATCCACAACGGCGGAAGGATCGCCTTCGGACCGGACAAGATGCTGTACGCGGGCACCGGCGAGACCGGCGACACGGGGTTGGCCCAGGACCGGACGTCACTGGGGGGCAAGATCCTGCGGATGACCCCGGACGGGCAGCCCGTGCACGGGAACCCCTGGCCCGACTCCGTGGTGTATTCGTACGGCCACCGCAACGTGCAGGGTCTGGCGTGGGACTCGGCCAAGCGGCTGTGGGCCTCGGAGTTCGGCCAGCACACCTGGGACGAACTGAACCTCATCGAGCCGGGCCGGAACTACGGCTGGCCGGACGTCGAGGGCAAGGGCGGCAAGTCGGGCTCCGTGGACCCGGTGGCACAGTGGCGGACGGACGAGGCATCCCCGAGCGGAATCGCCTACGCGGCGGGTTCCGTCTGGTTGGCGGGCCTGAGGGGCGAGCGCCTCTGGCGCGTCCCACTGGCCGGCGGGGAACCTTCGGCGCCTCCGCAGGCGTTCCTCCAGGGACGGTACGGCCGATTGCGCACGTTGCTCCCGGTCGCCGGAGCGGACGGCAGCACGTCCGTATGGCTGGTCACCAGCGAGACGGACACCCGGGGCACGCCCGGGCCGGGGGACGACAGGATCCTGCGGCTGGAAGTGGAGTGAGAGGTGGGCGGCTCGTGTTCAACCTGATCGAGGAGCTCTTCACGCCCGGCCGCAGGCACACCGAGGAGGAGCGCAACCGGCTGCTGCTGACCCGGGTGGACGCCTCGGACGGCGATCCCGGGCACGGCGAGATAGACCTCTCGTCGGGCAAGGTCGTCATGCGGCCCGCCCCGCGCCGGGACGCGGGGCACTGAGCAGGCGGGCCCCGCTCCGGGCGGGAACGGCCGTCCGCGGAAGGGGGCCCGGGTCGCCACGACACCACGGGCGCTTGCCCGGGCGCCTGAGCCACCGTGGGCGTGGCACCCGCGCCGCGCGCCGCTTCGTCAGGCCGTCCCGGGGAACAGCCGCAGTCGATGGGCCAATGCGGCCGCTTCGACGCGTCCCGCAACACCGAGCTTCCCGAGGATGTTGGAGACGTGGACGCTCGCGGTCTTGGGCGAGATGAACAGTTCCTCGGCTATCTGCCGGTTGGTGCGCCCGACCGCGACCAGACGCAGGACGTCCTGTTCGCGCGAAGTGAGCCCGAGGTCCTCGGCAGGATCCGGCTCCGCGGGGCGTGCGGGCTCCGGGCCGGTGAGGACGATCCGGGCGCGCCGGGCCAGGAGCTCGATCTCCTCGCCGAGGGGACGTGCGCCCAGGCCCCTGGCCGCACTGTGGGCGGCGCGCAGGAGGTCGGTGGCCTCCGTGCGTCCGCCGCCCTCGTTCAGCAGGGCCTCCGCCGTGCGGAACGTGACCACGGCGTACGGGTGCGGGCGGTCCAGCGGCGCGAACGCGGCGACCACCTCCCTCCACCGTGCGGCGGTCTCCCGGCCCTCGGCCCGCAGCAGTTCGGCGTCGACGTGGAGCGCGTGGGCACGCCACAGCGCCACGGGCGTACTGAGCCGTTTGGCGGCGGTGCGGACCGCTTCGAGCGCCTCGGTGCGGCCGGCTTCCGCTGCGGGCAGTCCCCGCGCGTCCGCCTCCGCCGTCGCCGCCTGGAGCACCATCGGCCAGGCGTAGCGGTGGGTGCCGGTGGGGAAGCCGTTCTCCACGGCACGGGAGAACCCGGCCCTGACGTCGGCGATCCGCCCCTGCGCTGCGGCGATGGCCAGGGACGTCCGGGCGAGCCGAAGGAAGTTCTGCGGCAATGCGTCGTACGGACCGAAGTGTTCGGCGGCGGCGGCGAGGTGCCCCGCCGCAGCAGCGGTGTCCCCCCGGGCGAGGGCGATCCGGGCGAGACAGCTGCTCGCGAAGCCGCGGGGTTTGGAGCTCTGCGCGGCCTGCAGGAGGTGCTCCGCGCCCTGCTGGGCCTCGTCCCACAGGCCCAGGGAGAACTGCGCGGCGAGGAGGTTCCCCAGCGCCCGACCCTCGTTGTCCGGCAGTCCGTGGGTACGGGACAGCTCCAGTCCCCGGGCCGCCACCTCGGCGGCCTCGCGGGAGCGGCCGACGCTCTCGAGCTTGGAGGAGAGGTTGGTGCAGGAGCGGCTCGCTTCAGCGACGAGACCGAGCTCCAGAGCGCGGTCCAGGACCGCGTACATCTCCGTGAATCCGCCGTCGACGTCGCCGGAGTCGACCATGAGCCCCCCGAGGGTGAGGCGTGCGTTGAGTTCGATCTCCTCTGCACCGACGAGGCGCGCGTACTCGACGGCCCGCTCCGCGGCGGCGAGGCTCTCCGGGCCTGGCGCGTGCAGCATGCCCCAGCCCGCGGCCGTGGCCAACACCTGTGCGTGCACGGTGGACGGGGGCAGCCCGCGGACCAGTTCCTGGGCGGTGGCGATCTCCTTCCAGCCGTCCCCACGACCGAGGTTCTGCACCAGCCGGGATCGCTCGGTCCAGAACCACGCCGCCCGCAGGTGGTCGTCCTCCTCGGTGTCCAGCACCCGCAGCGCGGTCTTCACGATCTTGAAGGCACGTTCGCGTTCGCCGCAGAGCCGGGCGGCGACGGCTGCCTCGGCGAGCAGGTCGAGGAAGCCCAGCGGAGGCGTGCCGGCGTCGCAGCCGCAGTCCTCCCCCGTATCGGGCAGGGACGGGTAGGACTCGGCGTGGTCCATGGGGCGCAGGGAGCAGAGGATGTCTCCGGAAACCTCGTCCCACAGTTCCATGGCCCGCTCCAGGAGCCCCAGCTGCTCAGCGAAGGCGTGGCGCTTGCGGGCCTCGACGGAGGCGTGGAGCACGGCGGGCAGGGCCTTCGCGGCGTCGTGCGCGTGGTACCAGTAGCTGGCCAGCCGAGCGGCCCTTTCGTCAGCGGGGACCAGTGTCGGGGCGGCCTCCAGCGCTTCGGCGTAGCGGCGGTTCAGGCGGGACCGTTCGCCCGGGAGCAGGTCGTCGCTGACGGCTTCGCGCACCAGCGAGTGCCGGAACCGGTATCCGTCGCCGTCCGGCGTGGCGAGCAGGATGTTGGCGCCGACGACCCCGCGCAACGCCTCGATCAGTTCGTCCTCGCCGAGCCCCACGACCGCGGCGAGCAGGGCGTGTTCGACGGCGGAGCCGCCTTCGGCCGCGGACCTGGCGACCCGCTGGGCGTGCTCGGGCAGGCCTTCGACGCGGACGAGCAGGAGGTCGCGCAGGGTGTCGGTGAGTCCCGAAGCACAGCCGTGGTGGGCGGCGACCGCCAGTTCCTCGACGAAGAACGCATTGCCGTCGGATCGTTCGAAGATGCAGTCGACGAGGGACGGGGCCGGTTCCGCGGCGAGGATCCCCGCCATCTGGCGGGCGACCTCGCCGCGGCTGAAGCGGGGCAGCGCGACGCGCTGGACGGTGCGCATCCGCTCGATCTCGGCGAGGAGGGGACGCAACGGGTGCCGGCGGTGGATGTCGTCACTGCGGTAGGTGGCGACGATGACGAGGCCACCGCGGCGCATGGTGCGCAGCAGATAGGCCAGCAGGTGACGCGTGGAGGCATCGGCCCAGTGCAGGTCCTCCAGGACGACGACGACCGGGCGGTCGACGGCGAGGCGTTCCAGCAGCCGGGCGGTGAATTCGAAGAGTCGGGCCGTGCCCTCCTCGTCGCGCCCGCCCCTGTGGCGCGCGACGTCACCCAACTCGGGCAGCAGCCGCGCCAGTTCGTCCTCGTGTCCGGCGACCGCGGCCGCTACCTCGTCGGGCAGCCTGCACCGCAGGGCACGCAGTGCCGTCGAGAAGGGGGCGAACGGCAGGCCGTCCGCCCCGATCTCGACGCAGCCGCCGATGGCGACGGCGGCGCCCCTGCGGCACGCCTCGTCGCGGAACTCCTCGACGAGCCGTGTCTTGCCCACGCCGGCTTCGCCGCCGATCAGCAGGGCCTGCGGGTTTCCCGCGGTGGCGCGGGAGAGCGCGTCAGCGAGTTGGGCCAGTTCGCCGGTTCGGCCGACGAAAACGGGGCTGACGGACCTGCTCTCCACGCCGCCGAGCATCGCACAACCGTCCGGACCGGTGGCGCGGGGCATCGATCCGACCGTCATGACGCGGCCCGCCTCACGCGGCGCGGGCGAACCGGTCCCGGATGCTCACCCGTCCCTCCGCGGCCCGTTCGGGCGAGCGGCGCCCACGACGAGCGGCACGGCGGGCCAGGAGCAGCCGCCTGGCCGGCCGTTCGCCGTCGGCCCAGCGCATGATCTCGGCCTGGTGAATCTTCTGCAGTTCGAGGACGAACACGGTGTTCTCCCTGGTGACGAGGTGTCAGTGGCTCGTGAGAGCCTCGCTTCGCGCGATGTCCCCACTCTCGTCCCCCAGGGGGTGCGGCCGCATCGGACGGTTGCCGGATCTACGTCGTCCGGAGGCCTTAGATGACCGGCTGGGACGCCTCCCTCCTCCTTAGGGTGGGTTACCGCGGCGGCCTACCCGACTCCTGCCGTGGTCGGCGTACCGACCGGACGCCACCGGGATTCAGCCGCCGTCGGACGTGCGGCGCTCGCGCCATTCGGGTGCCAGGACGGACCAGACCTCCATGTCGTGGCGGATGCCCTGCCAGGGGAAGCTCTCGCGCAGGACGCCGTCGCGGGTCATGCCGAGCCGCTTGGCGACGGAGATGGAGCGCTGGTTGAGGGAGGACACGAGCCATTCGACCCGGTGCATACCGCGTTCCTCGACCGCCCAGTCGATGATGTGCTCGCACGCCCGGGTGACCAGTCCCCGGCCGGCTGCGGACGGTTCCAGCCAGACGCCGACCTCGCAGGACTCGGTAGCGGTGTCGAAGATGCGGAAGAGCACCCCGCCGACGAGCGTGCCGTCGAGACGGATCGCGCAGATACGGCCGGTGTCGGCAGCCTGCTTGTCGGCGTATGTCTGGAGCACCGCACGGGCCGATGCGACGTCCGTCGCCCTGGCGGTGAAGGGGACCCAGGGTCCCGCGTACTCACGCGCACGTTCTATGTGGTCGAGGAACTCCTCGGCCTGCCAGGGCTCGATGGGCCGCAGTTCGGCGCCCTCGCCCAGGGGTATCGCGAACATCCCGCTCCTTGTCGGTGTTGGGGGCTACCGCACGAGCGTGTGCTGCTCGCCCGGACGCTGTTTCGCGATCGTCGCACGTGCCGGATCCGACGTCCCGGGAGTTTCGATGCTGATCCGCGGCAGACAACGGTCCAACCAGCGCGGCAACCACCAGTTGGCCGCTCCCAGCAGGTGCATGAGCGCGGGCACCAGGAGCGTGCGCAGGACGAAGGCGTCCAGCGCCACGGCCGCGGCGAGTCCGATGCCGAACATCGCGATCACCCGGTCGCCGCTGAGCACGAAGGCGAGGAAGACCGAGAGCATGATGACCGCCGCGGAGTTGATCACGCGGCTGGTCTCGGCGAGGCCGACGCGGACGGCCCTGCGGTTGTCCCCGCTCTCCAGCCATTCCTCGTACATCCGGCTGACCAGGAAGACCTGGTAGTCCATGGAGAGGCCGAAGAGGACCGAAACCATGATCACGGGCAGGAAGGGCTCGATGGGACCGGCCCTGCCGAGTCCCAGCACTTCGCTCCCCCAGCCCCATTGGAAGATCGCCACCACGACGCCGAACGCGGAGGCGACCGCGGCCACGTTCATCAGAGCGGCCTTGAGCGGGATTCCGAGCGAGCGGAAGGCGAGCAGCAGCAGCAGGCAGCCGAGGGCGACGACGACGCCCACGAAGAGCGGCAGCTTCCCGATGATGACGCCTGCGAAGTCGTCGTAGCTCGCTGTCACTCCGCCGACGTGGACGTCCAGCGAGGTGCCGCTCTCCGCGGTCGGCAGCACGGATCCGCGCAGCCTGTCGACGAGCTCACCAGTGCGTTGCGACTGCGGCGAGGAGTCAGGTACGACGGTCAGCACGGCGGTGTCGTGGCGGCTGTTGTAGGCGATCGGGCCGACGGAGGCGATCCCCTCGGTGTCCCTCAGCACGGCGGGCAGTGCCTGCAGCGCCACCAGGTCGTCGGCGCCGTCGACTTCGGCGACCAGGGTGAGGGGACCGTTGGTGCCGGGCCCGAAACCCGCGGCGACCAGGTCGTACGCCTTGCGCGTGGTGCTGGAAACGGGGTTGTTTCCCTGGTCGGAGGTGCCGAGGTGGAGGGAGAAGGCGGGCAGCGCCAGCACGCACATCATCGAGGCGGCGACCACGCCCAGGAGCTTCGGACGGTGCTCGACGAAGGCGGACCACCGGGCGGCGAAACCGTTCGGGAGCTCGGGCCGCGGACCGCGTCTGGCGAGTCGGCGGCGTTCCGGCCTGCCGAGGGCCCGCATCCCGATGGAGGACAGCAGGGCCGGCAGCAGGGTCACGGATGCGGCGACCGTGAGGAGTACGGTGAGGCAGGCCGCGAGCGCGACTCCGTTGAGGAAGTCCAGGCGCAGGACCAGCATGCCGAGTAGTGCGATGCAGACGGTGGCTCCGGCGAAGACGACCGCCCGGCCGGTGGTCGCCACGGCGTGTTCGGCGGCGGCCGCGACGGGGAGTCCGCGCCGGAGACCCGAGCGGTGCCGGGTGACGATGAACAGGGCGTAGTCGATACCGATACCGAGTCCGATGAGCAGTCCGAGCATGGGCGCGAAGTCGGCGACGGCCATGGCGTGGCCGAGCAGGACGGTCGCTGCGTACGCGGCACCGACGCTCACCAGTGCGGTGGCGATCGGCAGCAGGCTCGCCGCGACCGACCCGAAGGCGAGGAAGAGGACGACGGCGGCGACGGCCACGCCGACGACCTCGGCAAGGTGGGCCGAGGGCGCTTCGGTCAGGGCCGCGGCGCTGCCGCCGAGTTCCACCTGGAGTCCGTCGCCGGCCGCGGCCTTGGCCCTGTCGACGACCGCCTGCGCCCTGGCCTCGGGGATGTCGCCGGCCTGAGCTTCGAACGCCACCGTGGCGTAGGCGGTGCGGCCGTCGGCGCTGATCTGCGCGGCGCTGTCCTGGGGGGCCGCACTGGCGTCCCCCTCGTCGGGGTGTGCGTCCTGTCGGCCCGGGGTGCTGCTGTTTGCGGCTGCGGCGTCGCGTTCCTTCGCCGTGGCTCGGTCGGTGCCGTCGTCCGGTGCGCGAGCGCCGTCGCCGCCGGACCCGTGGACTGCCGCAGCGTCGGGCGTTCTGGTGTCCGCGGGCTCGGAGGGGCCCGTCCCACCGGAACCGGAGGCGCTCTTGCCGGTGGCTCCCGTCGATTCGTCGTAGGGGCTGGTGACGGAGGCAACACCGTCCATGCGGGCGATCGCGGCGAGCGCCCGGGACATGCGCTCTTCCACGGGGGCCGCCCGTACGCTGCCGCGGGCCGTGTGCCAGACGATGATGTCACTGGAGCCGCCGCGGTACTGGAACCCGGCCTGGAGGAGGGCGGCGGCCCGGCCCGATTCGGTGCCGGGGACCTCGTAGTCGTTGGAGTACGCCGTGCCCGCGAAGGCCGCCGCTGCCGAGATGCCCCCGAAGGTGATCAACCAGAGGATGACGGTGGCGAGGCGGTGCCTGATGCACCACCGGGCAATGGCTGCCAACGGACGAGCTCCCTGGTGGTTCGTGGATCTTCACCGGGAACGCCCGCAAAGAACGCATGACCTTAAGGACGTCACTGTCTCAGGCCCTGGTGATCATTTGTCCCTTTCGTGGTCATACTCACACGGGTACGGAGAATCCGGTACCGGCACCGGGTTCCACGCCACTCCGGGCCCTGCGGGGTACGAACGTCGGCGCGCGGGTCAGCCGGAGATGCTGGGGCGCCCGTTCTCGATGTGCCCCATCAGACGGCGGCGGAAGCCACCGGTGCCGTCCGCGGTGACCTGTACGTCGCACCAACCGTGGGCGTCCGCGGCCGAGTGGACGAACGGTGCGGCTGCGGCCGGGCTTCACCGTGAGCCTCCGGGTCCAATCCCGTCACCGCACCGTCACCGCCCCGGGCCGAGGCGTCGGGCTGGTACGGCAGCGGGCGGGCACGACGCACACCGGGCTCCTGCTCGGGCATGCGCTGCACCGCAGGGGGCTGCGGACGCCAGCGACCGGTGAACGGCGGGATCGTGCCGGGTGGGTCCACCTCCGGCTGCCGGTGCCCGTGCCGGAAGTCGAACGCCGAGGTGAGGTCGCCGGTGACGGTGCGGCGCCACGCGGTGATGTTGGGCTCCGCCACGCCTGTCCACTTCTCCAGGAAGCGGATCACCGACGTGTGGTCGAAGACCTCGGAGCAGACGTAGCCGCCGACGGTCCACGGCGAGACGACGAGCAGCGGAACGCGGATGCCGAGCCCGGTGGCCCGAGGCTGCCGGTCTTGCCGCGCCGCAACCCCCGCTCGAAGAGCGCGCGCTCCCGCGGGGTGAACGTGGCCACTCCCTCCTCCAGTGCGTCGAGCAGCCGGGCGCGCTCGGCGCCGTCAGCGGTGTCGCGGACCTTCGCGTAGAAGGCTTCCATGAAGGTGTGGCCGCCCGTCCTGGCGAGGGCCTTGCGCGCGATGTCCTTGAAGGTGGTGAAGAACTTGCACGTTCATTCCGTGCCTCTCGTGCTTCCACGAGTAGTCGGTCCTGGTGGCCGTGTCCGGTCTGCGGGTTCGACGTTGTCCGTTCTTGACTTCGTGGCAGCATGCCATCCCGCTATCAGCTCGGCCGTCGCATCCTGAATCGTGCCCGGTCAACGACAGCGCAGAAAAACATCAAAAATCCCCGACCACGGTACAAGATGCGGCATCGTTGAATGAATTGTAGACTTACTTTATGTCGGATTTGGAGGAATTGCTGGCAGCGTGGACCCGGGAACTTGCTGGCAGACGCCTCGGAGGGGGAGATCTCCACACGATCAAGCGAAGCGTCATCGACTCGTATGCGGGAATTTGCGCCTCAATGGCCGATCGGGAAATTCTGGGCGAATTTCGGAATCTGGTAACGGGTCCCGGAGCGGGATCGGGCAGCCCCATCTGGGGTGTTGGGCGAGAATCAAACATCACGGACGCCGTCTTTCTGAACTCCATCCTGGCACGCCGCAGCGATCTACTTAATACCTACATATCGCCCAATGGAATGGGTGTGGTTCACCCCTCAGACAATGTGGCACTGGCCTTGACCTTGGCCGACTGGCTGCACTGGAACGGAAGACAGCTCCTGGAGTCAGTGAATGTCTTCTTTCATCTGGCCGCGAAATTCGCCGATTACTACGACCCTGAGGGGTATGGGTTTGATCACGACGCTGCCTCCATCTTTTGGACCGCACTTTCCATCGGGCAGTCCCTCGGCCTTTCCGAAACTCATCTGGTCGAAGCTCAGCGGATCGCCGGCGGTTTCGGGTTCAACAGCAATCAGGCCGCTGTCGGAAATGTGACCGACTGGAAACACTGTACTTATGCATCCGGCGCCATGCGGGGCCTGCAGGCCGCGAAACTGGCGCGGGCCGGATTCACAGGACCGCGGCGCATCTATCAGGGGGAGTTCGGCGCCGACCACTTCTTCAGGCACTGCGAGACGTCGCTCGATATCGAGCCCGATCTCACGAGTATCATCTTCAAGAGATGGCCGGCGCTGTTCTTTTGCCAGACTCCGATCGACGTCGCGCAAGAATTGTCCTCAAGAATCGACCGGGTCGAGGATATTCTCACGGTAGTGGTCGAAAGCTACGGCCATGCGATGAGGAACGGCCTGACAGCTTCGGCCTTCAACCCCACCAGCCGGGCGGCTCGTACGCATTCGCTGCCTTATTCTGTGGCTACGGCGCTTGTCAAGCCTGTCGAGTACAGCGACTTTGACGCAAAGCGCGCGCGAGACCCGCAGATTCGATATTTGCTGGAGAAGATCGAGGTTAAGGAGGATCCGGCCCTAACGCAGAAGTACCCTCCGGCGACGCCGTGCCGAATCGTTGTGACACTCCGTTCCGGAGATGTCCTGCGACACGAGCGTGACTTCTCACGCGGAGACCCGCGTGACCCGCTGTCCGATGACGACATATCAGGGAAACTGATGCAGAACCTCGCACCACTAGCGGATTCAGCAGACCACAGTAGAATCCTCGCCAGCCTGTGGAATCTAGAGAGGCTCGATGACCTTACAGAGCTGCTGAAGCCACTGAAACGGGACCTGACGGCGACGGAGGCGGGAAATGGTTAGCGCTAGTCAATTTGAAGACTATGCGGAAGAATTCAGCGCGGCAACCGATAAGTCTGATGTCTTCGATCGCTATTATTCGCCCGACGCGATATTTGACCATCCCTACAAGGGGATTTTCCGTGGGAAAGCAGAGATAGTTGGTTTCTGGAGTTCGGGGGAGGGGTCAGGACATGCCGGCATCTTGGAGACCTTGCACCTGAAGAATTTTGTTTCATCTGGCAACAAAGTGGCCGCAGAGTTCGAAATCGAGTGGCGCTGCGTAGAAGATACGGACTACCTTGGCCCGCGGAAGAAGGGTGAGACTTTTTGGGGGAGATGTGCGGCCTTCTATGAGTCTGTAGATGGCAAGTTCAATCACGTCACCCTCTATCTCAATCTTATTGAGGGCGCATTGAACTCGTAAGACTGTCCGTCCGGGCGCTCATTGAGCTCCTTCAGCCGCGTGGCACGATGATGCGTCCCATGACGGCAATGAAAACCGGCATGTTGCCGATGCCGCCGGCCCAGCAGTGATCAACGCAAAAGAACGCTAAGATCAAACAAGCCCTATAGGCTACCCCATCTGCCTGTTTGCCAAGGCCAGACGCCAAATGCTAAGCGGCCAGCTTAAAGTACTCGATGTTGTTGTCGGTGAAGTTCTCCCACTCCTGGTACGTCTTCCAGCTGCGCCCCGCCTTCTCCAGCCGCTCGGCGTACGTCGGCCACGGATAGCCGGGATGGAAGGGTCTGGGGACGACGGCAGCGTGAACGTCCGAGAAGACGGGCCGGGGCCCAGGCGCTTCCCCCGCCACACGGGGACGGGGGTGCGGGGCGCAGCCGCACGGCGGGACCGCGGACGGCACCCTGGGTGTGGCACCGGACTCCTCCGGGGGCTCCGACGGGACCCGGAGTGCCCCTGGTACCGGGCGGGCAGCCGGGGACGGACGCAGGGCGCCCACCGGGACGAGCGGCGGCCGGTGAACATTTCTGCGGCGGTACCGCCCCGACGGCGGCCGGTGTTCGCGACGCTCGTGCGTGATGCGCGGCACGGGACACCGGGCAGCGGCCGCTCACAGACCCGGGGGACCGTGCAGTGTGCGGTCCCGGCAACGCCGGACGACGGCCCCGACGGAACGCCCCGGTACTGCCGCCACCCACACCCGGTCCGGCGGAAGTCCTCCCGGGACGGCGTCGGCGGCTGCGAACGGGCGCCGCGGCCGTCACCGCGGGAAGGCTCCGACCGGTCCGGCCGGGCACGTGCACGCACGCCGCCCGCGCGCCGGCTCCACCACCCCCGCCGGGCACGGCACCCCGCCACGCCTCCCACGCAACGAGGTCGGGACACCCCACGGTGTCCCGACCTCGGCCGCGTGCACGAGAGCCTCAGCCCTCGGTCACACCGAGCCTCTCCAGGATCAGCTCCTTGACGCGGGCGGCGTCGGCCTGGCCCCGGGTGGCCTTCATGACCGCACCGACCAGCGCGCCCACCGCCGCCACCTTCCCGCCGCGGATCTTGTCCGCGACGGCGGCGTTGCCGGCGATCGCCTCGTCGACGGCGGCGCCGAGCGCTCCCTCATCGGAGACGACCTTCAGACCGCGCTTCTCGACGACGTCGTCCGGGGCGCCCTCGCCCGCGAGCACACCCTCGATGACCTGTCGCGCGAGCTTGTCGTTGAGATCACCGGAGGCAACCAGCGCGGCGACCCGGGCGACCTGTTCCGGCGTGATCGGCAGCCCGTCGAGCGCGCGGCCCGACTCATTGGCGTTCCGGGCGAGCTCGCCCATCCACCACTTGCGGGCCTGGTCGGCGGGCGCGCCCGCCTCGGTCGTGGCGACGATCAGATCGACCGCCCCCGCGTTGAGGATCGACTGCATGTCGTGCTCGGAGACGCCCCACTCCTCGCGGAGCCGGTTGCGGCGCACACGCGGCAGCTCGGGCAGCCCTGCGCGCAGCTCCTCGACCCACTCGCGGGACGGGGCCACCGGCACGAGATCGGGCTCCGGGAAGTACCGGTAGTCCTCGGCCTCCTCCTTCACCCGACCGGACGTGGTGGAACCGTCCTCCTCGTGGAAGTGTCGGGTCTCCTGGACGATCTTGCCGCCGCCGCCGAGCACCGCGGCGTGCCGCTGCACCTCGAAGCGGACCGCCCGCTCGACGGACCGCAGCGAGTTGACGTTCTTCGTCTCGCTCCTGGTGCCGAACGTCTCGGTACCCTTCGGCATCAGCGACAGGTTCACGTCGCAGCGCATCTGGCCCATCTCCATCCGGGCCTCTGAGACGGCGAGCGCCTTGATGAGCTCGCGGAGTTCGGCGACGTATGCCTTGGCGACCTCGGGAGCGCGGTCACCGGCACCCACGATCGGCTTGGTAACGATCTCGATCAGCGGGATGCCGGCACGGTTGTAGTCCAGCAGGGAGTGGGACGCGCCGTGGATACGGCCGGTGGCACCGCCGACGTGCGTCGACTTGCCGGTGTCCTCCTCCATGTGGGCCCGCTCGATCTCCACGCGGAAGACCTCTCCGTCCTCGAGCTGGACGTCCAGATAGCCGTTGAAGGCGATCGGCTCGTCGTACTGCGAGGTCTGGAAGTTCTTCGGCATGTCCGGATAGAAGTAGTTCTTCCGGGCGAAGCGGCACCACTCGGCGATCTCGCAGTTCAGCGCGAGACCGATCTTGATGGCGGATTCGACGCCCACGGCGTTCATGACCGGCAAGGAGCCGGGCAGGCCGAGGCAGGTGGGGCAGGTCTGCGAGTTGGGCTCGGCGCCCAGCTCGGTCGAACAGCCGCAGAACATCTTGGTCTTGGTGCCGAGCTCGACATGGACCTCCAGGCCCATGACGGGGTCGTAGGCCGCGAGGGCGTCCTCGTACGACACCAGGTCAGTGACGGTCACGGTGAAACTTTCCCTCTCAGCCGAACAGGACGTCGTCGTCGCCCAGGCGCTTCAGCTCCCGGTAGAGGATCGCGAGTCCGGTGACGATGGCGGCGGCGGACACGGCCGCGTCGACCAGCCGGAGCGTGTCGTGCTCCAGGCGGGCCTTCTTGGCCTGCTTCGCGATGCTGATGGCTCCGAACGCGGTGGTGGCCATGGACACGTAGGTACCGGTCCGGGACTTCCTGAAGCCCTTGGCCTTCTGCAGCGTGCTCACAGTGACGGTGCCTCCTCCAGCAGCGGGTGACCCCAGCGTGCCACGAAGGCGGCCTCGACGGCCGCGCCCACCGTGTACAGGCGGTCGTCCTTCATGGCAGGGGCGATGATCTGCAGACCGACCGGGAGGCCGTCCTCCGGAGCCAGGCCGCAGGGCAGCGACATCGCCGCGTTTCCGGCCAGGTTGGTCGGGATGGTGCACAGGTCGGCGAGGTACATCGCCATCGGGTCGTCGGCGCGCTCGCCGATCGCGAAGGCGGTGGTCGGGGTCGTCGGGGAGACGATCACGTCGACCCGGTCGAATGCCTTCTCGAAGTCCTGCGTGATGAGCGTGCGCACCTTCTGGGCGCTGCCGTAGTACGCGTCGTAGTAGCCGGAGCTGAGCGCGTAGGTACCGAGCATGATGCGGCGCTTGACCTCGTCGCCGAAGCCCGCCTCGCGGGTGAGCGCGGTGACGTCCTCGGCGGACTTCGTGCCGTCGTCGCCGACCCGGAGGCCGTAGCGCATGGCGTCGAACCGGGCGAGGTTCGAGGAGCACTCGGACGGCGCGATCAGGTAGTAGGCGGACAGCGCGAGGTCGAAGGACGGGCAGTCCAACTCGACGATCTCGGCGCCCAACTCCTCGAGCAGGGCGACGGACTCGTCGAATCGCCGCACCACACCGGCCTGGTAGCCCTCGCCGCGGAACTGCTTGACCACGCCGACGCGCATGCCGGCCACCGAGCCGTTCCGTGCCGCCTCGACGACCGGCGGGACCGGTGCGTCGATGGAGGTCGAGTCGAGCGGGTCGTGACCGGCGATGACTTCGTGCAGCAGGGCCGCGTCCAGGACGGTGCGGGCGCAGGGACCACCCTGGTCGAGGGACGAGGAGAAGGCGACCATGCCGTAGCGGGAGACGCCGCCGTAGGTCGGCTTGACGCCGACCGTGCCGGTGAC
Source organism: Streptomyces sp. NPDC059169 (assembly GCF_042755225.1). Classification (NCBI taxonomy): domain Bacteria; kingdom Bacillati; phylum Actinomycetota; class Actinomycetes; order Kitasatosporales; family Streptomycetaceae; genus Streptomyces; species Streptomyces sp. NPDC059169. Next base: position 196,920 of record NZ_JBHZCF010000006.1, on the reverse strand, counting down.
GGCCGCGGGCTGGCGGATCGAGCCGCCGGTGTCCGTGCCGATGGCGAGCGGCGCCTGGTACGAGGCGAGGGCCGCGGAAGAACCGCCGCCGGAACCACCGGGGATCTTGGTGAGGTCCCAGGGGTTGCCGGTCGGACCGTACGCGCTGTTCTCGGTCGAGGACCCCATGGCGAACTCGTCCATGTTGGTCTTGCCGAGGATGACGACGTCGGCCTCCTTCAGCTTGCGCGTCAGCGTCGCGTCGTACGGCGGGATCCAGCCTTCGAGGATCTTCGAGCCGACCGTGGTCGGGATGCCCTCGGTGGTGAAGATGTCCTTGAGCGCCAGCGGTACGCCCGCCAGCGGGCCGAGCCGCTCGCCGCGCTCGCGCTTGGCGTCGACGCCACGGGCCTGGGCCAGTGCGCCCTCTCGGTCGATGTGCAGGAAGGCATGGACCTTCTCGTCGACGGCCTCGATCCGGGCGAGGTGCGCCTCGGTGACCTCGACTGCGGTGAGCTCGCCCGAGGCGATCTTCGCGGCGATCTCCGCCGCGGTGAGCTTGATGATGTCCGTCATGACTGCTTAGTCCTCCCCCAGGATCTGCGGCACCTTGAAACGCTGCTGCTCCTGGGCCGGGGCGCCGGAGAGCGCCTGCTCGGGGGTGAGCGACGGACGGACCTCGTCCGCGCGCATGACGTTGGTCAGCGGCAGCGGGTGGGAGGTCGGCGGGACGTCTTGGTCGGCGACCTCGGAGACGCGGGCGACCGCGCCGATGATGTCGTCGAGCTGACCGGCGAAGTGATCGAGCTCTTCGTCCTTCAGCTCCAGACGCGCCAGCCGGGCGAGGTGGGCGACCTCCTCGCGCGTGATGCCAGGCATGCAGCGATCCTCAGGGGTGAGTGCGATGGTTTTGGCCCAATCCTATGGGGCCGCCGCCGGTCCCCGCGAAATGCTCTGCCCGCCCGGGAGACCGGGGCCGTCCCGCACGGCCCGGAACCCGCGTTCCCACCGTCCGCGGAAGCGGACCGCGGGCCTGCTCGAGGCCGCTTCCTCCACGGCGGCTTCCGGGGCCGACGACCGGCGCGCCCTGCCCGGTGAGGGCGAGCGACGGCCCGCGCAGGCCACCGCAGACCGAGAGCTCCGCCCGGGGCGCGGCGGTGGCCCTCCCGGGCGCAAGAACACCGCTCGCCGACACGTCGGTCCCGTGGTCCGCACCCTGCCATGAGTCCGGGAAGACCCGCGGACGGCGATCCGGAGGGCGACCATGCTCCGAGAGCACCGCTGCGGTGCCTGACGCTCCGCTGCGACACCAGCCCTCGTCACTACTGCACGACGTGGCCCGAGGGGCGGTCCGCGTCGACGTCGGCGGCCGCCGGGAGTTCCGCCACCGGACGGCGACGCCACTCGTGCACGCCCCGGGCCCTCAGCCAGGCGGTGGTCTCCTGGGGCGGCATGGCCGCCGAGACCAGCCAGCCCTGCACGGCATCACAGCCAAGATCGCGCAGCCGTTCCCAGGTCTCGTCGTCCTCCACGCCCTCGGCGACCACGACCAGTCCGAGCGAGTGGGCGAGGTCGACGGTGCAGCGGACGATCTCTGCGTCCTCGGCGTCGACCGCGAGCCGGGCCACGAACGATCGGTCGATCTTCAACTCGCTCACGGGCAGCTTGCGCAGGTGGACCAGCGACGAGTAGCCGGTGCCGAAGTCGTCGAGCGACATCTTGACCCCGTGGGCCGCCAGCCCGGCCAGAGTGTCCGCGGCGCGCTGCGGATCCTCCAGCAGCACGTGCTCGGTGATCTCCAGTTGCAGCGCCGCCGCCGGGACCCCGTGCCGGGCGAGCCTGCCGGCGACGGCCCCGGCGAACCCCGGGGTGTGGACGTCCCTGGGCGACACGTTGACGGCCACCGGGACCTCGAGCCCTTGGGCACGCCACTGGGCGACCTGTCCCAGGGCCGTCTCCAGGACGTACTCGGTGAGATGGGGCATCAGGCCGGAGGATTCGGCGATGGCGATGAACTCGTCGGGCGGCACCCGGCCACGGTCGGGGTGAACCCAGCGCACGAGCGCTTCCAGACCCGACACCTCACCGTCGAATCCGACCTTGGGCTGGTAGTGCAGCTCCACTTCGCCCGCGTCGAGCGCCCGGCGCAGATCGCCGAGCAGGCCGAGCCGGTCCGGCGTGTTCGAATCCCGCTTGGATTCGTAGACCTCCACGCCCGTGCGGTCGCGCTTCGCCTGGTACATCGCCACATCGGCGCGCCGCAGCAGCCCTTCGGCGTCAAGCGCGTGCTCGGGGAAGACGGCGAGGCCCGCGCTCGCCTCCAGGACCAGCGTGAGGCCGTCGAGGTCGAGCGGCGAGGAGAGCTGGCTCACGAGGTGACGGGCGACGCGCTGGGCGCTGGTGATGGAGTCGGCCGTCGGCAGGAGCACGGCGAACTCGTCGCCGCCGAGGCGCGCGGCCTCCGCTCCCCGCGGGAGGGCGAGCTTCAGCCGTTCGGCGATCTGGAGGAGCAGCCGGTCTCCCGCCAGGTGTCCGAGGGTGTCATTGACCGACCGGAAGCGGTCGAGGTCGATCAGCACCAGGGCCGAACGTGCCCCGATCCCCTCGACCTCCTCCAGGGCTGCCCAGGTGCGCTCCAGCAGCCACTGTCGGTTGGGCAGTCCGGTGAGCGGGTCGCGCAGTTGCTCCTCCGCGCGAGCCCGGGCGATCCACAGTGTGGAGTCGAGGGCGATCAGGGGCACCGCGAACAGCGGGAGGAGGATCGGCAGGACGGACGCGACCGCACAGATCAACGGAGCGATGCCGAGCAGTGCGACGGCGACGAGGCTCTGCCGGAGCAGCGCCGTCCGGGCGACGCTGGGGAGACCGCCGCTCTGCGGCGCCAGGGCGTACCAGAGCAGGACGCGGGTGACGGCGAGGTAGGCCGTCGCCACAAGCACCACCTTGGGGACGGCGTCGAGGCCCCAATCCAGGGGCGCCCATGGCTCTTCGACCGTGGGGGCCTCGCCGAACGCGGCGAGGACCAGCGCTGCTGCGCCGATGCCGAGGATGTCGGCCGCGCCGTGTAGGACGCCCTGGCGCCAGCGGTGCCGTCGGGCCGCGCCGACGAGCACCACGACGGCCAGGCTGACCAGTCCCGCCGGAACCCAGCCGTACAGCAGCAGCACGGCGAGGGTCAGGGCGGCGCCGGAGCCGGTGCCGCCCCACCAGCGGTCACGACCGAGCGCGACCAGATGGGTGACGATGATCCCGGACAGCACCGCCAGGGACCAGCCCTCGGTGCCGGTGGGGAAGAGCGCGTGCCCCTGTTGCACGCCGCTGACGACGCCCGTCGCGAGCACCACGGCGGCGAGCCCCATGACGGCGAGGCGTAGCTTCGAGGTCGTGTTCACGAATGACACGAACGCCGCGGATCCACGCGGCCGCGAGACCGGGGCGGCACTCTCGGTCGGTTTCATTCCCGTCCCTCTCACAGCCGGCTGTGCCGATGCCACGCGTTGGCTGCCCGGTCGTGCCGCCACGCGGCTGGAACTCCACCACGCAACGGTCAACGACAGGCGCCTACCTCAACAGTAGGACGCAGAAGGCTCCGACGGGCAGCGCTCTACAGCTCTTGCCCGAATGCGGCCTGGCCATCCGTAACCATCTGGTATGCGCCGAACGAGTGAATCAAATGGGCAGTTCGACTCGCTCTCACGTGCTACTCGGCGACCGGAACCGCGGCCCCGCGTGCCGCCTCCGGCCCTTGTCCGAGCAGGACAGCGAAGCCTTCGTCGTCCAGCACGGGCACCTTCAACTGCATTGCCTTGTCGTACTTCGAACCAGGGTTGTCACCGACAACGACGAATGCAGTCTTCTTCGAAACGGAACCTGTCACTTTCGCTCCGAGGTTCTGAAGCGCTGCTTTTGCGCCATCCCGCGTGAAGTTCTGGAGCGTTCCGGTGACGACGACGGTGAGACCTTCGAGCGGACGCGGCCCCTCGTCCTCGCCGGCGCCCTCCTCCTCCATGCGGACACCCGCGGTCCGCCACTTGCGCAGGATCTCGCGGTGCCAGTCCTCTTCGAACCACTGCTTGAGCGAGGCGGCGATGGTCGGTCCGACCCCTTCCACGGCCGCCAACTCCTCCTCAGTCGCTTGTTCGATCCGCTCGATCGAACGGAACTCGCGGGCGAGCGCCTCGGCCGCGACCGGCCCGACATGGCGGATCGACAAGCCGTTGATGATCCGGGCCAGCGGGCGCGTCTTCGCCGCCGCGATGTTGTCCAGCATGGCCAGGGTGTTCTTCTTCGGCTCGCCCTTCTGGTTGGCGAACACCGTGACGATCTTCTCGTCGCCCGTCTTCGGGTCGCGCTTGGGCAGTCCGCTGTCGGGGTCCAGGACGTAGGCCTTGATGGGCAGCAGTTGCTCGACCGTCAGGTCGAAGAGGTCGCCTTCGTCGAGCAGCGGTGGCTCCGCGGGCTCCAGCGGCCGGGTCAGCGCGGCTGCGACGACCTCGCCGAAGTTCTCGATGTCCAGGGATTGCCGACCGGCCAGGTAGAACAGTCTTTCGCGCAACTGGGCGGGGCACGACCGCGCATTGGGACAGCGCAGATCGATGTCGCCTTCCTTCATGGGCCGCAGCGCGGTGCCGCATTCAGGGCACTCGGTCGGCATCACGAACTCCCGCTCGCTGCCGTCCCGCAGGTCGACGACGGGCCCCAGGATCTCCGGGATCACGTCTCCGGCCTTGCGCAGCACCACGGTGTCGCCGATCAGCACGCCCTTGGCCTTGACCACGTCCTGGTTGTGCAGAGTGGCGAACTCCACCTCCGAGCCCGCGACCGTGACCGGTTCCACCTGCGCGTAGGGCGTGACGCGACCGGTGCGGCCCACACCGACCTTGATGTCGATGAGCTTGGTGTTGACCTCCTCCGGCGCGTACTTCCAGGCGATCGCCCAGCGCGGGGCACGCGCCGTGGAGCCGAGCCGCCCCTGCAACGGGATCTCGTCGAGTTTGACGACCACGCCGTCGATCTCGTGCTCCACGGAATGGCGGTTCTCTCCGTAGTGCGCGATGAACTCCCGCACCTCGTCGAGGGAGTCCGCCACCTTGTTGTGCCGGGCCGTGGGCAGACCCCACTCGTGCAGCAGTTCGTAGGCGTGCGAGAGGCGGTCGATGTCGAAGCCCTCCCTGGCACCGATGCCGTGGACGACCATGTGCAGCGGACGCGTCGCGGTGACCTTCGGGTCCTTCTGGCGCAGCGAACCGGCCGCCGCGTTGCGCGGGTTGGCGAAGGGCTTGTCACCAGCCGCCACAAGACGGGCATTGAGCTCCTGGAACTTCTCCATGGGGAAGAAGACCTCACCCCGGATCTCGACGAGATCCGGGATCCTGTCTCCACCCAACCGGTCCGGGATGTCGGTGATGGTCCGCACGTTGGGGGTGATGTCCTCGCCGGTGCGCCCGTCACCGCGGGTCGCCGCCCGGGTCAGCCGCCCCTTCTCGTACGTCAGGTTGACCGCGAGGCCGTCGACCTTCAGCTCGCACAGGAAGTGGTGGGGCGAGGACCCGACTTCCTTGGCGATGCGGTCCGCCCAGCCCGAGAGCTCGGCCTCGTCGAACGCGTTGTCGAGCGAGAGCATCCGCTCGCGGTGCTCGACGGCCGTGAAGTCCGTCTCGTACGCACCGGCTACCTTCTGCGTGGGCGAGTCCGGGGTGCGCAGCTCCGGGTACTCCTCCTCCCACGCCTCCAGCAAGCGCAGGAGCTTGTCGAACTCGGCGTCACTGATGACCGGCTGGTCCTTCACGTAGTACCGGAAGCGGTGCTCCTCGACCTGCTCGGCCAGCTGGGCATGCTTCTCCCGCGCCTCGGCGGGCACCGGCCCCTGCTGTTCGACAGCCACCGTTACGTCCTCCCGTTACCTCAGCCCCGAGTCCGTCACTCAGGGTTGTCCGCGAGCGATCTCGCCGCCCGGACGCAGTGGGCGAGGGCTGCACGGGCGTACGCGGGCGAAGCCCCCGCGAGACCGCACGACGGCGTGATCACCACGGACTCGGTGAGGGTCCCCGGATTCAGCCCCAGCCTGCGCCACAGCGTCCTGACACCCATGACGCTACCGGCAGGGTCTGACAATGGACCGTCGGTGGACGCCACGACGCCCGCGAAGAGTTTCGTTCCGCCCTCCACGGCTTCGCCGATCGCCTCTTCATCACGTTCCGTGAGCAGTTGGGCATCGAAGGAGACCCCGGCCACTCCCGCGCGCCGCAGCAGCGCGAACGGCACGTCCGGAGCGCAGGAGTGCACGATCACCGGGCCCTCACTCACCCTCATCACCTCACGCAGCGCACCCTCGACGACCTGGCGGTCCACCGCCCGGTGCGTCCGGTAGCCGCTCGCGGTCCTGACCCGCCCGCGCAGCACGGCCGTGAGGGACGGCTCGTCGAGCTGCAGCACCACCCGTGCGCCCGGGACGCGCCGGCCGACCTCCGCGAGGTGGGCGCGCAACCCGTCGGCGAGCGACGCGGCGAGGTCCCGGCAGGCCCCCTCGTCGGCGAGGGCGGCCTCCCCGTTCCTCAGCTCCAGGGCGGCCGCGAGCGTCCACGGCCCGACGGCCTGGACCTTCAGCGGTCCCTCGTACCCCTGGGTGAACTCCTCCAGGGCGTCGAGGTCCTCACCGAGCCAGGACCGGGCCCGCCGGGTGTCCCGGCCCGGCCGGTCGCTGACGCGCCAACCGCTCGGCTCGACGTGCGCGTAGAGGTCCACGAGCAGCCCGACGGTCCGGCCGATCATGTCGGCTCCCGGTCCTCTGGACGGCAGCTCCGGCAGGTAGGGGAAGTCCTCGAAGGAGCCGGTGACGGTCTTCGCGGCCTCGCGGGCGTCGCCGCCCGGCATCGATCCGACCCCGGTTGCGGGGCCCCAAGGCAAGGTCATCGGCCCGGCCGCACCGTCACGTCGTGGATGTCCGCGTCGCGTGGGAGGTCCAGCGCCACCAGGATCGTCGTGGCGACCGATTCCGGATCGATCCAGCGTGAGGCGTCGTACTCCTTGCCCTCCTGCTGGTGCACCTTGACCTGCATCGGGCTGGCGGTGCGGCCCGGGTAGACGCTGGTCACGCGGACACCGTTCGGCTTCTCCTCCTGGCGGAGCGCGTCGGCGAGCGCCTTGAGGCCGTGCTTGGAGGCGGCGTAGGCGCTCCACTCCGCGTGGGCGTTGAGGCCCGCCCCCGAGTTGACGAAGATCACCGTGCCCTGAGAGACGCGGAGTTGCGGCAGCAACAGCCGGGTCAGCTCGGCCGGGGCCACCAGGTTGACGTCCAGCTGTGCCTGCCAGGCCTTCGGCGTGAGATCACCGACCCGACCCAGCTCCACGATGCCCGCGATGTGCATCAACGAGTCGAGGCGCTCAGGCATCGTCTGGTGCGAGAAGGCCCAGGAGAGCCGGTCGGGGCTGGCGAGGTCGCCGACGAGGGTGCGGGAGCCCGGGTACGCGGCGGCGAGTTCCTTGGCCCGCCCCGCGTCACGGGCCAGCAGGACGAGGTCGTCGCCGCGCTCGTGCAGCCGGCGGGCGACGGCCGCGCCGATGCCGGAGCCCGCGCCGGTGATCAGATGTGTAGCCATGGGGCCCATGCTCGCATCATCGGACGCCCGCCCCCTCCTCGAGGTGGGCGAGCGCACCGAGGGCGTCCTCGGCGAAGAAGACCAGGTCGGTAAGGGGGACCGGCAGGAAGCCCTCGTTTTCCATGCGCAGGAACTGCTCCTTCAGACCGTCGTAGAAACCGGCCGTGTTGAGCAGCACCACGGGCATGGCCGTCCGTCCGTGCTTCTTCAGCTCGAGGATCTCGGTGGCCTCGTCCAGCGTCCCCGTCCCGCCAACCATGATCACGACCGCATCGGCCTTGCCGAGCAGGAGGGCCTTCCGCTCGGCGAGGTCGCGGGCGATCACCATCTCGTCTGCCGTCTCGCGCGTCTTCGAGGCGAGGAACTCGACCGAGATGCCGACCAGTCGCCCACCGGCCTGCTCGACTCCGTCCGCGACGACCTTCATCAGACCGACGTCGGAGCCTCCCCAGACCAGCGTGTGGCCGCCCTTGCCGAGGAGTTCGGCGAACTCGCGCGCCGGCCCGGTGTAGCGCTCGGCGAGATCGGCGGAGGAGAGGAAGACGCAGATGTTCATGCCCACACGGTACGGGCCGCGCCCTTCGGGAGGTCCCACCCGACGGCCGGACGCCTCGGCGGCCGGGCCGCTCGCGTCGACTCGTGCGTGTGCCCCCCGCCGTGCGCGAGGGGCCGCCGCACAGGCGCTCTCAGAGCGACGCCGCTGCCGCGCGCCGCGTCGTCGTGGCGATCGTCGCCGAGCCGACGACGCGCGTGCCGTCGTACAGGACGATCGCCTGACCGGGCGCGACGCCGCTGACCGGCTCGCCGAAGGCGACCCGCAGCTCGGCTCCCACGAGCTCGGCGGAGACCTCCGTCTCGCCTCCATGGGCGCGCAACTGGGCCGTGTACGTACCGGGGCCGGCCGGGGGTGCACCGCACCAGCGGGGCTTGATCGCGGTGAGCGCGGAGACCTCCAGCGCCTCGGCCGGTCCCACGGTCACGGTGTTGTTAACGGGCGAGATGTCCAACACGTACCGCGGCTTGCCGTCGGGTGCGGGATGGCCGATGCGCAGGCCCTTGCGCTGTCCGATGGTGAATCCGTAGGCGCCGTCGTGGGTGCCCAGCTTCGTGCCGGCCTCGTCCACGATGTCGCCTTCCGCCTTGCCCAGGCGCTGGGCCAGGAAGCCCTGGGTGTCGCCGTCGGCGATGAAGCAGATGTCGTGGCTGTCGGGTTTCTTCGCGACCGCGAGGCCGCGCCGCTCTGCCTCCGCGCGGATCTCGTCCTTGGTGGTGAGGGTGTCGCCCAGGGGGAACATGGCGTGCGCGAGCTGCCGCTCGTCCAGCACGCCGAGCACGTACGACTGGTCCTTGGCCATGTCGCTGGCCCGGTGCAGCTCTCGGCTCCCGTCGTCCCGGACCGTCACGGTCGCGTAGTGCCCCGTGCACACCGCGTCGAAGCCGAGCGCGAGTGCCTTGTCCAACAGGGCGGCGAACTTGATCTTCTCGTTGCAGCGCAGACAGGGGTTCGGGGTGCGGCCCGCCTCGTACTCCGCGACGAAGTCCTCCACGACGTCCTCGCGGAACCGCTCGGCGAGGTCCCACACGTAGAAGGGGATGCCGATGACGTCCGCGGCGCGGCGGGCGTCGCGCGAATCCTCGATGGTGCAGCAGCCTCGCGCGCCGGTGCGGAAGGACTGCGGGTTCGCGGAGAGCGCCAGGTGCACCCCGGTGACGTCGTGCCCGGCTTCTGCGGCGCGGGCGGCGGCGACGGCGGAGTCCACACCGCCGGACATGGCGGCGAGCACGCGGAGGGGGCGCTGGGGTGTCTGTGTCATAGCCCTACCAGAGTACGGGGCGGCGGGAACCGAAAGCTCGCGAGTAAGCGTTCGGAAGATCATGGGGAGCGAAGGGGCGGGGCGGCGCGGGGTCGGCCGGCGGGCGGTGCTGATCGGTGGCGGTGTGGCGCTGGCCGGGACGGGCGTGTTGGCGCGGGACGCGCTGCGGCACGCCTGGTGGCGGTTGCCGGGCGTGCAGAAGAAGCGCGTGGAGGGCGAGCTCGACCACGCGGGGGCGGTGTGGACGGCTGCCTCCCGGTACAACTGGCGGCGGGCCGACCGGCCGGACGACTATCCGATCGACCGGGTCGTGATCCATGTCGTCCAGGGCAGCTTCCGGACGGCCCTCAGGGTTTTCAAGGACCCGGGCCACCGTGCGGCGGCCCACTACGTGGTGGGCAAGGACGGTCGGATAGCCCAGATGATCCGCGAGCTCGACGTCGCGTTCCACGCGGGGAACCGGGAGGTGAACGAGCGGAGCATCGGGATCGAGCACGAGGGTTTCGTGGATCGCCCGGCGGACTTCACGGCGGCGATGTACGCGGCGTCGGCCCGGCTCACCGCGGGGATCTGCCAGCGGTACGGGATCCCCGTGGACCGCGAGCACATCATCGGTCACGTCGAGGTGCCGGGGACGGACCACACCGATCCCGGACCGCACTGGGACTGGGACCGGTACCTGGGCCTCGTGCGGTCGGTGTCGACGACGACCGGCACTAGCTGAGTCCAGCGGTCCTGGCCCGCTCCACGGCCGGGCCGATGGCCTTCGCCACGGCCTCGACGTCCTCCTCGGTGGAGGTGTGGCCGAGGCTGAAGCGGAGGGTGCCGCGGGCCAGGTCCGGGTCCGTGCCGGTGGCGAGCAGCACGTGGCTCGGCTGGGCGACACCCGCCGTGCAGGCGGAGCCAGTGGAGCATTCGATGCCCTGGGCGTCCAGGAGCAGCAACAGGGAGTCGCCTTCGCAGCCGGGGAACGTGAAGTGGGCGTTGGCGGGGAGCCGGTCGTCCGGGTCGCCCCCGAGGATCGCGTCCGGTACGGCCGCCCGGACGGCCTCGACCAGCTTGTCGCGCAGACCACCGATGTCCCGGGCGAACTCCGGGCGGTGCTCCGCGGCGAGCCGGCCGGCCACGGCGAAGGCGGCGACGGCGGGCACGTCGAGGGTGCCGGACCGCACGTGCCGTTCCTGTCCGCCGCCGTGCAGCACCGGCACCGGGGTGTATTCGCGGCCTAGCAGGAGTGCGCCGATGCCGTAGGGTCCACCGATCTTGTGGCTGCTCACCGCCATCGCTGCCAGGCCGGAGGCTGCGAAACCGACGTCGAGCTGGCCGAACGCCTGCACTGCGTCGGAGTGGAAGGGGATCTCGAACTCCGCTGCGGTCTCGACGAGTTCACCGATCGCCGTGACGGTGCCGATCTCGTTGTTGGCCCACATCACGGTGGCGAACGCCACGTCGCGGGGGTCACGCTCGATCGCTTCGCGCAGAGCTTCCGGGTGGACCCTGCCGTACGCGTCCACGGGCAGGTACTCGACGCGCGCGCCCTCGTGTTCGCCCAGCCAGTGCACCGCGTCGAGTACGGCGTGGTGCTCGACGGGACTGGACAGGATGCGGGTGCGGCGCGGGTCGGCGGCCCGACGGGCCCAGTAGATGCCTTTCACCGCGAGGTTGTCGGCCTCGGTCCCGCCGGAGGTGAGGACGACCTCACTGGGGCGCGCCCCGAGCGCCTCGGCGAGGGTTTCGCGGGCCTCCTCGACGGTGCGGCGGGCCCGGCGGCCTGCGGCGTGCAACGACGAAGCGTTGCCGGTGACGGCGAGCTGGGCGGTCATCGCCTCGATCGCTTCCGGAATCATCGGAGTGGTCGCGGCGTGGTCGAGGTAAGCCATGGTGACCCGATTCTACGAGCCGCACGACTGTGGACTCGCGGCCCGGGTCGCCGGACCGGTCAGCCCCCGACGTTCCAGACGAGGGTCCCGTGGAGGGAGACGAGGACGGCGAGGACGACGAGGTCGGCCAGACCGAGCGCCAGCCCGGTCAGTGCGCGGCCGCGGCGGGACGTACCGCGCCACAGGGCGAGGCTCGCGAGGACCACGGCCGCGGGTCCGAGGAAGACGTTCATCACGAGCAGCCCCACCAGGCCGAGGGCGAACGAGGCGACGGCCATGCCGTCGGCGTCGCGCGTGCCGGTGAACCGGCGGGCAGAAGAGGTGAGTTCCATGGTGTTCCGTTCCTCCGGTTTCAGCGGCTCGCGCGGCGCGCGAGGCGCTCACGGACGACGAATCCGAGCAGCCAGGCGCCGATGAGGACTGCGGCGGCGGCGGACAAGGACGGCGGGATCTGGGCGACGGTGCCCAGGACGATCCCCAGGACGGCGATCGCTGCGACGAGGGCGATCATGAGGTTCCCCTTCCTTCAATTCAGAGTACGTCTGTTAACTGACTACCCAGTCTAGTCTTCCCCAATACAGAGAACAGTTGTTTACTGAATGGTATGAGTCACACCGTAGGCATCCGCCAGGCCCAGAAGTTGAAGACGCGTCAGGCCCTCCTCGACGCCGCCCTCGAACTGCTCGAACACCAGAGCCTGAGCAGCCTGGGCCTGCGCGAGGTCACCCGCGCCGTCGGGGTGGCACCGACCGCGTTCTACCGGCACTTCACCGATCTGGCGGAGCTCGGCGTGGCACTCGTCGAGGAGACACTGGGCAGCCTGCACGGACTGGTCGGTGCGATCCTCGCGGACACCGGCGACAGTGAGGTGCGGATCGACCGCACGGTGGACCTCATCGCCCGCCACGTGCGGGAGCAGCCCGCCCACTTCCGGTTCATCGCACGCGAACGGCACGGCGGCGTGGGCCCCGTGCGCGCGGCCATCGCAGCCCAGCTCGACAGCTTCGCCGGGGAAGTGGCCGCCGCGCTCGGGAGGGAACCCGCGTCGGACGGCTGGAGCGAGGAGGACCTGCTCATGTTGGCCGGCGTGTACGTCGAACACATGGTGATGACCGCGTCGGCGTTCCTGTCCGTCCAGGAGTCCGGACGACTCGACCCGCCGAGCGAGCAACGGGTGGTGCGTACGGCCCGCAACCGACTCCGACTGGTGTCCCTCGGCCGCCGCCACTGGCTGGAAAGCCGCACCACGGAGGCGGACGGCACGGCCTGATCAAGCCGCACCGCGCGTCATCCGCGACAGGGGAGGCGCGCGAAGGGCGGCGCCCCCATCCGGGCCTGGCCGGCTCAGCGGGCGAACGCCCCCGGCGGCCCGCCCGCGAGTGCGGCGTCGAGGCCGTGGGCGAGCATGCCGAAGGCCCGGTCGGCGTCCGCCACGGCCTCGGCGTAGACCTCGTCCGCACTGCGCCCCGAGGCGATCCGCCGCCAGTTCGCCCGGCCCAGCTCCTGACGCACCGTCACCAGATGGAGTGCGGCCATCCGGGCCTCCAGCGGCGTGACCGAGTCCGGCTCCAGCGCATCGGCGAGCAGTTCCGCCTCGCGGGCGGTGTAGCGGGCCTGCCCGCTCTCCAGGCCGGCCGTGGAGTAAAGCAGGCGCTGGAAGGCCACGACGTCCGGCACGTCACACAGCCCGGTGATGGGGTCGCGCTCGCGCAGCGCGACGAGGAAGTGCTCGTGCAGCGCCCGCACGGGAGCGCACCCCGCGGGGCGGGACCGCACGATCCGGGCGGCCTCGTCCTGGTGGTCCGCGAAGCGGTCCAGGACCAGGTCCTCTTTGCACGCGAAGTAGCGGAACAGGGTCGGCTTGGACACGTCGGCCGCCGCCGCGACATCCGCCACCGACACCTCATCGAAGCCCCGTTCGAGGAACAGCTCGAGCGCCACGTCCGCGAGGTGGCGCCTCGTGCGCTGCTTCTTGCTCTCCCGCAACCCCGGGCCGGACCCCTCACTCATGCCCGTCAGGCTAGCACACAATGTGAAACCAAGTTAATTTTGTAACCGAGTTGTATTTTTGGGGGCGCGAGGACTTCACTGGTGGCACCGACCACGGAAGGAAGCGCGATGACGGATGTACTGATCGTGGGGGCCGGCCCCACCGGGCTGACCCTGGCGTGCGATCTCGCCCGGCGGGGCACGGCGGTGCGCATCATCGACCGTCGAGCCGCACCGCACCGCGAGTCCCGCGGCAAGGGCCTCCATCCCCGCAGCCTCGAGGTGTTCGAGGCGCTCGGCGCAGCCGAGCCGGTCCTCGCGACGGGCACGGTCCGCCTCGTGCTCCGCAAGTACTTCGACGGTGTCCACGTGAAGGACACGGACCCCTTCGGGGACGACGCGCCACTCCCCCGTTCCCCTTACCGCAGCGGCGTGCTCATCGGGCAGTGGCAGGTCGAGGAAATCCTCCGCCGGCGACTCGGCGGGTTCGGCGTCGCGGTCGAGTACGGCGCGGACCTCACGGCGCTCACCCAGGACACGGAGGGCGTGAACGCCGTCCTCGCCGACGGGCGCACCCTTCGGACCGCACATCTCGTGGGCTGCGACGGAGGCCGCAGCACCGTCCGCATGGTGCTCGGCATCACCTTCGAGGGGCACACGGGGCCCGCGCCGACGATGGTCTGCGGGGACGTTGAGGCACCGGGCCTCAGCCGGGAGTACTGGCACCAGTGGTTCACCAGCGAGCGCGAGGGGATGATGCTGTGCCCCATGCCGGGCACCGACTCCTTCCAGCTCCAGGCTTCCCCCGAACACGACGATCGGGGTGTTTGCATGACGCCCTCGTTGGAGGGTTTCCAGCGTCTGTTCGACCGACACGCGCGGATGCCCGGCATCCGGTTGCAGCAGGCGAGCTGGCTGTCGACCTGGCAGGTCAACGTCCGGTTGGCCGACCGGCTGCGCGTCGGCCGGGTGTTCCTCGCGGGGGACGCCGCCCATGTCCACCCCATCGCGGGTGGCCTCGGGATGAACACCGGCATCCAGGACGCGTTCAACCTGGGCTGGAAGCTCTCGCTCGCCCTGACCGGACACGCAGGACCGGCTCTCCTGGACACCTACGAGGAGGAGCGGCTTCCGGTCGCCGCCGCGACCCTGGACATCACGACCGACCGGCTGCTTCGCGTGCTGGAGGCGGTCAGGCAACCGGGCAAGGGCACCGAGACGGGCCTCACACCTCCTTTGGGCACCACGTACCGGTGGAGCTCCCTGGCTCGGGGTGACGGGACGCGGACCCTGCGACCGGGCGACCGGGCCCCGGACGCGCTCGCCACGGACGGGTCCGGGCGCCCGGTGCGCCTCCACGAGCTCCTGGCCGAACCCCGGTTCACCCTGCTCGGGTTCGGGCCTGCTGTCGCTACTGCCCTGCGTGACGTCGCCGCCTCCTACGGCGATGTCGTCAGCACGCACGCCCTGCACCCGGCTCCGGCCCGCGCGGGCGTCGCCGCCGACGAGGACGCCTCCCGCGTCTACGGAATCGACGGCAAGGCCCTCGTGCTCGTGCGTCCCGACATGCACGTGGCACTGGTGGCGCCGGGCGACGACCCGGGTCCCGTGCGCGCCTACCTCGACGGACTGCGCGGCTGACGGACGGCCGCAGCCGGTCGTGGTGGTGGTCACGGCCGCGCCGCCGCTACTTCCCCGCGTCGACGGGGCGCCCCTCGCCGACCATGAAGCGCCACACCAGCCCGTGGCCGAGGACGATCAGCAGGATGAGCAGCACCGCCTCGGCCTCGATGGGCCGCAGGCCGACGACGTCGGCGAGTTCGGGCGCCGCCCCCACCACCGCGATCAGGACGTAGACGACGGCTGCCGCCGCCTGCAGGGCGCGTACAGGAGGGGACCCGCCACCACCCCGGGCTGCTCGGCCGCGGCCGAGCAGCCGGACGGTGGAGACGCACCCCACCACGGCGATCACGATGAAGCTCGCCCGCCATACCCCCGGTGTCCCGGCGCCGCCCACCTGCGCGAACAGCCCCATCAGGGCGGGCAGCAAGAAGGAGAGGTAGATCCCTCCGACGATCCGGCGCAGTGCCGGCCGACCCGTCCAGTCGGCGTGCCCCTGCACCACGTTCCACCACAGCCCCACCAGGGTGAAGCAGGTGGCCGAGAAGAGCGCGTAGAAGGTGCTGACGTCCATCGGGGCCTCCTGCGTCGGGATCAGCACGCCGCACCCCGACGCCTGCCCGACCAGGTGGCGTCGTCGGCGGGGAGGGCCCGGCCGGCGTGCAGCGAGCGTGCCACGCCCGTGCCGTCGCCGCGGGTAACCGACACTCCCCGCCACTCGGCCGGGCGTCCCCGCGAAGGCGGGTGACCCCCTGCGGGCAGCCCCCTTCGGCCTAGCTAAGCCTTGGCCAGCTGGCGGGACTGGGCGACCAGCCGGTCCGCGCTGTCCCAGACTTCGGCGTCCTCCTCCAGGAAGCCGCCCGCCAGGTTGCGCGTGGTGATGGCGACCCGCAACGGTCCGGGCGCAGGACGGCACCGGATGTGCGTGGTGAGTTCGACGGTCGGGGTCCAGCCCTGGATCCCCAGCTCGAACGCGGTGGGGGGCAGGGCGTCCACCGTCAGCAGCAAGGACAGCGGGTCGGCGTCACGGCCGTCCGCGAGACCGAACCAGGAGCGCATCTCGCCGTTGCCGGAGGGCGCTCCGACAGCCCAGCCGACGGTGGCGGGGTCGAGCCTGAGGTTCAGCCGGTCGATGATCGCGTTGGAGCCGGGGATGGCGGGAGCGGGACCGTCGCCCGGACCGAGGCAGAGCTCGTACGGCGGGATCTCCGGCGGCTTCGCGGTGGTACGGACGTCGTCCGGCAGGCCGTCCAGGTCGCCATAGGTGGCGAGGACACGGATCCGCTCGATCTCCGTGCCGTCCTCGTCGTACTGGAAGAGCGAGGCCTGCCCGGTGGAGAGGGTCCGTCCGGTACGAACCACCTCGGTGCGGATCAGCGCGCGTCCCGGTGCGGACGGGCTGAGGTAGTACGCCGAGACCGTGAACGGGTCGGGGTGCGGCAGTGCGTCCCCGAGCGCGCGGCCGAGCAGCGCCAGCAGGTAGCCGCCGTTGACCGCGCTGATGATCGTCCATCCTTCGGACAGTTCCGCGTCGTAGACGCCCGGGACGCGCGGGTCCCGGAGGGTGACAGCGGTGTCGCGGTCGAACTCGCTGTCGCCGATGGTTGCCTGTGCCATGCTCGGAACCGTACAGCAAGAAATTACTAAGCGGTAGCTTTCTCAGGGTTTTCGTCCTGGGGCTCGACCGCCGAGGACCGACGGTTCCAGGCGCGCGGCGCCCTCCAGCGGAAACGCAGGGCGAAGAGCCGCAAGCCGAAGGCGGTCACGGCGGCGAGCCCGCTCGTGGCGGCGTTGAGCACGCCGTAGTGGATGCAGAGCACGACCATCGTGGCGCCGACCATCGCCGGCACGGCGTAGAGGTCCCGGTCCCAGCGCAGCAGCGACGGGACCTCGTTGGCGAGGACGTCGCGCAGCACGCCGCCACCCACGGCGGTGGCGAGACCGAGCACGGCGGAGGAGGTCAGGCCGAGGCCGTACTCGTACGCCTTGGTGGTCCCGGTGACGCAGAAGAGTCCGAGCCCCGCGGCATCGAACACGTTGACCGAGCCCTGGATCCGCTCGACCTCGGGGTGCAGGAAGAAGACCAGGCCGGCAGCGACCAGGGGCATCAGGAAGAAGCCCAGGTCCGTGAAGGCCGCAGGCGGTACGGCACCGATGATCAGGTCCCGGAAGAGTCCCCCGCCCAGCGCCGTGACCTCGGCGAGCACCGCGATGCCGAACACGTCGAAGTTCTTGCGCACGGCGAGCAGCGCACCGGAGATCGCGAAGACGAAGATCCCGGCGAGGTCGAGCGCATGCTGGACGGAGGGGGTGAACAGTTCGTGGAGCACCGCCCAATTGTGACGCCTCGGACCAGCGGCGACGGCCCCGGGCCGGCACCCGGACCTCGCACCGGGAGGCGCCCCCGCCCGGGGCGAGCGGGGCCGCCCCCCGGACGGGCGGCGCCACCTGGTG
Organism: Streptomyces sp. NPDC059169; assembly: GCF_042755225.1. Taxonomy (NCBI): domain Bacteria; kingdom Bacillati; phylum Actinomycetota; class Actinomycetes; order Kitasatosporales; family Streptomycetaceae; genus Streptomyces; species Streptomyces sp. NPDC059169. The sequence goes on along the minus strand of NZ_JBHZCF010000006.1, from coordinate 179,586 downwards.
CCCGTCGAGCGTCCTCAGGCCTTGTCGTCGCTCCCGGCGTCGGTGCCGTCGGTGTCCCGGGCGGCGTCGCCCGTGGCGCGCGCGTCCTGCGTCGGGCTCGTGTCCGCGGTCGCAGCCGGCGATCCTGCCGCGGGCTCCGCGGAGTCCGCCGCCTCGGGCGTCGCCGACACGATCTCGACCGCCTCGCGGGCCGAGGGCACGGCCGACGTGTCGGCGGGTGCCTGGTCCGGTGCGTTCTCCGGGTGGTGGCAGGCGACCTCGTGACCCGTCTGGAGCGTGAGTAGCTGCGGCTCCTGCTGCTTGCAGATCTCCGTCGCCTTCCAGCAGCGGGTGTGGAAGCGGCAGCCGCTCGGCGGCGAGATCGGTGACGGGACGTCGCCCTTCAGCAGGATCCGCTCGCTCTTCGCACCGCGGCGCCGCGGGTCGGGCACCGGCACCGCCGAGAGCAGCGCCTTGGTGTACGGGTGCATCGGCGACTCGTAGAGCGACGCGCGGTCGGCGATCTCCACGATCTTGCCGAGGTACATGACCGCGATGCGGTCCGAGACGTGGCGGATCACCGAGAGGTCGTGCGCGATGATCACGTAGGTGAGGCCGAGTTCGTCCTGCAGGTCGTCGAGGAGGTTGACCACCTGCGCCTGGATGGACACGTCGAGAGCGGAGACCGGCTCGTCCGCGACGACCAGCTTGGGCTTCAGCGCGAGGGCCCGGGCGATCCCGATGCGCTGGCGCTGACCACCGGAGAACTCGTGGGGGTAGCGGTTGTAGTGCTCGGGGTTGAGACCCACGAGTTCCATCAGCCGCTGGACCTCCTTCTTCACCCCGCCTTCGGGCGTGACGCCCTGCAACGTGAACGGCGCCGAGACGATGGTGCCGATCGTGTGCCGGGGGTTCAGCGACGAGTACGGGTCCTGGAAGATCATCTGGACGTCCCGGCGCAGCGGCCGCATGCCGCCCGCGGACAGGTGCGTGATGTCCGTGCCCTCGAACTCGACCTTCCCGCCGGTGGGTTCGAGCAACCGGGTGATCAACCGGCCCATGGTCGACTTGCCGCAGCCGGACTCACCGACCACGCCCAGCGTCTCACCGGGGCGCACGTCGAACGAGATGCCGTCGACCGCCTTGACCGCACCGCTCTGCCGCCGCAACAGACCCTTGCGGATCGGGAAGTGCTTGATCAGCCCTTCCACCTTGAGCAGCGGTTCGGCCGACGCGGGCGGCGCGGACTGCTTCGGGATCACTGCTTCCTCATCACTCACAGCTTCGGCGCAATCTCTTCGGTCCAGATCCGGGTGCGTTCCTCCGTCGACATGTGGCATGCCGAGAAGTGACCGTCGCCCACCTCCGCCAGATCGGGGCGCGTCGTACGCGTGACGTTGTCCTTGGGCACGTCCGCGTACGGGCAACGCGGATTGAACGCGCAGCCCTCCGGCACGTTGATCAGTGACGGCGGCTGCCCCTTCACGGGGATCAGCCGTTCGGTCTGCTCCCGGTCGATCCGCGGCATCGACCCGAGCAGACCCCAGGTGTAGGGGTGCCGCGGCTCGTAGAAGACCTGCTCGGCCGAGCCGCGCTCGACACACCGCCCGCCGTACATGACCAGCAGCTCGTCGGCCATCTCCGCAACGACACCGAGGTCGTGCGTGATCATGATGACTGCGGAGCCGAACTCCTTCTGCAGGTCCCGGATGAGGTCGAGGATCTGTGCCTGGACGGTCACGTCCAGGGCGGTCGTCGGCTCGTCCGCGATGAGCAACGAGGGATTGTTGACCAGCGCCATCGCAATCATGGCGCGTTGGCGCATGCCGCCGGAGAACTCGTGCGGGTACGAATCGACGCGGTTGCCCGGCTCCGGGATGCCGACCCGGTCGAGCATCTCGATCGCCCGGGTGCGGGCGACCTTCTTGGTGACCTTGTTGTGGACCCGGTACGCCTCCACGATCTGGGCACCGACCGTGTAGTACGGGTGCATCGCCGACAGCGGGTCCTGGAAGATCATGGCCATCTTCTGCCCGCGCAGTCGCCGCACGTGGTCGGCGTCCGCCCCGATGAGCTCCTCGCCGTCCAGCCACACCTCGCCGGAGATCCGGACGTTGGGGGCGGCGCGGTGCAGGCCCATCACCCCGAGGGAAGTGACGGACTTCCCGGAGCCGGACTCTCCCACGACGCCCAGGGTCTGGCCCCGTTTCACGTCGAAGCTGACGCCGTCGACCGACTTCACGAGACCGTCGTCGGTCTGGAAGTGGATGCGCAGGTCCCGTACCGAGAGGAAGGCGTCTTCGCCGCCGCGAGGGGCGGGCACCGGCTCGCCGACGGCGGCGGGGGCCGCCGTACCGACGGCCTGCTCCTTGGAAACCTCGCTCACGAGTACCTCACCCTGGGGTCGATGGCGGCGTACACCAGGTCCACCAGCAGATTGCAGAAGACGATGAAGAAGGCGGCGGTCAGGGTCACGCCCATCACGATCGGCAGGTCGTTCTCCTGCACGCTCTTGATGGCGTACTGGCCCATGCCCTGGAAGGAGAAGACCGTCTCCGTGATGACCGCACCACCGAGCAACAGGCCGAAGTCCATGCCGAAGATGGTGACGATCGGGGTGAGCGCGGCGCGCAACCCGTGCTTGCCGATGACCCGGCTCTCCGTCAGGCCCTTGGCGCGGGCGGTGCGGATGTAGTCCTCGCCCATGGTCTCCAGCATTCCGGCCCTGGTGAGCCGGGCGTAGAGCGCGGAGTACAGGAAGGCCAGTGAGCACCACGGAACCAGCAGGTTCCAGGCCCATTCGGCGGGGTTCTCGGTGAACGGCACGTAGTTGATGCCGTCGGACCAGATCGGCCACTGGACGGTGAGGACACCGAGCGCCAGCATGCCCGTGAAGAAGATCGGGAGGGAGACGCCGGCGAGGGCGACGCCCATGAAGAAGCGGTCGAGGAACGAACCCCGCTTCAGCGCGGAGACGACGCCCGTGGCGACACCGGTGATCAGCCAGATCACCGAGGCGCCGATGGCCAGCGAGAAGGTGACCGGAACGCGCGCGGTGATCTCGGGCCAGACTTCGATGTGGCGCTTGAAGGAGTAGCCGAAGCAGGGGGCGTCGCAGTGAGAGGCGTCGGGGCCGAACTTGTAGTCCGCACCGACGAAGATCTGCCGAATGAAGTCCCAGTACTGCTGGTAGAGCGGCTGGTCGAGGCCGAGGTTGCGCTTGACCGCGGCCACGGTGTCGGGGTTGGCGTCCTTGCCCACGTACTGGGCCGCCAGCTGGTCCATCGTCTGCCCGGCGAGCCGGGGGACGAGGAAGAAGATCGCGAAGGTGACTGCGCTGACGACGAGCAGCAACAGCACCGCGCCGAAGACGCGTCGAATGATGTACGCAGCCACAGCTATCCGGCGCCGGTGTCCGCCGGCGGCCTGTCGGCTCCCCCGCGGGGAGCGTACGGCCGACCGGCGGACACCGGTGCCATCACCTGCCTTTCGAACGTTCGAGGTCGGGAACCCGCTGCTACTTGGCGGAACCCATCAGCAGGTAGTCGTACATTCCGAGGTAGGCCTGGGTGACCGTCACGTTGGTCGCCGACTCGGGCCGAAGGAGCAGGTTCTTGCGGTAGATCAGCGGGACCGCGGTGGCACCCTCGACGACCGCCTTGTCGACGTCGCCCCAGACCTTCTCGCGGGCGGCGGAGTCGGTCGTCGCGATGCCCTTGTTGAGCATCTCGTTGACCTTCGGGTCGTTGAGCTCCTGGACGTTGTTGCCACCGGACGGCTTGATGGCCGCACCGTTGACGATCTGGTCCAGGAAGCCGAACCCGGTGGGCCAGTCGGCACCCCATGCCGTCATGATCATGCCGAGCTTGTTGGCGTGCACGTAGCTCGGGTTACCGGCGAAGTTCTGGAAGTACTTGCCCGCGGGGAAGGACTTGATCTCGACGTTGATGCCGATCTTCTTCAGCGAAGCCTGGACCGCGGTGGCCATGGCCATCTCGGCCGGACGGTCGGCGCGGGCCGACAGGTTGGTCGAGAAACCGTTCGGCTGGCCGCACTTCTTCAGCGCTTCCTTGGCCTTGGCGACGTCGCCCTTGTTGCCCTCGGACGGGTACAGGTCGAACTTGGCGTACCCGGCGACGGTCGGCGGGATCAGCGTGGACGCGACGTCACCCTTGGGGTCACCGCCCTGCGCGGCCTGGATCGAAGCCTTGTCGATGCCCCACTGCACGGCCTTGCGGCACTCGATGTTGTTGAACGGCGGGACGTTGACGTTCAGACCGATGTACGAGGTGGCCCCTGCGTACGCGTTGTCCGTCTGCTTCTTCAGCTTCGCCTGGGTGAGCACCTTCGGCTGGGTCGCGGGCGCGACACCGGTGCCCGCAGCGTCGACGGTGATGTTGTCGGAGAGGAGGTTGTTGTCGACCGTCTCGTGCTTCACCTTGAAGCGGATGGTGATCTTGTCCGGCAGGGCCGGGCGCAGCTTGTCGGTCTTCGGGTCCCAGTTCTCGTTGCGGACCAGGGTGGCGCTGCGGCCCTCCTCGTACGACTGGAACTTGTACGGGCCGGACGACACGATGTGCTTGACGTACTCGGCACCCTTGTCCGCCGCGCGCGGCACGGGGGCGGTCTGCGAGAAGGTCGCCAGGTAGTCGAAGTCCGCGAACGCGTCCTTCAGTTTGAAGACGATGGTGCTGTCGTCGGGGGTCTCGATCGAGGCGATGCCCGCCGGGTTCTTGTCCTTGTACGGGCCCTGGTACTTGTCACCACCGACGAGGTGGGACTTGAAGTAGGTCGGGCCGTTGGAGAGGGCCTCGGGTGCGAAGTTCGACCGCTCGACGGCGTACTTGACGTCCTTCGAGGTGATCGGCGTGCCGTCCTCGAACTTCAGACCCTTCTTGAGGGTGTACGTCCAGGTCTTCGCATCCGGGCTGGGCTTGCCCAGGGACTCCGCGAGGTCCGGGACGACCTCCAGCCCCTCCTTGCCGGCCGCCGGCTTGAAGCCGGTCAGCGTACGGCCGTACAGGCGGGAGAAGTTCTGCACCCAGCCGTAGTAGGTGTTGCCCGGGTCGAGCGAGTCCGGCTCGTCCGACAGCTCGTACGAGACCGTTCCGCCCTTCTTGTCGGACTTGTTGACGATCGACGTCAGTGCGGCGTCCGTGGTGCCGGAACCGCCCTTGCCGCCCTTGTCGTCATTCGAACCACCGCAGGCGGACGCCCCCAGCGTCAGCACCACAGCTGTGGCGATCACAACCGATGCTTTACGAGTGTTCACCGAGGAAAGCCCCCTCAATCGTGGATTATTTGCTGCGCGGGTCGAGGGCGTCTCGCAGCCCGTCGCCCAGCAGGTTGAACGCCAGGACCGTGATGAAGATCGCCAGGCCCGGCACGATCATGTACTGCGGGTCGGCCTGGTAGGTCTCGGCCGCAGTGGTGAGCATTCCGCCCCAGGAAGCCTGCGGGGGTGCGATGCCGACACCCAGGAAGCTGAGGCCCGCCTCGAAGAGGATGTTGGTCGGGATCAGCAGCGTCGCGTAGACCAGGACCGGTGCGACGAGGTTCGGCAGCAGTTCACGGAAGAGGATGAACGGACCGCGGGCGCCGAGAGACCTGGCCGCCTCGACGAACTCCCGGTTGCGCAGGCTCATCGTCTGGGCCCGCACGATACGGCCCATGTAAGGCCAGCTGAAGAAGCCGATCACGAAGATCAGCACGCCGATCCGCAGGGGTAGACCGCTGAGGCCGAACGCACCGTCCTGCAGGGTCGCCGACAGCGAGATCGCGAACAGGAGCAGCGGGAACGCCAGGAAGGTGTCCATCATCCGGCTGATGAGGGTGTCGACCCAGCCCCCGTAGAACCCGGCGACCACGCCCATCACCACGCCGATGACGACCGATACCAGCGTCGCACCGCCGGCGACGAGGAGGGAGACCCAGGATCCTTCGATGATGCGGGCCAGCAGGTCCCGGCCGAACTGGGGGTCGATGCCGAGCAGGTGGTCCCAGCTCATGCCGCCCCAAGCTCCCTTGGGAGCCAGCAGCGCCGGATCGATGAGGTCCTGGTGGAACTCGTTGGGGTCCATGCCGAACACCGCCTGGATCGGCTTGGCCAGCACGGCGAGCAGAATGAGGAGGAAGACGACGATCCCGCCGACGACGGCCGGCTTGTCCCGCTTGAAGCGGGTCCAGGCGATCTGCCCGAGCGACCTGCCTTCGATCTGGCTCTGTTTGGCCCCCGTGAGGACTGCCTCCGGCTGCGCCTCGGCGGCCGATCCGGTGGTCTCGATCGGTGCGGTCACAGTGGCCTTGACCCCTCTCGGCCGACACTCGCCGGCCCCCTACATGCCGCAACGGCGGCCTGTCTCACAACACTTGGCGCAGTTCGCACAAAGAGCCCGGGGCCCGTTGTAAGCGGGAGTCTTCAACGGGCCGGCGATCACTCGCCAGACCCGGTGGTGAATGTTTGCGTAAACGTGATGCGAGCAGGCACCTTCCGTTATCCGGACACTCGACGGTCCTGAACGGCACAGGTGTAGCAAGTACCCGTCAGTAAAGGGGCGATGGGGACCGATTCGCCCCAACGGGGTCTCGAGGGGCGGACGTACGCAAGGGCCGCGTTCTGAGCACGCTCAGTAAGCGCGGGAGGCGGCCGGCGGATAGCCGTAGCCGGACGACGGCGGAGGTGCGGCGTGCGCCTCGCGGTCGTAGAAAGGACGGGCGTTGACCCGCAGCCACATCGTCACCGGGTCGTACTCGTCGGACATGGCCACGGTGGACACGGGGAGCCCGTCCGGCACGGCGGCGATGGAGTGCTGCATCATCGCGCGCACGCTGTCCACGGACTGCTGGCCGGTGTCGTACAGGTCGAGCCCGATGGCGAGGTACGGCGCACCCAGCGCCGGCTGCACCCAGGCTCTGCGGAGCGAGCGCACGGCCGGGGTGCGGTGGGCGTTCTGCGTGAGCAGGGCGTAGAACTGGGGGATGTCGATGGACGGGTCGGTGAGCCGCAGCGGCCCCGCGGGCATCCGGTCGAGCCCGGTGGCGATGCGGCGCAGGTCGAGCCACGGGATGCCGATCCCGCCGCCGGGCGCATGCGGGTTGAGCCAGATGCCCCACCGGTCGGGGTAGAGAGCGCGGGCGACGTCCGCCCCGCCGACGACTTCGTGGGCCCGGGTCCACCCGGAGGCGGAGAGCTCCTGGGCGGAAGTGACGCACGGCGCGTAGCCGAGGCCGTCGACCTCCATGTTCCCGTACTGGGCGTCGGAGGATCCGGCCCGGCCGTGCCAGAGGAGCATCCAGACCTGGCCGTCGGCAAGGGCCTGGAGCAGTGCCTCATACGCGTCGTAGCGTCCTGGCGTCACCTGGCGCAGCATGTGCTCGACCTGCCCGGCCGCCGCGGTGCCTGACGCGCTCACTGTGGGTCCCGCCCCTCTTCTGATCCGCCATTCCGTGGCGCCGCTCCCCCGAAGCCTCCGGCGTGGGGGCGCCTCCTGCACACGGGTGCGGGGGCCACGTCATCAAACCAGCTTAAGCGGCCGTACCGACACCGACTTGACGACTAGGGGTACTGCCGGGCGTAGAAGGGCCGGACCCGGTTGAGCATCCAGTCGCCGACCGGGTCCTGGGCGACGTCCAGCAGGACCAGGTTGACCGGCCATTTCACCGCGACCCTGCCGAGCGCCCGTCCCAGCGCGTCCATGGGGGCGGTGCGGTCGTGGCCCTCGAAGGAGGACAACTGGACACCGACGAACAGCACCGGGTCGTCCCCTTCGATGCTGGCCAGCACCCGCCGTGCGGTCTGGACGACACGGGTCGACTCGAACTCGCCGGCCGCAGCCGCGAGGAAGTCGACGGGCTCCTCCTGCCAGTCCGGCTCGAAGAGCCGCACCCGTCCGCCACTGGCGGGCCCGTCCAGCGGGGTGCGTCCGAACCGGCACAGCTCCGCGACGGCCGGCGGCGGCAGCGGTACGCCGACGGCTCCGCCCGGGTTCACGGCGATGCCGAGCTGCGGGGGCAACCCCCGGGCGAAATCGATCGCGGGGGCCTCGGCGTGGGACATCTGGTCGCCCATGCAGAGCACGAACTGCTCGTGGGAGCTGAAGACGGGCACGTACGGCGCACCGTCGACCTCCAGGGTCGGCAGGTCCAGGCTGGGGCTGTCCGGACCGCCTCCGTTGGGCAGCGGCACCCATACGGCGCTGCGGCCCAGCACCTCGATCAGGCGACCGCCCGCCGTGGCGTTCCCCACCGAAGCGGCCAGCACCTCTTCGAGCTCGTTGGCGGGCCAAGTCGTGTCCACTGCGTTCCCCGCTTCCCCGTCCGGCCGCGTCCCGGCCGCATCGTCCTGCGAAAAGCAGGGTAGCGCCAGCACCGCCGGAGGACGGCCGCCCGGTCCGCGCGTTCGCGGAGCCCCGGCGGAGGAACCTCCTGGCGATCGCCGTCCGGACCGGTGGATCCCGACTGTCGGGGCCGCTGACGTGCTCCGACCGTCCCTGCACCCGTTCCGACCGCTCCCGTCCTGCCCGGGGGCACCCGTCGACCGTGCAGGGGCGCCGCGACCGGCGAGACGCCCCACCTGCGTCCCGCCGCCGCCCGGCGTTCGGATGCCGCGGCGCGGCGGCACCGGCCCGCGGTCCGCCCGTTCCGACCGCGCGGTGCCGGGCCGTACGCCCCGGAAGGGCTCCCGCGCTCGGGCGCGGGGGCCGGCACCGCGCCCGAGGACCTCAGCGGCCCCGGAAGCCGATCCGCGTCAGTGACGTCGCCGCGTCCCGGTCCAGCAGGACCGCGGAGGCACTGCCGGCGGGGAGCCGTCCGCGCTCCGCGTCGCGGACCAGCCTTCGCACCGCACGGCGGTGCCGGGCGAATGCGTACCCCGAGACCCCGCGGCCGCGCTCCTGCTGTCCCGCGAGTGCCACGTCGGGGGCGACGTCCAGCACCACCAGGTGGAGGGCGCGGCCACGACGGCGCGCCTTGCGGGCCAGCCAGTGCCGCACCCAGGACTGGGTGCCGCAGTCATGCACGATCACGCCGGCGCCGGAACGCAGGGCGGCCCGCAGGCCGGCGTAGTGCGCGATGCGCACCAGCGGGCGGTACACGGCGTACGGCAGCATCCGCGGCATCCGCAGGTCCCAGCGCTCCCGGGTGTTCTGCGAGTCGATCCCGCCGCCCCGGACCGCGCGTCGGATCAGCGTGGACTTGCCGCTGCCGGGCAGTCCGGAAATCACCACCACGTCCCCGGACGCGAAGAGCAGGCTGTGCGGGCTCCGCCCGGCTCGCTCCCGCAGATCGCGGACGACGGGCGGGGACGCCGACGCGCCGAGGAACCTCCGGGCGGGCAGGCCCGGGCGGGCCGTCGCGCCGGCAGTCGTCACGCATGCACCGGACCGCTGCAACGCCATCACTCTCCCCCTGTCAGGTCTCCGGAACCCTGCCCAAGAAGCTTAAAGAAAAGGTAATGCCCCACAAGTGATTTGCCGATGAGGGCACCCGTGCAATGATGTGCGCGCCAACTGCATACCGGCCGCTTGAATCCGCGCGGGAGAGTCCCGGCCACAGTGTGGGCCGGGCGCCGAAGGAGCAAGTACCTCCCTTGAATCTCTCAGGCCCCGTACCGCGCGCGATGAGGCAGATCTGAAAAGCGGGCCGCACGCCGTGGCTCCACCCAAGGTGCAAGTCGTGACCGCGCTCCGTGTGGTCGTGATGAACCTCTCAGGTTTCGATGACAGATGGGGAGGATCGTCCTCGCCAGTCATGCCCTGGGAGCCCCATCACATGAGCACCACCCTCCGTCTCACCGCCCTCGATGCCGTGCATCGCTCGCTGGGCGCGAACATGACCGACTTCGCCGGCTGGGACATGCCCCTGCGGTATTCCAGCGAGCGCGACGAGCACAACGCCGTACGGAGCAGGGCCGGACTCTTCGACCTCTCCCACATGGGTGAGATCACCGTGACCGGCCCGCAGGCGGCCGCCCTGTTGGACCACGCGCTGGTCGGCAACATCGGTGCCGTGGCCGCGGGCCGCGCCCGATACACCATGATCTGTCAGGAGGACGGTGGAATCCTCGACGACCTGATCGTGTACCGCCTCGGCGACACGGAGTACATGGTCGTCGCCAACGCGTCCAACGCGCAGGTGGTCCTCGACGCCCTGGTGGCCCGCTCCGAGGGCTTCGACGCGGAGGTCCGCGACGACCGCGACGCGTACGCGCTGATCGCCGTGCAGGGCCCCGAGTCCCCCGGCATCCTCGCGTCGCTCACCGACGCCGACCTGGACGGCCTCAAGTACTACGCCGGCCTGCCGGGCACCGTCGCCGGCGTCCCGGCGCTCATCGCCCGCACCGGCTACACCGGTGAAGACGGCTTCGAACTCTTCGTCGCCCCGGGCGACGCGGAGAAGCTGTGGCAGGCCCTGACCGATGCGGGCGAGGGCGTGGGCCTGATCCCGTGCGGTCTGTCCTGCCGCGACACGCTGCGCCTGGAAGCGGGCATGCCGCTCTACGGACACGAGCTGACCACCGCCCTCACTCCCTTCGACGCGGGTCTCGGCCGGGTCGTGAAGTTCGAGAAGGAGGGGGACTTCGTGGGGCGCGGGGCCCTGGAGGTCGCCGCCGAGCGCGCCGCGGCCAACCCGCCCCGCAAGCTCGTCGGCCTCGTTGCCGAAGGCCGCAGAGTGCCCCGTGCGGGCATGTCCGTCGTGTCCGGCGGTCAGGTGATCGGCGAGGTCACGTCGGGCGCCCCGTCCCCGACGCTCGGCAAGCCGATCGCCATGGCGTACGTGGACGCGGCCCACGCCGAACCCGGTACGGCGGGCGTCGGCGTCGACGTCCGCGGTACCCATGAGCCGTACGAGGTCGTGGCGCTGCCCTTCTACAAGCGCCAGAAGTAGTGCCGGGTCCGGTGCCTCCGGGTCCCGGACCTGCCAGAACCCCCTCACGTGCACAGCACTCCCCCGCATACAGGAGAATTCAGGTCATGAGCAACCCCCAGCAGCTGCGTTACAGCAAGGAGCACGAGTGGCTCTCGGCCGCCGAGGACGGCGTGTCGACGATCGGCATCACGGAGCACGCGGCGAACGCCCTGGGCGACGTCGTGTACGTCCAGCTCCCCGAGGTCGGTGACACCGTGACCGCGGGCGAGACCTGCGGTGAGCTGGAGTCGACCAAGTCGGTCAGCGATCTGTACTCCCCGGTTTCCGGCGAGGTCGTCGAGGCCAACCAGGACGTCGTGGACGACCCGTCGCTGGTGAACACCGCCCCGTTCGAGGGCGGCTGGCTGTTCAAGGTGCGGGTCGCGGAGGAGCCGAAGGACCTGCTCTCCGCCGACGAGTACACCGACTTCGCCGGCTGACCCACGACCACAGGCAAAGGGATCGCGTGATGTCGCTTCTCAACACCCCTCTCCACGAGCTCGACCCGGACGTCGCCGCCGCCGTCGACGCCGAGCTCCACCGTCAGCAGTCCACCCTGGAGATGATCGCTTCGGAGAACTTCGCTCCGGTCGCGGTCATGGAGGCCCAGGGCTCCGTCCTCACCAACAAGTACGCCGAGGGCTACCCGGGCCGCCGCTACTACGGCGGCTGCGAGCACGTCGACGTGGTCGAGCAGATCGCGATCGACCGCATCAAGGAGCTGTTCGGCGCCGAGCACGCCAACGTGCAGCCGCACTCGGGCGCCCAGGCCAACGCCGCCGCGATGTTCGCCCTGCTCAAGCCGGGCGACACGATCATGGGCCTGAACCTCGCGCACGGCGGGCACCTGACCCACGGCATGAAGATCAACTTCTCCGGCAAGCTCTACAACGTGGTCGCCTACCACGTCGACGACCAGACCGGTCAGGTCGACATGGCCGAGGTCGAGCGGCTCGCCAAGGAGTCCAAGCCGAAGCTGATCGTGGCCGGCTGGTCGGCGTACCCCCGCCAGCTGGACTTCGCCGCCTTCCGCCGGATCGCGGACGAGGTGGGCGCGTACCTGATGGTGGACATGGCCCACTTCGCGGGCCTGGTCGCCGCGGGTCTGCACCCCAACCCGGTGCCGCACGCCCACGTGGTGACCACGACCACCCACAAGACGCTGGGTGGCCCGCGCGGCGGCGTCATCCTGTGCACCTCCGAGCTCGCCAAGAAGATCAACTCGGCGGTCTTCCCCGGTCAGCAGGGCGGCCCGCTGGAGCACGTCATCGCGGCGAAGGCCGTTTCCTTCAAGGTCGCGGCTTCCGAGGAGTTCAAGGAGCGGCAGCAGCGCACCCTGGAGGGCTCGAAGATCATCGCCGAGCGCCTGGTCCGGGACGACGTCCGGCAGGCCGGCGTCTCCGTCCTGTCCGGCGGTACGGACGTGCATCTGGTCCTCGTGGACCTGCGGCACTCCGAGCTCGACGGCCAGCAGGCCGAGGACCGTCTCCACGAGGTCGGCATCACGGTCAACCGGAACGCCGTGCCGAACGACCCCCGCCCGCCCATGGTCACCTCGGGTCTGCGCATCGGCACGCCGGCGCTCGCGACCCGCGGCTTCGGGGCCGAGGACTTCCGCGAGGTGGCCGACATCATCGCCGAGACCCTCAAGCCGTCGTACGACGCCGAGGCCCTCCGCGCGCGGGTGACGGCGCTCGCCGCGAAGCACCCGCTCTACCCTGGGCTGTAAGAGCAGCTCGGAGCAGAACAAACGGGGCACCGCACACACTGGACCACTGGACTGTGAGTGCGGTGCCCCGCACCATGCGAACGGGACCGTCCCTCTGCGCGTGCCTCCCGTGCCACCGTCTCCCCACCAAGCCCGAAACAGCACCTGCGCCCCCTGATCTCTGCACCACCCCGGCAGACGACGGCGTCTACCAACCCAAGGAGTTCCACCGTGGCCATATCGGTCTTCGACCTGTTCTCGATCGGCATCGGCCCGTCCAGCTCCCACACGGTCGGCCCGATGCGTGCGGCACGCATGTTCGCCCGCCGGCTGAAGAACGAGGGTGTGCTGGCGCACACCACCACGGTCCGCGCCGAGCTGTACGGCTCGCTCGGCGCCACCGGACACGGCCACGGCACCCCCAAGGCCGTCCTGCTGGGACTGGAGGGCAACTCCCCCCGCACGGTCGACGTCGAAACGGCCGACGAGCAGGTCGAGCGGATCCGGTCGAGCAAGCGGATCAACGTCCTCGGTGTGCACGAGATCGACTTCGACGCGGACGAGGACCTGGTCCTGCACCGCCGCAAGGCCCTCCCGTACCACGCGAACGGCATGAGCCTGCGAGCCTGCGACGCCGACGGCGGGACGCTGCTGGAGAAGACCTACTACTCGGTGGGCGGCGGATTCGTCGTGGACGAGGACGCGGTCGGCGAGGACCGCATCAAGCTCGACGACACCGTGCTGAAGTTCCCCTTCCGCACCGGCGACGAACTGCTGCGGCTCAGCTCCGAAACCGGCCTGTCGATCTCCTCGCTGATGATGGAGAACGAGAAGGCCTGGCGCACCGAGGAGGAGATCCGCGAGGGGCTCCTGGAGATCTGGCGGGTCATGCAGGCCTGCGTCTCGCGCGGCATGTCCCGCGAGGGCATCCTGCCCGGTGGCCTGAAGGTCAGGCGTCGGGCCGCCACCAGCGCCCGCAAGCTGCGCTCCGAGGGCAATCCGCAGGCCCTCGCGATGGAGTGGATCACTCTCTACGCCATGGCGGTGAACGAGGAGAACGCCGCGGGCGGCCGGGTCGTCACCGCCCCCACGAACGGGGCAGCGGGCATCATCCCGGCGGTCCTGCACTACTACATGAACTTCGTGCCCGGTGCGGACGAGGACGGCGTCGTCCGCTTCCTGCTCGCCGCGGGCGCGATCGGCATGCTCTTCAAGGAGAACGCCTCGATCTCCGGGGCCGAGGTCGGCTGCCAGGGTGAGGTCGGCTCGGCCTGCTCCATGGCCGCCGGCGCGCTCGCCGAGGTGCTGGGCGGCTCGCCCGAGCAGGTGGAGAACGCCGCGGAGATCGGCATGGAGCACAACCTCGGCCTGACCTGCGACCCGGTCGGCGGACTGGTGCAGATCCCGTGCATCGAGCGCAACGGCATGGCTGCGGTGAAGGCCGTCACCGCGGCGAAGATGGCGATGCGCGGGGACGGCAGTCACAAGGTCTCCCTGGACAAGGTCATCAAGACCATGAAGGAGACCGGCGCGGACATGTCCGTGAAGTACAAGGAGACCGCGCGCGGCGGGCTCGCGGTGAACATCATCGAGTGCTGACGAACAGGCCCCGACCAGCGCCGGCGCACCGTGCGGCGGGGTCGGGGCCGCCCTGTCCGCGGGGCGGGACCGCAGGAGGGGGGCCGGTTCGTCTGCGCGTCCTCCCGCCTGGGCGTACGCCACGCGGGTCCCGGCGGTCTGCGCCGATTAGGCGCCCGATCCCACGTGCTCGAGGCCTGACGCGGCGCGGGCTCGGGCGACGCCCGGAACGGCGGTGGGGGGGGGGGGGGGGGGGCGGGGGGGGCGACCCCCCCCAGGGGGAGGCCTTTCTTCTGGGGGGGCGAAAACCGTCCCCCCCCATCCCTCCCCCCCCCCCCCCCTCCCCCTT
>NZ_JBHZCF010000006.1:0-165057 GCF_042755225.1 Streptomyces sp. NPDC059169 | reverse complement strand
GGTCTTCGGTGGGTGGCCCAGGTAGGGCACCGCACACACAGGGTGGGAGCCCGGACGGGGGGGGGCCTCGGGCCAGGCCCGGAATGGGGGGGGCCCGGGAGAGTCTGTCCGGGGCCCACCGCATGCCGGGAGTGTCAGTCCTTGTTGAGGGACGCCCAGAATTCGTCCCAGTTCAGCTGGCCGTCACCGTTGCTGTCCTTGGACTTGATGACGGCTTCCGCGACGGTCTCGGTCACGTTGAAGTCGCCGAGCTGGGCCATGACGCTCTTGTACTCGGCGGCCGAGATCAGCCCGTCGCCGTTCAGGTCGTACCGATCGAAGGCCTTCCGGGCCGCCTCGATGTCCGCCACTGGGTTCCACCCCTTCTTGGTGCATAACTGACGCAGGCCAGATTATCGGCGGGCGCCACTACCGGGACAACGGGGCGCCTTCGTGGACCATGGAGATATGGGCGACGAGGTGGCGAGGATCCTGGCAGGTGCGGCGTACGGACGGTTCCCCCCGCCGGACGGCACGACGACGATCGTCGGCCAACCGAATCCGCGGGATGCCGGCGTGTTGGCCTTCACGGCGCATTCGGTGGTCTTCACGGACGAGGACCCGGCGTGGGTGGGAGCGACCCTCGCGGCCGCGTCGGGGGACCCACTGGCGGCGTCCATGAACCCCGGCTTCCTGAGTGCGCTGATGGCCAGGACCGGTCGGCACATGAACACGATCGACCTGCTCACCGTCGCCGATCACCGGCCCGGGCCCCCGGAGCTGGAGCTCGACGAGATCGAGGACCCGGACCATCCACGGGTGGTGCGTGCGATGAAGTTCCGCGATGACGTACGGGTGTGGTCGGCGGACGGCGGGGTGCTGGTTCTCGGCCGCGGGGTCGCCGGACGCTGGGAGGCGGCGATCGAGGTGGACCTCGAGGCGCGCGGATCAGGGCTCGGGGCGCGCCTCGCGGACGCGGCGCGCCATCTCGTACCGGACGCGCACGTGTGGGCCCAGCAGTCGCCGGGGAACGCCCGGAGCGTGCGGACGTTCCAACAGGCGGGGTACCGGCCGATCGGCTCCGAAGCGCTCCTGGTGGCCGGCTGAGGGGGCGTGTTGCGGCCGTACGGCCCCGGGCCACCGGCGGGGATGCCCGTGGCCCCCAGGGGAGGGCGGCTCAGCGGAAGACCCCCGTGTGGCCGAGCGAGTAGCGGCCGGGCTGCGGGTAGACCGCGAGGCCGTGCGGGCCACTGCCCACCGGGATGCGGGCCAACAGCTTCCCGCCCGCGGTGTCCAGCGCGTACACCTCGTTGTCGTAGCGCCCGGACAGCCAGAGCACCTTGCCGTCCGCGGACACCCCGCCCATGTCCGGGGAGCCCCCGCCGGGCAGGCGCCACTTCTTCGTCAGCCGGTCCTGCGCGAAGTCGAAGACCGACACGGACCCCTCACCGCGGTTGGTGATGTACATCTCCCGGGAGTCGCGACTCACGTACAGGCCGTGGCAGCCCTTGCCGGTGGGCAGCAGGACGGGAGTGGTGAACCTTTCGCCGTCGAGCACCCAGACGCCGTGGGCGGTCATGTCGGCGATGTAGAAGGTCTGTCCGTCGGGTGAGATCTTCACGTCCTGCGGCATGGCGCCGTGCAGCGGCAGCTTCTGTTGGGCCACGACCTCCATGCGTTCCGTGTCGACCTTGAGGAGCTCCCCGGAGAACTCGCAGGAGACGATGAAGTACCTGCCGTCTGCGGAGAAGTCCGCGTGGTTGACGCCGTAGCAGGAGACCGGCGTGGTCTTGATCCGGTCCATCGTGTGCGGGTCGCGGAAGACCAGTTCGCGGTCGAGGGAGGCCATGACGACGGCGGCGCGGCCGTTGGGAGTGAAGTAGAGGTTGTAGGGGTCGTGCACCTCGACGGGCTTGCCCGCGGCGCCGGTGGCCGGATCGATCGGCGTGAGGCTGTGACCGCGGTTGTTGTTCACCCACAAGGTCTTCAGGTCCCAGGACGGGACGACGTGCTGGGGCTGGGCGCCGACCGGGATGGTCTCGACGACCCGGTACGTCTGCGGATCGATGACCGTGACCGTGTTGGAGTTGGTGTTCGGGACGTACACCCGGGAGGGGAAGCCCTTGACCACGGGTGACAGCAGACCGGGGCGGTCGGCGGCGTAGAGGTCCTTGGCGTCCAGGACGGGTGGCATGCCGGGCAGTCCGTCGGGCACGGCGGCCTTCTTGGCGCGGGTCGAAGCAACGGGCTCGGCTCCGCCCCGTTCCGCGGCGGCACCGCATCCCGCGAGCAGGACAAGCAGCGCCGCAGCGACCAGCGCGGCGGACCGTCTGGTGACGGGTCCGGTGTGTGGAGTGGTGAGAGGCAGCATCAGGTCAGCAGCTCCGTGGTCGTCACCGCGCGCAGACCGCGGCGGTCCAGTTCGTCGAGGAGGGCCGGCAGCGCGGCGACCGTGTCCGCGTAGCCGAAGTGCAGGCTCACTACCGAGCCGCGCTCCACCTGCGCGGCGACGGTGCTGGTGACGGCCCGGGCTCCCGGGGCGGTGAAGTCCCGCGAGTCCACGTCGTAGGAGAGCGTGTGCGGATAGCCCGCGCGGGTCGCCAGCCGTTGGACGAGCGGGGTGGCGTGCCGTGCGCGGGACGGGCGGAACCAGCTGCCGATCGAACCGGTGAGCCTGCGGAGCCGTTGCGCGCAGCCGGTGATCTCCGCGTACGCCTCCGCCTCGGGCAGGGAGCAGACGTCGAGGTGACGCAGGGTGTGGTTACCGAGGTCGTGGCCACCGTCGAGGATGCGCCGCGCGAGCGCGGGGTGCTCGTCGAGCCAGGTGCCGACGGCGAGCACGGTGATCCGGGCACCGGCCCGCTCGGCCTCGTCGAGCAGGGCACGTGCCGTGGCGGGGTCGCCCTGGCCGTGGAAGGTGAGGGCGACGGCCGGGTGGTTCCGTGGACCGTGCACGATCTCGACGGGCAGTCCGGGAAAGCGGAGGGGCGGGGGTGCGGGCAGGTCGGGCCCCGGGCGGACCGGTGGCGACCCGGTGACCACGGGTGCGGCGGAAGGCTTGGGGGCCGGGTCCGGGTGCGTGCATCCCGCGGTGAGGGCCCCGGCGAGCGCAGCACCGGCTCCGGTGCGCAGAGCGCTGCGGCGGCCGATTCGGTTCACGCGACAGCACGGTAGGTCCGATAGGCGTGAAAAATGACGATTGACACACTTCGCCCCACTCGCAGCCCGCACCACCAAGGGGAAATGATCAATGAATCACCCGAGTGGCTCCATATTCATTCACGCTTTACCAGGCGAGTGGCCCAATTCACCTTTGATTCAATATAGAATTAATGACCAATGGGGAGATTTGCCCCAGCATGCCCTTTTGGCGCCAAGCCGTCGGTCTGTCATAGTCAGTGGCGCGACCCCCATTGACCCGGGCCCGGTCGCTCCACCAAGAAGCGGTCACGGATACACCCCCAACGTCCACGACCGCGCATGCGAAGCCCCCTCGGTGCCGTCGGACGGCACGGCGGCAGGGGGCTTCGGCACGACCGGGGCGACGCCCGGATTCAGCGGTCCGCCACCCTCATCTCGAACCAGGTGGTCTTGCCGCGCGGCAGCAGGTCCACCCCCCACCGGTCGGAGAGCTTGTCGACCAGGAAGAGCCCGCGTCCGCTCGTGTCGAGTTCCCGAACCGGCATCAGACACGGCAGCCCGCGGGACGGGTCGCGCACCTCGATCCGGATCCAGCCGCGACGACGCAACATCCGCAACCCGAACTCCCGCGCCCCCGTGTGGCGCACCGCGTTCCCCACGAGTTCGGAGACGAGCAGGATGGCATGCTCAGCCGTCTGCGGGGAGAGCGCCCAGTGGCGCAGCACCACGCACTGCGTCAGCCGGCGGGCCGTGGCGGCGGATTCAGGACGGGACGGGAGGTTGACCTCCCGCTCCGTCGGATCGCCGAACGACTCGAGAGCCTCGATCGCCCGCTCGTCGTCAACGACCGGCACCCACCGCGCGGCGGTCGCACCACCGCGTACCCACGGCTGCTCCGCACCTTCAAGCCCCGCCATGCCCCCCATCATGGACGCCCCGGAACGCCCCCGCGGGCGTTCCGGGGGAATCGATACCCCCGGGAACCACGCCCCGGGGTATCGATTTGACATATGCCAGTGACATCAAGAACCCCGCCACACCAGACTGACCTGCGATGACGCACCGCTTACGGGTGATCGCCATGTGCAGCGACCCCGAGCTCCTTAAGGTTCATTTAAGGTTCGATTAAGGTGGGCCCCACGTTGACGCGACGGCCTTCCCGTCCGACCGGGCTCCCCTCGGACGCCACTCAGAGGAACTTGGCCTTGCCCGGCCCCTCTTCGACGAAACTACGCATCCCGCGCTCCCGGTCCTCGGTCGCGAACAGGCCCGCGAACCAGTTCCGTTCGACGGCGAGCCCCGTGTCGATGTCCGTCTCCAAGCCCGTGTCGACGGACTCCTTGGCCGCGCGCAGGGCGAGCGCCGGCCCCTGGGCGAGCTTCGCGGCCCAGGCGTGCGCCTGCTCGTACACCTCCGCTGCGGGGACGACCCGGTCGACCAGACCGATGGTGAGCGCCTCGTCCGCCCTCACGTGGCGGCCCGTGAAGATGAGGTCCTTGGCCTTGGACGGCCCGACCAGCCGGGCGAGCCGCTGGGTACCGCCAGCACCCGGGATCAGGCCGAGCAGGATCTCGGGCTGGCCGAGCTTGGCGTTGTCGGCGGCGATCCGGAAGTCCGCGCACAGTGCCAGTTCGCAACCGCCGCCGAGGGCGTAGCCGGTGACGGCCGCGACGACGGGCTTGGGAATGCGGGCGACGGCGGTGAAGGAGTCCTGCAGGGCCTTGGACCGCTTGACCATCGCGGCGTGATCCATCACCTGCATCTCCTTGATGTCCGCACCGGCCGCGAACACCTTCTCGCCGCCGTAGAGGACCACGGCCCGCACGTCGTCGCGCTCTGTCGCCTCGGCCGCGAGCTCGCGCAGCCGGTCCTGGGTCGCGACGTCCAGGGCGTTCATCGGGGGGCGGTCCAGGCGGATGGTGCCGACGCCTTCGGAGACTTCGAGAGATACGGTCATGGCGAGCAGGTTAGTGGGCGTTAACGACGGCGGACCCGGTGCCGTTGGTCACAGCACCGGGTCCGACCGGGTCGTGCACGTGCTACTTCGTCCACTCGGCCCAGGACAGGTTCCAGCCGTTGAGCCCGTTGTCGGGGGCGATCTGCTTGTCCTTGGAGTTCCGCACGATCACGACGTCGCCGATGATGGAGTTGTCGTACATCCAAGCGGCCGGGGTGTCGTCGTCATAGGCACCGCGCACATCGCGCAGCCCGACACAGCCGTGGCTGACGTTGGACGAGCCGAAAGTGCCGGACGAGGCCCAATAGTTGCCGTGCATGAAGGTGCCCGACGTGGACAGGCGCATCGCGTGCGGCACGTCCTTGATGTCGTACTCGCCGCCGAAGCCCACGGTGGCGCCGTTCATCCGGGTGACCTTGTACTTCTCGCTGATGACCATCTGGCCGTTGTAGGTCGTCGTCGACGGCGCCCCCGCGGTGATCGGGACGGTCTTGATGACCTTGCCGTCCCGGACGACCTTCATGGTGTGCGCGGCGGCGTCGACGGTGGAGACCTGGCTGCGCCCGATGGTGAACCTCACCGTCTTGGCCTGCTTGCCGTACACCCCGGGCCGGCCCTCGACGCCGTCCAGGTTGAGCCTGACCGTCACCTTTGTCCCGGGAGCCCAGTACTTCTCGGGACGGAAGTCGAGGCGGTCGTTGCCGAACCAGTGGCCCTCGATCGGCACAGCCGGCTCCGCGGTCACCTTGATGGCCTTCTCGACGGCCTCCGGATTGGTGATGCCCCGGGTGAAGTTGACGGACACCGGCATTCCGACGCCGACGGTGGAGCCCTCTTCTGGCGTGTAGTGGCCCACGAAGGTGTTCTTCGGGACGAGCGTGGTGAACGTCGTGTCCTTCGCCGACTCACGGCCCTCGGAGTCCTTCGCGACCGCGTGCACCTTGTACTTGGTCGCGGCGGCGAGGTGCTGAAGGGGCTCCCAGCTGGCGCCGCCGGCGCCGATCGTGCCTTCGACCGCGTTGCCCTTGTCGTCCTTGACCGCGACCGTGATCAGCTTCCCGTTGTCGGCGGTGACCTTGAGCGCTCCGCTCGTCGCGACCGAGTCCGCACCGTCCTTCGGCGCCACGGTGACCACCGCCTGCGAGGCAGTCGTGCCGCGCTTGTCGTTGCCGGGCACCTTGCCCGCACCGGTTCCGCCGCCGTCGTCGGAGTCCCCGCCCCCACAGGCCGAGACCAGGAGCAACGCCCCCATGGTCAGGGCTGCCAGAGCGGTACGGCTGCGGCTGCGGCCGGTCCGAACCGATGCCCCCGATATCGGCTGCCCGTTCACGTTCGCTGTCTCCCCTCGCACGGCCTGGCCCCGCCACGGCCCGCACCCCCACGCGCTCGACCCGCGCGCACTGCGAAAGATAATCACACCGCGAGTCTCCGGGGGTTCCCGCGAATGTCACCGTTCGGTCGCAAATCTTCCCGGTGGTGGTGCGGACCATGCAGGTCGGACGGGATCAGCCCACCGCGGAACCCGCCTTCCACTCCTTCCAGTCCATGTTCCAGCCGCTCAGACCGTTCCAGGGATCAACCTGGCGGTCACGGGAGTTGACGACCTCCACCACGTCCCCGATCAGACTCCGGTCGAAGAACCAGCCGGCCGGGGCGTCCTCGCTGCCGCCCTTCTCGTCCCGCAGGCCGATGCACCCGTGGCTGACGTTCGCCCTGCCGAAGATGGCGGGATCGACCCAGTAGTTGCCGTGCAGGAACGTGCCCGAGGTGGTGAGCCGCATTGCGTGCGGTACGTCCTTGATGTCGTACTCGCTCTTGCCCTGGTCGGTCTTGAACCCGACCGTGGCCCCGTTCATCCGGGTGACGTCCAGCATCTCGCTGATCACCATCTTGCCGTTGTAGGTGGTCGTCTTCCGCGCCCCGGTCGTGACCGGCAGGGTGGCCAGCAGCGCGCCCTCGCGGCGCACCTCCATCGTGTGCTTCCTGGCGTCGACCAGGGAGATCTGTTCCCTGCCCACCGTGAAGGTGACCTTCTGGCTCTGGATCCCGAACACCCCGGGCGCGCCCTCCACGTCACGCAACTGCGCGTCGACCGTGACCCGGGTGCCCGGCTTCCAGTACTCCTGCGGACGGAAGTCGAGCCGCTGCCCGTCGAACCAGTGCCCCACGACCTCCACCGGAGGCTCGGAGGTGATGCGCACGGCGCGCTGCACGGCGGCCCGGTTCTGGATTCCCCGGTTGAAGACGAAGGAGACGATCATGCCCGTACCGACGGTGGAGCGGTTCTCCGGTTTGAAGTAACCGATGAAGCGGTGCTCGGGCACGACGGTCGTGAAGGTCGTGCGCCGGGCCGCACGACGGCCCAGCGCGTCCAGGGCCACCGCGTCCACGCTGTACTTGGCGGCGAGGGCGAGGCGGGTGCCTGCCGCGGGCCGCCAGTGCAGGCCGTCCGCCGAGATCGCACCGGGCACCTGCTGGGGCTGTGCGTCCTCGATCCGCGTCACGGTGACCCGCTCCAGATGCCCTCCCGCCAGGCTGACTTCCAGCTTCTCGTCCGCGGAGACGCCCTTCGCGCCGTCCTGCGGCGTGATCCGGAGGGTGTCGACGGGCGACGGCGCCTTCGCTCCGTCGTCGGCGTCGCGCGACGCCCCCGCCCGATCGGGGATGTCCGTACCGCCGCCGCTACAGCCGGCCAGCCCGGTCAACAGTCCTGTCCACAGCAGCGCGACGGCCACCGTGGCCCTCGTCCGCCTCACCACGTTGCTCACAGAGTCCACCTCGTGGGATCGCAAAGACACAGCACGCCCCGCTCAACGACCGCCACCCTCCAGGGGAAACGTGGGTGTGGGTCATGTTGGGAGGAGCCCGGCGCGGGCAGAACAGGTGGGAGGACCATGCACGGGGAGCCGCGGCCGGGACGCCGTGCGCCAGCACCCGCGCGGGGCCCGACGAGCCGCGGGAGGCCGACCGGTGTCGAGCGCAGCCGAGCAGGGGACAGTGCGGGAAGGGGGCCGCCCCTCCCCCGCCGGGGAGGGGCGGCCCGCCGTCGGCGGCCGGGAGAGCTGCGCCGCCGTGCCCGTGGTCTGGCCGGGCACGCCGACGCCGCTCGGCGCTCGGTTCCGGGTCGGCCCCGACGGGATCGCCGGGACCAACTTCGCGCTCTGGGCGGGCGGGGCGGAGGCCGTCGAGCTCTGTCTGTTCGACGAGGCGGGAGCGGAGACCCGGGTTGCGCTCACCGAACTCACTCACGAGATCTGGCACGGCTTCGTGCCGGGAGTGCGGCCCGGGCGGCGGTACGGCTTCCGGGTACACGGGCGCTGGGACCCGTGGACCGGCGCCCGGTGGAACCCGGCGAAGCTGCTCCTCGACCCCTATGCCCGGGCCGTCGACGGGGACTACGGCACGTACGGGCGCGCGCCCGAGGTGTACGGGCACGTACGGGACTGGCCGCAGCAGCACGTCGCCGACACCGTGCGCGACGACCGCGACTCGGCAGCGTACGTTCCGAAGGCCGTGGTCGTCCACGACGACGCGCCGGACGACGAGTGGGCGGATGACCGGCGCCCCAAGACGCCCTGGGCCGACTCGGTCATCTACGAGCTGCACGTGCGCGGCTTCACCCAGCGGCACCCGGGCGTCCCGGCGGAACTGCGCGGCACGTACGCGGGTCTCGCGCACCCTGCGGCGGTCGCCCACCTCGTGGGACTCGGGGTCACGGCGGTCGAACTGCTGCCCGTGCACCAGTTCGCCCACGAGGACCACCTGCTCCGCCGCGGTCTGCGCAACTACTGGGGATACAACTCCATCGGATACTTCGCCCCGCACGCGGCCTACAGCGCCTCGGGAAGCGCCGGGCAGCAGGTGGGAGAGTTCCGGCGGATGGTGCGGGCGCTGCACGCGGCGGGCATCGAGGTCATCCTCGACGTGGTCTACAACCACACCGCGGAGGCGGGCGAGCTGGGGCCCACCCTCAGCCTCAAGGGAATCGACAACCGCGGCTACTACCGCCTCCAACCCGACGCCCGGCGGTACGCCGACTACACCGGTTGCGGGAACACCCTGCACGTCGTCCAGCCGCACGTGCTGCGGCTCATCACCGACTCCCTGCGCTACTGGGTCACCGAGATGGGGGTGGACGGCTTCCGCTTCGACCTCGCCGCGGCCCTCGCCCGGTCGATGCACGACGTCGACATGCTCTCCCCGTTCCTCGCCGTCATCGCCCAGGACCCGGTTCTGCGGCGCGTGAAGCTCATCGCCGAGCCCTGGGACATCGGCAACGGCGGCTACCAGGTCGGAGCGTTCCCCCCGCTGTGGACCGAGTGGAACGACCGCTACCGGAACGCGGTGCGCGACTTCTGGCGCGGTGCGCTGCCCGACGTGCGGGACCTCGGCTACCGGCTCGCGGGCTCCAGCGACCTGTACGCGTGGGGCGGCCGACGACCCTACGCATCGGTCAACTTCATCACTGCCCACGACGGTTTCACCCTGCGCGACCTGGTCAGCTACGAGCGCAAGCACAACGAGGCGAACGGGGAGGACAACCGGGACGGCACCAACGACAACCGGTCCTGGAACTGCGGGGCCGAGGGCGAGAGCGCCGACGAGCAGATCAACGCATTGCGCCGCCGCCAGATCCGCAACCTCCTCACGACCCTCCTGTTGTCCACCGGGGTCCCGATGCTCGTCGCGGGCGACGAAATGGGACGCACCCAGAACGGCAACAACAACGCCTACTGCCAGGACAACGAGGTCAGCTGGCTCGACTGGTCACTGCTGGAACAACCGGGGCCGCGCGGTCTGCTGGCCCTGGCCGCGCGGCTGCTCGCGCTGCGCGCCGCCCATCCGGTGCTGCGGCGCCGCGCCTTCTTCTCCGGACGGGCGCAGGCCACCGACGGGCTGAGGGACCTGGCGTGGTTCACCCCGCGCGGCACGGAGATGACCGAACGGGACTGGTACGCACCCGCGTCGACCCTCGGCTTCTTCCTCTCGGGCCGGGACATCCCGGGCCGCGACGCCCTGGGCGCACAGGTGACGGACGACAGCTTCCTGACGGTGCTGCACTCGGGTGACCGGCCGACGGACTTCCACCTGCCCGGCCCGCCCTGGGCCGAGACGTACGAGTTGGTCGTGGACACCTCGCTGGAGGACCAGTCGCACGCCCCGGGCACGGCCCATGCGGGCGGCACGGCCCTGGCGGTGCCGGCAAGAACGGCGCTGCTCCTGCGCGTCAGCGCCTGACGGAAGAGTCTCCGTTTCAGCGCGGCTCCCCGGGCGGAACTGCGTCGTACGGTCGTCCGCCCCGGAAAAACTCAGTGGGCGGTGTCAGTGGCGAACCGTAGGCTCGCGCCTGATGTCGACAACAGAAGCACGCTCCGAGGGGCGGTCCGCCGTACGTTCGCTGCTGCGGCTGTGGCCCTACGTACGGCCGGTGCGGGCCCGGCTGTGCACTGCGGCCGCCGTGGCGGTCACCGCGTCCTGCCTCGGCCTGGTGATCCCGCTCGTCCTCAAGTGGCTCGTGGACGGCCCGGTGGCGGAGCGGGACGCGGGCGGGGTGTGGCTGGGCGCGTTGTACCTGCTGCTGCTCGGGATAGCGGAGGCGGCGCTCTTCGGAGTGCGCCGCTGGCTGGTGGCGCGGCCGCTGGCGGGGGTCGAAGCGGCCATGCGTGCCGACCTGTTCGGCCGCCTCCAGCGGATGCCGGTGGCCTTCCACGACCGCTGGGCGTCCGGGCAGTTGCTGTCGCGCGGCACGTCGGACCTGATGCTGCTGCGGATGTTCCTGGCGTTCCCCTTGACCTTCCTGCTGGTCAACGCGGTGACGATTCTGGTGGGAGCGGTGATCCTGCTGGTCCAGGAATGGTCGCTCGGACTGGTCCTGCTCCTCCCCGTAGCACCGCTGGTGGTCCTGCTCGCACTCTTCGAGACGCGGTACTCGGCCGTCGCGCGCACGGCCCAGGACCAGGTCGGGGATCTGACGACGGTCGTCGAGGAGAGCGTCCTCGGCATCCGCATCGTCAAGGGCTTCGGCCGGCACCGCAGTCAGGCCGCCGCCTTCCGTGCGCTGGCCGAGCGGCTGCGGGGCACGGAGCTGGTCAAGGCCCGGCTCCTGGGAGGCATCTGGGCATTCATCATGATCATTCCCGAGCTGGCGATCGGTGCGGCGCTGGTTCTCGGCACCCTCCAGGTCGCCGACGGCGAACTCTCGGCGGGCACGCTGGTCGCGTTCCTGTCGACGGCGCTCGCCCTGCGGTGGCCGGTCGACTCGATCGGTTTCCTCGTCGCGTTGAGCCAGGAGGCGGCAACGGCGACGGACCGGTACTTCGAGGTCCTCGACGCCCCCGAGGAATCGGACACCCCCCACGGCACCGAGGCGGACGACGAGGGCGAGGGGGGCGACCGTCCCCCGCGGGGTACCGCGGGATCCGGGCCAGAGTCGGGACCAGGGCCGGAGTCGGGACCCGGGCCGGAGTCGAGGGGAGGCCATCACGGCCGGGACCGTCACCCCGCCGAGGGACTGGTCTTCGACGCCGTCGAATTCCGCTACCCGGACGCCGGTCCCGGCTCGCCTGCCGTACTGGAGCTGATCGACCTGCACGTCAGACCCGGCGAAACGATGGCCCTGGTCGGCGCGACCGGATCCGGGAAGACCACGCTCACCGCGCTCGTGCCGCGACTGTACGACGTGACCGGCGGGCGGATCACGCTCGACGGCCGGGACATCGCGGCGATGCCGCGCACGGAGCTGCGCGGACTCGTGTCCATGGCCTTCGAGGAGCCGACCCTCTTCTCGGCGAGCGTGGGCGAGAACGTCCTGATGGGCGCCGGGACGACGGGGACCGGGGAGCTCCGGCACGCGCTGCACGTGGCGCAGGCCGGTTTCGTGGACGCGCTGCCGCAGGGCGTCCACACACAGGTCGGGGAACAGGGCCTGAGCCTCTCCGGCGGCCAGCGGCAACGCCTCGCACTCGCCCGCGCAGTGGTGGGGAAGCCGCGCTTCCTCGTGCTCGACGACCCCCTGTCGGCGCTCGACGTCCACACCGAGGCCCTGGTGGAGGCGGCACTGCGGCGCGTCCTGCGGGACACGACCGCCCTCGTCGTGGCGCACCGGCCCTCGACGGTGATGCTCGCCGACCGCGTGGCACTGCTGTCCCGGGGGCGCATCGCAGCCGTCGGCACCCACCGTGAACTCCTGCGGGACCACGCCGAGTACGCCTGGCTGATGTCGGGCGGCAACACCGAGGAGCGCGCCCGATGACGTCGTCGACGACCACCCCGTCAGCACCGGACGCCGACGAGGTCGCGGGCGCGCGTGCCGACTCGGGGCTCGACCCGTTCGACCGCGATGCCCTGCCCACTCCGGAGGGTTCCACGGGAGCACTTCTGCGCTCCCTGCTCGCGCCGCGGCGCACACTGGTCGTGCTCAGCGCGCTGCTGCTGTTGTTGCAGCAGGCAGCGGCCCAAGCCGGGCCGCTGCTCGTCGCGTACGCCATCGACACCGCAGTGCCGGCCTTACGGCGCGACGCCCAGGGGCCGCTGGTGGCGGTCGGGGTGGCGTACGCCGTGTGCGCGCTCGCGTCGGGCCTCTTCCAGTACGGTTTCATCCGGACCTCCGCGCAGGTCAGCCAGGACGTCCTCCTCGATCTGCGCGGCAGGATCTTCCGGCACGCCCAGGCACTCAGCGTGGACTTCCACGAGCGGTACACCTCGGGACGGTTGATCTCCCGGTCCACCACGGACGTCGAGTCCCTGCGGGAACTGCTCGGAGAGGGCCTCCAGGAACTCATCGGCGTCGTCCTCGCCTTCGTCTACATCTCGGCGCTGCTGCTCTGGCTCGACCTCGGTATCGGCACCGTTGCAGTGCTCAGCTTCGTTCCGCTGTACCTGCTCGTCCGGCTCTACCGCCGGCGTGCTGCCGCCGTCTTCGCGGAGCGGTCCACGGCCATCGCGGCGGTCATCGTGAAGTTCACGGAGACGATGAACGGGATCCGGCCGGTGCGGGCGTTCCGCCGTGAGCGCGCGAACGACGAGCGCTTCCGGGAGCTGAACGACCGGCACGCCCGCAGCAACGGCGACGGCATGCTGGAGATGGCCCGGTACGTCGTCGGTTCCCGGCTGGTGGCCAACACCGCAGTCGCGGGGATGGTGCTGTGGGGTGCCTATCGGGTCGCCGAGGGGACGCTGGCGCTCGGTGTGCTCGCCGCCGCGGCGCTGTACGTGCGGCGGTTGTACGACCCGATCGACCGGCTCGGCATGTTCCTCAACTCCTACCAGTCGGCGGGCGCGTCCCTGGAGAAGATCGCTGGTCTACTGACCCAGGCGCCGTCCGTGCCGGAGCCGGTGCACCCGGTCGAGCTGCCGGCCCGGCCGGCGACGACCGGTCCCGGCCGGGACGTGGTCTTCGAGGACGTGCGGTTCGCGTACCGCACCGGCGGCGAGGTGCTGCCCCGCTTCGGGCTGACGATCCCGGCCGGACAGACCGTCGCGGTCGTCGGCACGACGGGCGCGGGCAAGTCCACCCTCGCGAAGCTGCTGGCCCGTTTCTACGACCCGACGGAGGGACGGGTCCTCCTCGACGGTGTCGACCTGCGCGAGCTGGCCACTCCCGAACTGCGGCGCGGCGTGGTCATGGTGACGCAGGAGGCGTTTCTGTTCTCCGGGACGGTTGCGGAGAACATCTCCCTCGGGCGCCCCGACGCGACCCGTGAGGAGATCGAACGGGCCGCGAAGGCCATCGGCGCCCACGACTTCATCTGCGGCCTGCCCGATGGCTACGACACCGACGTGCGCAAGCGCGGTGGCCGGATCTCGGCGGGTCAGCGGCAGCTCGTCGGCTTCGCGCGGGCGCTGCTTGCCGACCCGGCGGTGCTGATCCTCGACGAGGCGACGAGTTCCCTCGACGTCCCGGGCGAGCAGGCGGTGCAGCGTGCCATGGACACGGTGCTGCGTGGGCGTACGGCAGTGGTGATCGCGCACCGGCTGTCGACGGTGGAGATCGCCGATCGGGTTCTGGTGATGGAGCACGGCAGGATCGTGGAGGACGGGTCGCCCGGTGAACTCACCGGCGGCACGGGGCGGTTCGCGGACCTGCACCGGGCCTGGCGGGAGAGCCTGGTCTGAGGCCCCGCAATCCAGGATCCGCGATTCGGTGCAATGGCGGCTGAGGTTGCGCAATGAATGCGCAACCTCAGGGCTCGGTGCGCATTCGCTACGGTTCGTGGCCGTCGTTCTCGATCTCTTGCGGCCTTTCGGGCAGTGGCCCGGAACCGGTGGGTGCGACCACGAGCGCGGCGAGTTCCGCGGCGAGATCGGATGGGACGGGGTCACCGGTAACGAGCAGTCTGAGGTAGACCGGACCGAGCAGGACTTCGATGGCCAGGCCCACGTCCGTCAGGCGCAGCCGCCCCTGTTCCTCGGCGCGTCGCAGCACCTCGTGCAGGATCTCTCGCCGCTCCCGCTCCACCTCGCGCAGAGCGGCGGCGAGCTCCGGCGATCGGGGCAGTTCACTGACCAGTCCGGCGATGACCCGCCCCAGCGGTGTGCCGGTGAGAAGCCGGATCGTGTTGGACAGCACGGTCACGAGATCCGCCAGCGGGTCAGCGGTGTCGGGGGCTTCGGGGTTGGCCTGGGCGAAAGCCTCCCGGACCGCGGCCGCGATCAGCTCCGTACGGTCCTTCCACCGTCGGTAGACCGTGGGCCGGGAAACGCCCGCGCGGGCGGCCACCGCGTCGACCGACACCCCGGCCGCCCCGCCCTCCGCCAGCAGTTCGACAGTCGCTCGCAGGATGCGCCCCGAGGCTTCGCTGCTGCGCGGGCGGCCCGGCGCGGACGTCCGCTCAGCCACCGGCCACCACCGGCCCGCGAGCGGCGACGGACCTGTCGTACGCGGCGAATCCGTCCTCGATCCCCATCGCGACCTGCCTCACCTCCACATACGGCACGGAGAACAGGTCGGTGTCCCGGACCGCTTCCCAGAACATGTAGTAGGCGGAGAGGTCCTCGGTCTCCACGAACAGGATGTCGCTGTACTCGGCGCAGAATGCCTCCGCGTCGAACCAGCGCAGCCTGATCCCCTCGGTGCGGACGGCCAGTGCCTTGACCGTCTCCCAGACGGCGGCGCGTTCCGCACGCTCGAGCCGGAGCCAGGCGGGCTGGAACCGCAGCATGTTCATCACGATGTACGTCATGGCGCTTCTTCTCCTTCACGGGATCTCACCGAATCGAGGAGAAATAGATTACAGTACTGCTCCGTAATTTAAATCGACGAAGGAGGTTCAGCCGTGCCGGCAGGACTGACTGTGATCACTGGCGGCACCGCGGGCGTGGGACTGGCCCTGGCGCGCCGGCTCGCCCATCAGGGTGAGCAGGTCGTCGTCTGCGGGCGGGACCGGACCCGCGTGGCAGCAGTCGACGCCGTACCGGGCATCGAGGCCCTGCGGTGCGACCTCACGGTGGAGAGTGACATCGCCTCCCTGGCGGCAGAGCTGCGCGCGCGAGGAGGCATCCGACTGCTGGTCAACAACGCGGCTGTGCAGTTCGGTTATCGAGTCGCCGAGCACGACCGTGACGACATGCTGCGCGACATGGACACGGAGATCGGTACGAATCTGACCGGCCCGGTCAAGCTCACCGCACTGGTCCTGCCGCTGATGCTGCCCGGCAGCGCCATCGTGAACATCACCTCGGCCCTGGCCCTGACACCCAAGCGCAGCGCACCCCTGTACTGCGCCACCAAGGCCGCACTGCGCAGCTACACCACCGCCCTGCGCTACCAGCTCGCCGACGACGAACGCGGTATCCGGGTGACGGAGGCCATGCTGCCCCTGGTGGACACAGCCATGACGGCCGACCGGGGCAGCGGCAAGATCAGCCCGGAACAGGCCGCCAGGGAACTGCTGGACGGCCTCGACCGCAACCGCCCCGTCGTCCACGTGGGCAAGATCCGCGCCCTGGTGGCCCTTCACCGTCTGTCCCCCGCACTCGCGGCGCGCCTGCTCCGGGACAGCTGACCACCCTTCCCGCGCTGTGCCCAGATACGTAGCTTGACATCGGTCCGCCCCACGATCAGCGCCGGGCACAAGACGATCATCGCTGCGATTGGCTCTGACGGTACCCCGCTGGCCGTCGGCCACTACCACCCAGCGCACGGCACCACCGAGATCGGCGGCATCGGCACCCTCCCCACCGCCCGCCGCCGGGGCCTGGCGGCAGCCGTCACCACCGCGCTGGTCAACCACGCTCGCGACCACGGGGTGAACACCATCTTCCTCGCCTATGCAGAAGACGTCGTTGCACGCATATACGCACGCCTCGGCTTCCGCCCCGCCGACAGCACCCTTCTGATCGCGAACCAACCCGCGCGATCGTAGGTCCGCAAATCCGACCCGCGCCAGCCGCGGGAGGGCTACCGGCCCGGGTGGAACCGGCCGTCCCCGGACCGGACTGCGGTCAGGATCGGTCGCCGAGCAGTTCCGGGTGGCCTTCCCGCCGCCGCACACCCGCTCGGGTGTTCCGTCCGGCACGGACGTACACGAGCGGCTGGATCCCCGCCGCCGTGTTGTTGCCGGCCCTCTCGGAGAGCGAAGGGCCGAGCCGGACGTTCCAGGAACCACCGTGCAGGGTGAGGGACACCACGGACAGGGGCGGCACGTCGAGGTGCCAGAAGGTCCTGACGGGCGCGGACAAGGCGTGGACGAGGGAAGCACGCACCACGGCGGCCTCGGTGATGACGAGCATGTGGCCCGTGTCGGGCGGGAGGCTGCTCAGCCAGTGCGCGGTACGGCGGCAGAGCTGGCGCACCGACTCGCCTCCGTGGGGTACCGCGTCGGGGTCCGTGAGCCAGGCGGAGAAGCCGTGCGGATCGGTGGCGGCGACGTCGTCGACGCGCCGGCCGCGCCACGTCCCGTAGTCGATGTCGCGCAGCAGCGGCTCGACGACCGACCCGAGGCCGAGCGCGACGGCGGTCTGCGCACAGCGGGTCGACGGCGCCCGGATGGCCATGGTGTACGGAGGCAGCGCTGCTCCCGCGCCCCCTGTTTCCCGGAGGCCGCGCTCGCTCAGCGGGCCGTCACCGAAGGCCCCGTGCCGGGTGGCGTCCCCGGTCGCACACAGGAACATCAGGCTCACCGTCATCGTGCTGACCTCCTTAGCGCCCGGCAGGGTGCCGGATGGGGTCGGACCGCTGAAACGGACGCGAAGCCACTACCGGCGGGTAGGGTTCCTTCGGACCGTCGGGGCGACGGGCCCGGACGGCTGTCCCGCTCGAGGCGGGACGGCCTGCCCGCAGAGCGGGCGTCATACGTCCCAGGGTCCGGGAAGCCGGGTGCGACAACCATCCGGCAGATGTCCGGAACCGCCCCCGCCGAATGACTGGAACAGCCCCGCCACCTGGCCGTATGCACGAGTTAAGCGCTTGCGCCCGGGGCGCGGGAACCCGCCTGCGACCGGCTGCGCGTGGCGGCGTCGGCCCCCGTCGGCTGGACCGTGGTCCCGGTCTTGGGGTGCCGGAGCCCCTGCGGCGTACGGGGTGGTACGGCGCAGGGGTCGGGGGTGGCGGGGTGTTGCGGTGGGGTGGGGTCAGCGGTGGTGGTGTCCGCGGTTGCGGCCCCAGGACTTGGTGTCGATGGTGCGGCCGTGGTCGTTGCGGAGGGTGGCGGTGTCGCGGTGGTTGTCCCAGACGTAGGTGCGGAGGTTCTGGTAGACGTCGGTGCGGGTGTCGCGGCCGAATCCGGTGTGGACGCGGACGCTGGAGCGGCCCTTGAGGTGGAGGTTGCGGAAGCGGTAGCGGTTGCCGTCGTTGTCGCTGAGGGTGTAGCCGCGGAGGTTGACGTTGTGGCGGCTGAGGTTGCGGACTTCGATCCATTCGGCGTTGAGGCTGCGGTTGGAGAAGTCGTCGCGTCCGGGGCTGTCGTACTGGACCCGGCCGATGGTGACGGTGGCGCGGTGGTTGTCGTGGCGGTCGTGGCCGTGGCCGTGGCGGTCGTGGGCGGTGGCGGGCAGTGCGGTGGCGGCGAGGAGGGCGCCGGAGGCGAGGACGGCGGCGGTGAGGCGGCGGGTGATGCTGTTTGCGGTCATGTGGGTGCCTCTCAAGGGACGTGCCCGTGGCCTTGGTTGGGGCGTGGTGGGCGGTCGTTTCCCGGCTGGTGCCGAGGACCCACACTGTGGTCGGTGTCGGGGTGTGGTGGTGGGGCGAATCCATCGGCATTACAGAATGCGGACATCTCGGTAACTGTCTCCTGTATCGGTCATCTATCGGGTGGGAGTGTCGTCGGAGGGTCGCTGTCGGCTACATCGACCCGTTGAGCGGTCAACGACAAGCGGTTGCGGGCTCCTCGCACGCGCGGGCTGCACACCCTTGGTGTGGGGCGTCCAGGGGGCGGGTCTTCTGTAACAGTCGAGATTCCGCTTTTTCCGTACATGCAGTAGTGGTGCCGCTCTGACGTGCGGTTTTGTTGTACTCCGTTAGTGGCGGTCGACTTCCGGTACGGAGTGGTCAGGGGCGCGCGGCGGGGTGCGGGACGAAAAGCGAGGTTCCCGCGACACCCGGGACATCGGCAGAAACCCACCGCACCTGAAGCCCGCGGGCAACGCGGGGGGCCACGAAGCCCGTTCACCGAGCCCGCCACGCGTCCCATTCGACCCGCCGAGCCCCCCCTCGCCCCATCCCACCACCCGCCTACAGGCGGGTGCAGAACGCTCCTCCCGAGCCGGATTCCCCACCCGACCGCCGAGCCCGGCTATGGGCGCGGCGCGGGAACGGCGGTCCGCCACGGAGGACGTCCGGCCAACAGCGGTCTATTTCACGCCAACAGAGGGAGCAGGGGTAGCGCGCGGCGTTGTCAGGGCGGGCGGGACGACCCGTCCCCCTGCCCGTGGCACCCACCCGGCCGACGGGGGAGCTGCCGATCAGCAGCAGGGGCACCCGACCCCGCCCCACCCACAGCGCCGCCGACGGCCACGAGGTCACGGCGGGGCGGGCGCCGCCGGGCCCGACGACGAGCAGACGCCCCAGAACGGGCCAGGCAGCGAGGTTGCCGCGACGCATGGCGCGTACCCTCCGCCCACCCCCCTCCCCGCAGGGGCCGGCTTCGCACACAATCCCGGCACGCGCGTCGCATTCGACCTGGCAGACCCGCCGGGCGGCGCCGCGGCAACGGTCGACGAAACGTCCGTTTAACGAACATGACGTTTCGGGGAACGAACGGTTTCCGGCCAATCTTTTGACGCGCTCCTGACAGGAGAGGACTTCTCCTGCCACTCTTCCAACATTCCACGCACTACATGCTCCGCAGCTCTGCCGGGTGGCCCACCCAGCCACCCGTTACCCCCCTCGCAGAAGGAGTCCGCGTGAGACCCACGCCCAGCCGTCGCGCGTCCGCGACCGGCGCACTGCTCGCCGCCGCAGCCCTCCTGGCCGTCGGAATCCAGTCCGGCACCGCCGCCGCAGCCCCGGAATCCCCGGCCGCCCCGAAGCAGCAGGCCGCCCTCGCGGCCAACCCCGGCGCCCTGCCCGCGAAGCTAAGCCCCGCCCAGCGTGCCGAACTCCTGCGCGAGGCCAACGCCACCAAGGCGGCGACCGCAGCCGAACTCGGCCTCGGGGCCCAGGAGAAGCTGGTCGTGCGCGATGTCGTCAAGGACCAGGACGGCACCACGCACACCCGCTACGAGCGAACCTATGCGGGCCTGCCCGTCCTCGGCGGTGACCTCGTCGTCGCCGAGACGAAGACCGGGAGGACCGAGTCCGTCACCAAGGCGTCCCGCGCCTCGCTGAAGAACGTCGACACCACGGCCGACGTCGCACCGGCCGTCGCCGAGAAGCAGGCCGTGGCCGCCGCGCGCACCGAGGGCTCGAAGAAGGCCACTGCCGACCGCGCGCCGCGCAAGGTCGTCTGGATGGCCGAGGGCACCCCGGTCCTGGCGTACGAGACCGTCGTCGGCGGCTTCCAGCACGACGGCACTCCGAACGAGATGCACGTCGTCACCGACGCCAGCAACGGCAAGAAGCTCTACGAGTGGCAGGCGATCAACGAGGGCACCGGCAACACGCAGTACAGCGGCCAGGTCACCCTCGGGACGGCACCGTCGTACACCCTGACCGACACCGGCCGCGGCAACCACAAGACGTACAACCTCAACCACGGCTCATCGGGCACCGGCACGCTGTTCTCCGGCTCCGACGACATCTGGGGTGACGGGACGCCGGGGAACGCCGAGACGGCCGGCGCGGACGCACACTACGGTGCGGCGCTCACCTGGGACTACTACAAGAACGTGCAGGGTCGCAGCGGTATCAAGGGCGACGGTGTCGGCGCGTACTCGCGGGTCCACTACGGCAACAACTACGTCAACGCCTTCTGGTCCGACAGTTGCTTCTGCATGACCTACGGTGACGGCTCCGGCAACTCCAAGCCCCTGACCTCGATCGACGTGGCCGCGCACGAGATGACGCACGGCGTCACCTCCGCCACCGCGAAGCTCGTCTACAGCGGTGAGTCGGGCGGTCTCAACGAAGCGACGTCCGACATCTTCGCCGCCGCCGTCGAGTTCTACGCCGACAACGACAAGGACAAGGGCGACTACCTGGTCGGCGAGAAGATCGACATCAACGGCAACGGCACCCCGTTGCGCTACATGGACAAGCCGAGCAAGGACAGTAGGTCCAAGGACTCCTGGTACTCGGGTCTCGGCGGCATCGACGTGCACTACTCCTCGGGCCCGGCGAACCACTGGTACTACCTGCTCTCCGAGGGCAGCGGCGCCAAGACCATCAACGGCGTGAACTACGACTCGCCGACGTCGGACGGTCTGCCGGTCACCGGCATCGGCCGTGACAAGGCCTCGCTGATCTGGTTCAAGGCCCTCACCACGAAGTTCAACTCGACGACCAACTACGCGGCCGCCCGCACCGGCACCATCGCCGTGGC
This sequence comes from Streptomyces sp. NPDC059169, assembly GCF_042755225.1. NCBI lineage: Bacteria > Bacillati > Actinomycetota > Actinomycetes > Kitasatosporales > Streptomycetaceae > Streptomyces > Streptomyces sp. NPDC059169. Next base: position 144,063 of record NZ_JBHZCF010000006.1, on the reverse strand, counting down.
GACGGAGCTCTACGGGGCGAGCAGCCCCGAGGTCAAGTCGGTGACCGACGCCTGGGCGGCCATCAACGTCGGCTCCCGCCCCGGCGGCGGCGGCGAAGGCAAGGTCTTCGAGAACTCCGACCGGGTGAACATCCCGGACAACGGCGCCGCGGTGACCTCCTCCGTGAACGTCACCGGTGTGACCGGCAACGCCCCCTCCGCTCTGAAGGTCGGCGTCGACATCACCCACACCTGGCGCGGTGACCTGGTCATCGACCTGATCGCGCCGGACGGCACGGCGTACCGCCTGAAGAACTTCAGCGGCAGCGACTCGGCGGACAACGTGGTCGAGACCTACACGGTGAACGCGTCGAGCGAGGTCGCCAACGGCACCTGGAAGCTCAAGGTCCAGGACCAGGCCGCCTGGGACACCGGCTACATCAACAGCTTCAAGCTGACGTTCCCGTAAGCACGGGCGCACGCACCTGACGGGCACAGGAACCGCCCGGGAGGACCACGTCCTCCCGGGCGGTTCCGCGTGACCGCTGCCTATGCGGGCGCTCAGCGCATCAGGACCCCCGCCCCCTCACCGGTGGCCTCAGCCGGCAGGGCGACGAGCCCCATGTCGGTGCCGCAGGACAGCAGGCGGTGGGCGGGCAGCACTCGCACCGTGTAGCCGAACGGCCCGGTCCGGTCGAGGGCGAGTGGGCCTTCGTAGGTCCAGCAGCCCGACGGGTCGGGTCCGCCACCGACCGGCTTCAGCGGGAAGGCCTGGGCGTCGGCGAGGGTGTCGTCGGCGTCGACGCGGCCCGCCACGGCCTGCACCTCCACGTCCTCGGAACGCAGTCCGCCGAGGTCGATGCGGACGCGCAGGGCGAGGGTGGAACCGAGCTCGGCCGTCCCCTCGGCCGTACCCGCCTCGACGTGCCCGACACAGACCCCCGGCCAGGCCGCACGTACCCGGGCCTTCCAGGCCGCCAGCTCACGGGCGGCGCCCACGTCGAGGGCCAGGGTGCGGTGGGAACGGGCGGCCGGGGCGTAGAGCCGGTCCACGTACTCGCGCACCATCCGGTCCGCCAGCACCTTGGGGGCGAGCGCAGTGAGCGTGCGCCGGACCATGTCGATCCAACGGCCGGGGAGCCCGCCCGCACCACGGTCGTAGAAGAGCGGTGCGACGCGTTCCTCGACCAACGCGTACAGGGCGGTGGCCTCCAGCTCGTCCCGGCGGTCCTCGTCCCGCGCGGCGGAGCCGTCGGCGGTGGGGATGACCCAGCCGAAATCCGGTTCGTACCACTCGTCCCACCAGCCGTCACGCACCGAGAGGTTGAGGCAGCCGTTGAGCGCAGCCTTCATACCGCTGGTGCCGCAGGCCTCCAACGGCCGGAGGGGGTTGTTGAGCCAGACGTCGCAGCCCGGGTAGAGCCGGCGGGCCATGTCCATGCCGTAGTCCGGGAGGAAGACGATCCGGTGACGCACCCTCGGATCGTCCGCGAACCGCACCAGTTCCTGGACCAGCCGCTTGCCGCCGTCGTCCGCAGGGTGCGCCTTGCCGGCGACGACGATCTGCACCGGCCTGCTCGGATGGAGCAGCAGCCGCGCCAACCGGTCGCGGTCGCGCAGCATCAGGGTGAGCCGTTTGTACGCAGGGACGCGACGGGCGAAGCCGATCGTGAGGACGCCCGGGTCCAGTGCCCCGTCGATCCAGCCGAGCTCGGTGCTGCCCGCTCCCCGCTGGCGCCAGGACGCGTACAACCGTTGCCGCACCTCCTCGACCAGTTGCTCACGCAGTGACCTGCGCAATTCCCACAGTTCGGCGTCCGACGCGGTGGCGGCGTCCAGCGGGCGCACCCCGGGCGCCAGCCACGTCGGGGCGTGCACCCCGTTGGTGAGGGAGGTGATGGGGACCTCCGGGACGTCGAGCCCCGGCCACAGGCCCGCGAACATCTGCCGGCTGACGGCGCCGTGCAAGGCGGAGACGCCGTTGGCGCGCTGTGCCAGCCGCAGCCCCATCACCGCCATGTTGAACAAGCCCGGCTCGCCACCGGAGTAGGACTCCGTACCGAGCCCCAGCACCCGGTCGGGGTCCACCCCCGCCAACTCCCCGTCCTCACCGAAGTGGGCGGCGACGAGACGGCTGTCGAAGCGGTCGATCCCGGCCGGGACGGGCGTGTGGGTGGTGAACACGGTCCCCGCCCGCACCGCTTCCAGGGCTGCGGCGAAGTCCAGGCCGTACGGCAGGAGTTCACGGATCCTTTCGAGCCCCTGGAATCCGGCGTGGCCCTCGTTGGTGTGGAAGACCTCGGGCTCGGGGTGGCCGCTGAGCCGGCAGTAGGTGCGCACTGCGCGCACCCCTCCGACGCCCAGCAGCATCTCCTGCAACAGCCGGTGCTCGCTGCCACCGCCGTAGAGCCGGTCGGTGACGTCCCGCTCCCCGGGGGCGTTCTCCTCGACGTCCGAATCGAGGAGCAGCAAGGGGACGCGCCCGACCTGCGCCTGCCAGACGCGGGCGTGCAGCGAACGGCCGCCCGGCAGGGCGAGGGCGATCCGTGCGGGGGTTCCCTCGGGCTCCCGCAGCAGGGTGAGCGGCAGCTCGTCGGGGTCGAGGACGGGGTAGTGCTCCTGCTGCCAGCCGTCGCGCGACAGGGACTGGCGGAAGTAGCCGTGGCGGTAGAGGAGTCCGACCCCGATCAGCGGGACGCCGAGGTCGCTCGCCGCCTTGAGGTGGTCTCCGGCGAGTATGCCGAGGCCGCCCGAATACTGCGGGAGGGCCGCCGTGATACCGAACTCGGGCGAGAAGTACGCGACGGCAGTGGGCAGAGAGGCACCCTCACCGCTCTGTTCCTGGTACCAGCGGGGACCGCTCAGATAGTCGTCGAGGTCGCGCGCGGTGTCCGCGACGCGGTCCAGGAAGCCGGGGTCCGCGGCGAGCTCGGCGAGCCGCGGTGCGGACACCGAGCCGAGCAGCCGTACGGGGTCGCCGTCGGCCGTGCGCCATCCGGCCGGGTCGGCGTCGCGGAACAGCTGCCGGGTCGCCGGGTGCCAGGACCAGCGCAGGTTGTGCGCCAGGTCGTGGAGGGGGGCGAGGGGTTCGGGGAGGACGGGGCGGACGGTGAATCGACGAACGGCCTTCACGGGTTCCACCTTCGAAGTGAGGTTCATCCGGGGACGCACAACGGTGTGCGTCCGCCCAACCCCTCGACGGTAGTGGCGCCGCACGATTCACAACCACGGCGCGAGGAGGGCGCATCGTGCTGTGCCTCCTTTCGGCCGACCGCCCGGGACGCGCACGGGGGCGGCGCCGGCGGGCGGGGCGACACTCGAGCGCCGGACAGCGGCGGTGCGACCGATTCCGCCCCCTTCGGCGGTCTTGTGGCACACGGAACCGCGCGAGAGGCTGCTGTCCGCGTCCGAACGCCTACGGGGAGTCCGGGGTGCGCGGTCGGACACCGTCCGACTGACCGCGGGGCACGTGCAGTTGAGGGAGGGAAAGGAACGCCGCCCATGAGACGTTCGCGACGACTGTCCCGACGGCTGCCCGTGATCCTGACCGCCGTGGCGGCGGTGGCCGTCCTCCCGACCGTCACCCAGCCCGACCGGGCCGCTCCACTGCCCTCGGCGGCCGCCGCCACCGGCGCGGGCCGCGGGACGAGCAGCTACATCGTGACGCTGGCGCCTGGCGCGGGGATACGGGCCCCGTCCGTGGCGGGCAGGAACCTCGCGCGCTCGTACGGGGCGAGAATTCGCCACACCTACGGCGCAGTGCTCAACGGCTACGCGGTTCAGGCCGACGCGACGGCCGCCGCACGCCTGGCCGCCGACCCCCGGATCGCGTCGGTGGTCCCGGACGGAACGGTGCGCCTGGACCGCACCCCGCCCGTTGCCTCCTGGCCTCGGGGGCTCCCGACCGGGCCCGACCGACCCGCCGGCGCCCCGCCCGGGCCGCGCGGCGGTGGCAGGGGGGCCACCGTGTACGTCATCGACACGGGCGTGCGCACGTCACACCGGGACTTCGGTGGCCGGGCCCGCAGTGGCTGGGACTTCGTGGACGGCGACGCCATCGCGCAGGACGGCAACGGCCACGGCACGCACGTGGCGGCGATCGCCGCGGGCGGTGCGAACGGCGTCGCCCGGCAGGCGGACGTCGTCGCCGTGCGGGTGCTCGACGACACGGGCACCGGGACGACGTCGCGGGTGATCGCCGGGATCGACTGGGTGACGGAGCACGCGAGGAAACCCGCCGTCGCCAATCTGAGCCTGGGCGGACGGGCGGGACACCAACTGGACGCGGCGGTACGCCACTCCATCGCCTCAGGGGTGACCTACACCGTTGCGGCGGGCAACGAGGGGAGGCCCGCAGCGCTGTTCTCCCCGGCGCGGGTGCGGGAGGCGATCACGGTCGGTGCGGCAGACGCCCGGGGTGCCCGCGCGGCGTCGTCCAACTGGGGTACGTCGGTGGATCTGTTCGCACCGGGTGTCGGCATCGACTCCGCCTGGCACACCGGGGACACAGCACGACGCACCCTCTCCGGCACGTCGATGGCGGCCCCGCACGCCGCGGGGGCGGCCGCGCTGTACCTCGCCGGGCATCCCCGGGCGACCCCTGCCGAGGTGGGTCGCGCCCTGGCTCGGGCCGCCCGCGGCAACGTGGCCGACGCCGGGCCCGGCTCCCCGAACCGGCTGCTGCAGGTGACCGGCTGACGCACCCTGCAGCAGCCTTCCACGGACCGACCCTGCGGACACGGGGACGGATCTCCCGTTCCGCCGCCGGAGGGGCGGAACGGGCCCCGGGAGCCCCCGGACGGCTCAAAGGTGCGCCTGGTTCTTGTGTGTCCGCCTACGCCCTAGTAGTTAACGAACCACCGGATTGCGTACCAGAAGAGCGTGGGAAGGCTCCACCGGTACGCACCGGAGCGCACTCGCGACCCTGCCATTCGAGTGAACGCGGACAGGAGCGGCCATGCCCGCAGCCCGCCAGCCGTCGACGGAGCAGTTACAAAGAACACCCACGCCCCGTGAAGCAGCCCCGCTCGTTCTTCCCGTCGTGCCCGCACAGCCCTCAGGTGATGCCGTGAACCCGCTGATTGGCCGCATTCCCGTCCTGGACGTACACCCCCTCGTCGACTGCGGCAGAAGGCCCGCGAAAGCAGTGGTGGGCGAGACCTTCCAGGTCACCGCCACCGTCTTCCGCGAGGGGCACGACGCCGTCGCCGCCAACGTCGTCCTGCGGGACCCCTCCGGCAGGACCGGCCCGTGGACCCCGATGCGGGAGCTGGCGCCCGGCACGGACCGCTGGGGCGCCGAGGTGACCCCGGACGCCCAGGGGCAGTGGACGTACGGCGTCGAGGCCTGGGGCGATCCGGTGGCCACCTGGCGCCACCACGCCAGCATCAAGGTCCCGGCCGGCATCGACACGGACCCGGTACTCGCCGAGGGCGCGGAGCTCCTCGACCGCGCCGCCGGGGGCGTGCCCAAGAACGACGGCCGGGAGACGGTGCTGCGCGCCGCGGACGCGGTGCGCGACGCGTCGCTGCCGCCGGCGGAACGGCTGGCCGCCGCGCTCGCACCGGACCTGACCGCCGTGCTCGCCCGCCATCCGCTGCGCGAACTGGTCACCGCCTCTCCCCCGCTACCGCTGCTGGTGGAGCGGCCGAGGGCGCTCTTCGGCTCCTGGTACGAGTTCTTCCCGCGCTCCGAAGGCGCCGTGGTCGAGGGGGGCAGGTCGGTCTCCGGCAGCTTCAGGACCGCGGCCCGGCGGCTTCCCGCCATCGCCGCGATGGGCTTCGACGTGGTGTACCTGCCCCCCGTGCACCCGATCGGCACGACCTTCCGCAAGGGACCCAACAACGCCCTGGAGGCGGGGCCGCACGACGTGGGCGTGCCGTGGGCGATCGGTTCGCCCGAAGGCGGCCACGACGCGATCCACCCGGACCTCGGCACGCTGGAGGACTTCGACGAGTTCGTGCGCTGCGCCAGGGACTTGCGCATGGAGGTCGCGCTCGACTTCGCGCTCCAGTGCTCCCCCGACCACCCGTGGGTGTCGAAGCATCCGGAGTGGTTCCGCCGCCGCGCCGACGGGACCGTCGCCTACGCCGAGAACCCTCCGAAGAAGTACCAGGACATCTATCCGATCGCCTTCGACCAGGACATGCGGGGGCTGGTGCGGGAGACGCTGCGCGTGCTGCGCCACTGGATGAGGCACGGGGTGCGGATCTTCCGCGTGGACAATCCGCACACCAAGCCGGTGGTCTTCTGGGAGAAGGTCATCGGTGAGGTCAACCGCACCGACCCCGACGTGGTCTTCCTGGCGGAGGCGTTCACCCGCCCCGCGATGATGCGTACGCTCGCCGCCGTAGGGTTCCAGCAGTCGTACACGTACTTCACCTGGCGCAACACGAAGCAGGAGCTCACCGACTACCTGACGGAGCTCGCGCAGGACACCGCGGCGTACATGCGCCCCAATTTCTTCGTGAACACCCCGGACATCCTGCACGCCTATCTGCAGGAGGGCGGGCGTCCGGCCTTCGAGGCGCGTGCGGTGCTCGCGGCAACGCTCTCCCCCAGCTGGGGCGTGTACGCCGGGTACGAGTTGTGCGAGAACACCCCGCTGCGTCCGGGCAGCGAGGAGTACCTGGACTCGGAGAAGTACCAACTGCGGCCCCGGGACTGGGAGTCGGCGGAACGCGAGGGGCACAGCATCGCCCCGCTGATCACCGCGCTCAACCGGGCGCGCCGCCGCCACCCGGCGCTGCAGCAGCTGCGCAACCTGCACTTCCACCACGCGGACAACGACGCAGTGATCGCGTACAGCAAGCGCTCCGGTTCGAACATCGTTCTGGTGGTCGTCAATCTCGATCCGCACCACACCCAGGAGGCGACGGTCTCGTTTGACATGCCGGAGCTCGGCCTCGACTGGCACGAGACCGTACCGGTGCGCGACGAGCTCACCGGCGAGACCTATCACTGGGGCAGGGCCGCCTACGTGCGCCTCGAGCCGGGCGTCACGCCTGCGCACATCGTGGTCCTGCGACCGTCCCCGCCGATCGGAGGGTCACCCACATCATGATCGTCAACGAGCCCGTCCACGACACGTTCGAGGACACCCCCGCGAAGGACCGGGATCCCGACTGGTTCAAACGCGCCGTCTTCTACGAAGTGCTCGTACGGTCCTTCCAGGACAGCAACGGCGACGGGGTGGGCGACCTCAAGGGCCTCACCGCCAAGCTGGACTACCTGCAATGGCTGGGCGTGGACTGCCTGTGGCTTCCGCCCTTCTTCAAGTCGCCGCTCCGTGACGGCGGTTACGACGTCGCCGACTACACCTCGGTGCTCCCCGAGTTCGGCGACCTCGCCGATTTCGTCGAGTTCGTGGACGCGGCCCACCAGCGTGGCATGCGGGTGATCATCGACTTCGTCATGAACCACACCAGCGACCAGCACCCGTGGTTCCAGGAGTCCCGGAAGGACCCGGAGGGCCCGTACGGGGACTACTACATCTGGGCCGACGACGACAAGCAGTTCCAGGACGCCCGGATCATCTTCGTCGACACGGAGACCTCGAACTGGACCTTCGACCCGGTCCGCAAGCAGTACTACTGGCACCGCTTCTTCTCCCACCAGCCGGACCTCAACTACGAGAACCCGGTGGTGCAGGAGGAGATCGTCTCCGCCCTGCGGTTCTGGCTGGACCTCGGCATCGACGGGTTCCGGCTGGACGCCGTGCCCTACCTGTACCAGGAGGAGGGCACCAACTGCGAGAACCTCCCGGCGACCCACGAGTTCCTCAGGCGCGTCCGCAAGGAGATCGACGCCCACTACCCGGACACGGTCCTGCTCGCTGAAGCCAACCAGTGGCCCGAGGACGTCGTCGACTACTTCGGCGACTTCGCCGGTGGCGGAGACGAGTGCCACATGGCCTTCCACTTCCCGGTGATGCCCCGGATCTTCATGGCGGTGCGCAGGGAGTCCCGGTACCCGGTCTCCGAGGTCCTCGCCAAGACCCCGCAGATCCCGAAGAACTGCCAGTGGGGCATCTTCCTGCGCAACCACGACGAGCTGACCCTGGAGATGGTCACCGACGAGGAGCGCGACTACATGTACGCGGAGTACGCCAAGGACCCACGGATGCGCGCCAACATCGGCATCCGGCGGCGGCTCGCCCCGCTCCTGGACAACGACCGCAACCAGATCGAGCTGTTCACGGCCCTGCTCCTGTCGCTGCCCGGTTCCCCGATCCTGTACTACGGCGACGAGATCGGGATGGGCGACAACATCTGGCTGGGCGACCGCGACGCGGTGCGCACCCCGATGCAGTGGACGCCGGACCGCAACGCGGGCTTCTCGTCGTGTGACCCGGGGCGCCTGTACCTGCCGACCATCATGGACCCGGTCTACGGCTACCAGGTCACCAACGTCGAGGCGTCGATGGCCTCGCCCTCGTCGCTGCTGCACTGGACCCGGCGGATGATCGAGATCCGCAAGCAGAACCGTGCCTTCGGACTGGGCTCGTACACGGAGCTGCCGTCGTCCAATCCGGCGGTGCTGGCCTATCTGCGCGAGGCGCCCCCGGGCGCGGACGGCACGGATGACCTGGTGCTGTGCGTGAACAACTTCTCGCGGTTCGCGCAGCCGACGGAGCTGGACCTCCGGCGGTTCAACGGGCGGCACCCCGTGGAGCTGATCGGCGGGGTGCGGTTCCCGGCGATCGGGGAGTGGCCGTACCTGCTCACGCTGGCCGGGCACGGTTTCTACTGGTTCCGGCTGCGCAAGGACTCCGTACCGAAGGAAGCCCTGCCGCAGGACGCAGCGGCCGTCCCGGCGAGCTCGTCGACGGCAGCTGCGGGGCCCAAGGCCTGACGCTCCGTCACACCACTGCCGGGTTGTGTTGCCGGCACATGCCATGTCGCGTGCGAGGCGGTTGCATCGCCCCGCACGGGGCACGCTCCCCCTCATATCGAGTCCGTACGGACCATCCTCACCCGACACTCCCCCTGCCTCCGGCGGGGGGACCCCCACGCACAGCCCGGACAGCTATATTGACCGCAATCCGGGACATCCTTCGCATCCTGTGGTGTGCCCGGGGAAAGGACGCGATGCCATGTCGGAGGCTGCATCCACCCGGACCCCCGTCGCCCTGCTTCCTTCGCTGTCACCGCTGCTGCACGAATGGCTGCCCCGGCAGCGTTGGTTCGCCGGCAAAGGGCGCCCGATCGCCGGCTTCTCCCTGGTCTCGGCGACCGAGCTGCTGCCGGCCGACTCGGCCGGCCCCGGTCTGCTGCACCTGATCGTCCGCGTCCAGCCGTCGGCGCCAACCGCGGGGAAGGGGCCTGCAGGGAAATCCGGACACGTCAGGGCCACGGCGGGACTGCGCGATGCCGGACACAGCGGGAACTGCTACCAGCTGCTGCTCGGCGTCCGCACGGCACTGCCGCCGTACCTGGCGTCCGCGCTGATCGGGCGCCCGACCGGCGGACCGCTCGCGGGCAGGACCGTCTACGAAGGGCTGCACGACCCCCGGCTCGGCGCGCTCCTGCTGGAGCGGCTGCGCTCCCCCGGCCGCATGGGCCCCCTCCGTTTCGACCGGGCGGAGCCCGTGCTCGGCGGCCTGCCCTCCCGAGTGCTGGACGCCGAACAGTCCAACTCCTCGCTGGTGTACGGCGATGCGTACATTCTCAAGATCTTCCGGCGGGTGTACCCGGGCGTCAATCCGGACCTGGAGCTCCCGCTCGCGCTCGCCGGCGCCGGCTGTGCACGGGTACCCGCCCCCGTCGCCTGGTTCGAGTCCGAGACGCCGGAGTCGTGCACCCTCGGGGTGCTCCAGCCCTACCTGCGCGGTTCGCAGGACGGCTGGCAGCTGGCTCTGAAGGCGCTGGCCGCCGGGCACGACTTCACCACCGAGGCGCTGGCGCTGGGCCAGGCGACCGCCGAAGTGCACACGGCCCTCGCGGCCACCCTGCCGACGGTGCCCCTCGGCCGACCACAGACCGAACACCTGTCCATGATGATGAACGAGCGGTTGGACGCCGCGGTGCGTGCCGTACCCGCCTTGCTCCCGTACGTGCGGGGGCTGCGCGCCGCCTTCGACGCGATCTCCGGCGCCGCCTCCAACGGCGACGGACGCGCCCAACGCATCCACGGCGACCTGCACCTCGGCCAGACCCTGCGCACCCCCGACGGCGGCTGGTCGGTCATCGATTTCGAGGGCGAACCCGCCCGGCCGCTGGACGAGCGCCGCCGGGTGCAGCCCCCGGTACGTGACATCGCGGGGATACTGCGCTCCTTCGACTACGCGGCCCGCTCCCACCGCCCGTGGAACCCGGCCTGGGCGGCACGCTGCCGAGCGGCGTACTGCGAGGGCTACGCCGACGCAGCGGGCGCGGATCCGCGCAGCCAGCCGGAACTGCTGCGGGCCTACGAGACCGACAAGGCGGTGTACGAGGTCGTGTACGAAGCGCGGCACCGGCCGGACTGGCTGCCCGTCCCGATGTCGGCCATCGAACGGTTGGCCGGCCCGGTGTCCTGACGTCCCCGTGCCGAAACGCATCACCCCGGCCGCTCCCCCGCACGCCCCGAGTCCCCTGACGTTCGACCACACTGCCGACACCCGCACCGAGGAGGCCGCCCCCGTGACCCCCCGCACCCCGTCAGCCCAGCCACCAGACGACCGACAGGCGCCCCGCGCCGGGACTGCCAGGGAATCCGCGGCAGCCGCCGACGCCCCGCCACCGCACGCCCGGGGTACAGCGGCACGCACAGGGACGGCCGCGCCCAGGAAGGACGCCGGGGCCAGTCACGGCGTACGCCCGGGTGCGCCGCTCGACGACGCGGACCGCGAGCGGCTGCTCGCCGGCTCGCACCACGATCCGCACTCCCGGCTGGGTGGGCACTTGGTCCGGGGCGGCGTGGTCATCCGCGTGCTGCGTCCGCACGCGCGGTCGGTGACCGTGCTGGCGAAGGGGCTGCGAGCCGAGTTGCACGACGACGGGGACGGTTTCTTCTCCGGGCTGCTGCCGATGCGCAAGGTTCCGGAGTACGCACTGCAGGTGGCTTACGAGGACAGCACCATCGAGTTCGCGGACCCCTACCGCTTCCTCCCGGCACTCGGCGAACTCGACGTCCACCTGATCGGCGAGGGCAGGCACGAGGAGCTGTGGCAAGCGCTCGGCGCCCGGCTCATGACCCACCAGGGCGTCACCGGCACCCGCTTCACCGTCTGGGCACCGAACGCCCGGGGCGTCCGGGTCGTCGGCGACTTCAACTACTGGGACGGAACGGCCTACGCGCTGCGCTCCCTGGGCTCGTCGGGCGTGTGGGAGCTGTTCGTGCCCGGCATCGGGGAGGGCGCGCTCTACAAGTTCGAGATCACCCGTCCGGACGGTTCTCGCACGGTGCGCGCCGACCCGCTGGCCCGGCGCACCGAGGTCCCTCCGGCGAACGCGTCGATCGTCACCGAGGCCCACCACGTGTGGCGGGACGACGCATGGATGACGCACCGCGGCGACCGCCCGGTCCACGAGGCGCCGTTCTCCGTCTACGAAGTCCATCTTCCGTCGTGGCGCCCCGGGCTCACCTATCGACAGCTTGCCGACCAACTCCCCTCATACGTACGTGACTTGGGTTTCACGCACGTGGAGCTGATGCCGGTGGCGGAACACCCCTTCGGGGGCTCCTGGGGCTACCAGGTCACCGGCTTCTACGCTCCGACGGCCCGGATGGGCACCCCGGACGACTTCCGCTTCCTGGTCGACTCGCTGCACCGCGCCGGCATCGGTGTCCTCGTCGACTGGGTCCCCGCGCACTTCCCCAGGGACGACTGGGCACTGGCGGAGTTCGACGGACGCCCGTTGTACGAGCACTCGGACCCGGCCCGGGCGTCGCACCCGGACTGGGGCACCCTGGAATTCGACTACGGCCGCAAGGAGGTCCGCAACTTCCTCGTCGCCAACGCGGTCTACTGGTGCCAGGAGTTCCACATCGACGGGCTACGGGTGGATGCCGTGGCCTCGATGCTCTACCTCGACTACTCGCGCGAGCACGGCGACTGGACCCCGAACGAGCACGGCGGACGGGAGAACCTGGACGCCGTGTCGTTCCTCCAGGAGATGAACGCCACCGTGTACCGCCGCTGCCCCGGCGTCGTCACGATCGCCGAGGAGTCCACCGCCTGGGACGGGGTGACCCGGGCCACCCACCACGTGGGGCACGGTGGCTTCGGCGGACTCGGTTTCGGGCTCAAGTGGAACATGGGCTGGATGCACGACTCGCTCTGCTACGTGGAGCACGAACCGGTGCACCGCAAGTTCCACCACAACGAGATGACGTTCTCGATGGTGTACGCCTACAGCGAGAACTACGTACTGCCGATCTCGCACGACGAGGTGGTGCACGGCAAACGGGCCCTGGTGTCGAAGATGCCGGGCGACTGGTGGCAACAGCGCGCCAACCACCGCGCGTACCTCGGCTTCATGTGGGCCCATCCGGGCAAGCAACTGCTCTTCATGGGGCAGGAGTTCGCCCAGGGTGCGGAGTGGTCCGAGGGTCACGGCCCCGACTGGTGGCTGCTCGACCCGTCGTACGACGCCGAGCCGGACCACCGGGGCGTCCGGGACCTGGTGCGCGATCTCAACACGGTGTACGCGGCGACGCCCGCGCTGTGGCAGCGGGACACCGTCCCCGAGGGGTTCGCCTGGATCGACGGCGGTGCCGCGGACGACAACGTCTTCGCGTTCCTGCGCTTCGACGCGCACGGCGCCCCGCTGCTGGCCGTCTCGAACTTCTCCCCGGTGGTACGCCACGAGTACCGACTGGGCGTGCCGCCGTCCGTGCACGCGTGGACGGAGGTCCTGAACACGGACGCGGCACGGTACGGCGGTGGTGACGTGGTCAACGCGGACCCGCTGAAGCCCGAGTCCGTCACCGCCCACGGTCACCGCACGAGCCTCCAGCTCACCCTGCCGCCGCTGGCAACGGTGTGGCTGAAGCCGGCGTGATCACACCGAGTCGCTGGGTGGCACGGGTCAGCGCCACGTAGAGGTCGTTCGAGAGCATCCGCTCGGGCGCGACGACCAGGACGGTGTCGAACTCCAGGCCCTTGGCCTGGCGCGGGTCGAGCAGGACGACGGACCGGGAGAGGTCCAGCGGTCCGTCGTCCGCGAGACCCGTGAGCTCGGGGTGCAGCGCGCGCGGGGCAATCACCGCCAGCCTGCCTTCCCGGGGCGCCTCGGCAGCCGCCAGTGCCGCCACCTCGGAGAGCGGAACGGTGCGCCGCCAGGGAAGTGCACCCGTGGACCGGATGGAACGCGGCGGTTCGAAGTCGGGATCGGTGCTCCGGCGCTGCTCCGCCGCGTAGTCCATGATCTCGGCTGGCGTGCGGTAGTTGACGCGGAGCCGCGCCAGTCCCCAGCGGTCCTGGACGTAGGGACCGAGGATCTGCTGCCAGGAATCGCTCCCCGCCGGGTCCCCCGTCTGCGCGGGGTCGCCGACCAGGGTCATCGACCGGGTCGGGCAGCGGCGCATCAGCAGTCGCCATGCCATGGCCGACAGTTCCTGCGCCTCGTCGACGATGATGTGCCCGAAGGCCCAGGTGCGGTCGGCGGCGGCGCGCTCGGCGGCGGTGCGGTGATCGGCCTCCTCGTGCCGCTCGGCCATGCGCTCGGCATCGATGACGTCGTGCGCGGCGAGCACCTCGGACGCGTCCGCGTCGACGTCCTCCTTGTCCTCGAACTCGTAGGTGCGGGAGGCGTACGAAACGTCGAGGACGCCTTGGGCGTAGGCGATCTGCCGGGCGCGTTCGGCCTCGGCGGCGGCGAGCGCCGCGGAGTTGTCCTCGCCGAGCAGTTCGGCGGCCTCGTCGAGCAGGGGCACGTCGGCAGGGGTCCACGGCCCGCCCTCCCGGCGGATCAACTCCGCTTCGTCAGCGGGCAGATGGGTGGGGTCCGCGAGGTAGTCGCCGAGGAACTGCTGAGGGGTGAGCGGCGGCCAGAGCTCCGCGACGGCGGCGTGCACCTCGGCACTCGCAGCGATGCCCTTGCCGAGTTGGGCGATGTCGTCGGGGCCGAGGAAATTGGGCCCGCCGTAAGGGTCGGCCCCGATGCGGTCGGCGAGCTGGGTGGTGAGGTCGTCGATGATCCGGAAGACGAACGTGGGCCGGGCGAGGTTGTGCGGCAACCCGGTCTCGCGTGCCTTGTGGCGCGCTTCGACGGCCATGTCCCAGTCGAGGACGAGGTCCCCGTCGTCGTGCTCGATGACGACGGGAGCGTCCTTCTCGGGCACCCGCTGCCGGTCCCGTACGGCCTCGGCGAGCACGTCGGCCATGTCCGCACGGCCCTTGACGGCAGCGGCAGCCGGGCTGTCCGCGCCGGTGGCGTGCACGCCGGGGAACAGTTCGCCGACCGTGGACAGGAGCACTCCGGTCTCGCCGAGCGAAGGCAGCACCTCACCGATGTATCCCAGGAAGGCGGGGTTGGGGCCGACGATCAGCACCGCTCGCTTGGCGAGCTGTTCCCGGTACGCGTACAGCAGGTACGCGGCCCGGTGCAGCGCGACGGCCGTCTTACCGGTGCCCGGTCCGCCTTCGACGACGAGGACACCGCGCTGCGGTGCACGAATGATGTGGTCCTGCTCGGCCTGGATCGTCGAGACGATGTCGGCCATCCGGCCGGTGCGGGCGCTGTTCAGCGCGGCGAGCAACACCTCGTCGGCGTCGTGCGACTCGTACCCGGTGCGGGTGGCGTCATGGAGATCCATGAGTTCGTCGTGCAGGGCGGTGACGGTGCGGCCCTCCGTGGTGATGTGCCTGCGCCTGCGAAGTCCCAGCGGTTCGTAACCGGTCGCGAGGTAGAACGGGCGCGCCACGGGAGCCCGCCAGTCGATGAGCAGGGGCGTGCGTTCCGCGTCGTCCTTGCGGATTCCGGTGCGCCCGATGTGATGGGTGACGCCGTCCCGCCCGTCGATGCGGCCGAAACAGAGTCCGGAGTCGGCCGCATTCAGCGCGGTGAGAGACGCGGAGTACTCCGCCACTCCGACATCCCTCTCCACACGCGCCTGCCGCCCGGTGCTGACCTGCGCGATCGTTGCGCGCATGGCAGCCTCGGCCTCCGCCCGGAGCTGGTCGAGCCGCTCGTGGGCGGAGGAAACGAATTGCTGCTCCTGCCGCATTTCCTCGGTTGACAATTCAGCTCCTGACGCGATAGAATGCCCTTATTCAACTTCCCCGTGCGCTTCATGATGGGCAGACACGGAAACAATCAATATACGCAGAGAAATACCCCGGCCGTCAATTCCGGTCCGGGGTATTTTGTTTGTCCGCCACATTGCCCGCCGCGAATCTGCGGCTCGTCGGGGTGCCCGCGCAGATCAACGGGACCGTACGCCGTGACCTCCGCGCCAAGGAATGCCGGTGGCACAAGCCCGGCCGTCCCCGAACCGCCCCTGGGTCGTGACCACGCCCGCCCGCCACGTGCGCCCACCGCACACGGCCGGGCCGGCAGCCCGCCGGTTGGGCCGAATCCCTTGTGCATTCGGGAAGTTAAGCGGACAGGGTCATTGACGGGCACCCTGGCTCCATCTACAAAACGTGTGAGAGCGCTCTCACAACCCCCTCGGCACCACCCTCACCGGAGGTGTTCCTTGAGCACGAGCCGCATCCGACGCACCCCCCTGTTCGCCGGACTCCTCGCCGTGACCGTCGCCCTCACCGGCGTCATCGCCTCCGGCGCTGCGACCACGGCACGCGGAGCCGTACCGCCCGCTCCGGACTGGAACCTGCAGTGGAGCGACGACTTCACCGGGCCCGCCCGCACCCTGCCCTCCCCCACCGATTGGCAGATCGACACCGGTCACGGCTACCCCGGCGGCCCCGCCGACTGGGGGACGGGCGAGGTCCAGAACTACACCGCCAGCCCGGACAACGTCAGCCTCGACGGCCACGGCAACCTGAGCATCACCCCGCTCCGCGACGGCGCGGGGAACTGGACCTCCGCGCGGATCGAGACCCGCCGGGCGGACTTCAGGGCACCGGCAGCGGGCACCCTGCGCATCGAAGGACGGGTCCGCATGCCCGACGTGACCGGTGACGCGGCCCTCGGCTACTGGCCGGCGTTCTGGGCCCTCGGCGCGCCGTACCGGGGCAACTACTGGAACTGGCCTGCGATCGGCGAGTTCGACATCATGGAGAACGTCAACGGCATCAACTCCGTCTGGGGCGTGCTCCACTGCGGTGTGAACCCCGGTGGGCCGTGCAACGAAACCAGCGGCATCGGCGACCACCGCACCTGCCCCGGCGCGAGCTGCCAGTCGGCGTTCCACACCTACCGCTTCGAGTGGGACCGCTCCGTGACCCCCAACGAGCTGCGCTGGTACGTGGACGACCAGCTCCTCCACAGCGTGAACCAGAGTCGGTTCGACAGTGGCACCTGGGCGAACATGACGGAGCACGCCGGCTACTTCATCCTGCTCAACGTCGCCGTCGGCGGCGCGTTCCCGGACGCGCTCGGCGGGAAGACCCCGACGGCCGCGACCGTTCCCGGCCGTCCGATGCTCGTCGACTACGTCGCCGTCTGGACGCGCGGTGGCGGAACCACTCCGCCGGATCCGACCGACCCGCCCCCGTCCGGCTCCTCGCAGCTGTACCTGCGAAGCGGCGGCGGCGCAGGGGACGCGGCCGCCACTGCCTCCACGCTCACGCTGGCCCCGGCGGGCGGCACCAACCACGACGGTTCTCCGCACGACCCGCAGGTCTTCGTCTCAGGCCCGATCACCCGCACGTACGACGGCGGCTCGACCCGGTTCGACCTGTTCGTCGACGCAGCGACGACCGTGGCCAACGGACAGCAGGTCAGGGTGAGTTACGACCACACCGGCGACGGCACCTGGGACCGGACGGAGACGTACCAGTACTTCGCCACCGACCCGGTACCGGGCTACGAGCACTACACGCAGGCGAGTGGCCTCAGGTCCGCCACCGGGTCCCTCGCGAACCTGACGAACGGCAGGGTCCGCGTCGAGGTCTGGAGCGCGATCGGCAGCGGCAGCGGCACGCTGGGCACCGGGAACCAGTCCGTGGTCCGCATCCCGTTCGGATGAGGGAGTCCGGCACGACGTTCCGCAGACCCCCGCAACCGCGGGACCGGCCCCGGTGTACGCGTCGGGGCCGGTCCGCCCCGGCCGGCCACCCCCTGGTGCTCCGCGCCTGGAACTGCTGATCAGTTGGTCGGTGCAGGCGTACCGTGGGGGCGTGGAAGGACCGGAGCAGCCGGACGGGCCCGGTGCCGCCCCGCCCGTGGGCGACCCGGCGTCCGTGCTGCGTCACACCGCCCGTTGCAGCAGCTTGGACACACTGGACCGGGCCCTGACCGGGTGCCGGGCCTGCCCGCGGCTGGTGGCCTGGCGGGAGGAAGTCGCCTCGGTCAAGCGTGCCGCGTTCCGCGACTGGGTCTATTGGGGGCGGCCGGTCGCCGGCTTCGGGCCGGCGGATGCCGCGATGGCGGTGGTCGGGCTCGCGCCGGCCGCACACGGTGCGAACAGGACGGGGCGGATGTTCACCGGGGACGCCACCGGTGACTTCCTCTTCACCGCGCTCCACACCGTCGGCCTCGCCTCGCAACCCACGTCGACCCATGTCGGCGACGGGCTGGAGCTGCGCGGCGTCCGGCTCACGGCGCCCGTGCACTGCGCCCCGCCCGGCAACACACCGACCGCGTCCGAGGCGGAGACGTGCCGTGGCTGGCTGTCCGCGGAGCTGCGGTTGCTCAGCCCGCGCCTTCGGGTCGTCGTCGTCCTGGGCGGCTTCGGCTGGCGGACGCTGCTGCCCGCACTCGACGCCGCGGGCTGGCGGACGCCCCGGCCGCGGCCCGTCTTCGGGCACGGCGCACACGTCGTCCTGCCGGCCACGGCGGACCGGGAAGCGCTCCACCTGCTCGGCAGCTACCACCCCAGCCGGCGGAACACCTTCACCGGTCGGCTCACCCTCCCCATGCTGGTCGACGTACTGCGCCGCGCCGTCGCACTCGCCGAACTGTGACCGGCCGCCACCGGCCCGACGACACGATCCGACGGACCGGTCGGACGGACCGGTCGGACGCGGGAGTCCCCGGCCCACAACACGCAGGCCCCTGCGGCCGCGAGCCGGCGGGGCGTTCAGTCTCCCGGCACCCGGAAGTCGACCTGCTTCCTCGTGGCGGCGTCGATGTCCTCCGGGCTGATCAGCGGGATGCACCGGGAGGTGACGGTCCCGGTGGCGCGGACCGCGATCGAGGTCGCGACCATGGAGACGTCATCGGGCATGTCGACGACGACGTAGAGGTCGTCGTCGCCGAAGGCGTAGTACATCCACTCGAGAGTGCCCCCGCAGGACCGCAGGACGCGTTCCACGGCCTCCTTGCGGCCGGTACCGCCTTCGGCGAGCAGGCCCGTGGTTCCTTCCGCGGTGTAGCTGGCCTGGACCAGGTATTTCGGCATGTGCCTCTCCCGTTCAACGGATGCCACCGCGGGTGCGGCCGCGGTTTCACCCTTGGGCACCGGACGCGCTTCGGCCATCCGGAGACCGCCGCGGGAGGCACCTCGTCGGCGGGCGGTGCCGAGAGGCGTCCTCAGGAGCGGCTCCGCAGGTGCGTAACCGTCGTTCCCGCGCGGGTGCGCAGCAGGAGGCGCAGGGTGCCCGGGTTCTCGTAGCCGACGCGGCGGGCGATGACGGGCAGCGGCAGGGACGTGGTGCGCAGCAGGTGGCTCGCCTGTTCCACGCGCAGGTCCTGGACGAAACGCACCGGGGTGGTCCCGAGGGTCCGCGACACGGCCCGCTGCAGGGTGCGTTCGCTGATGCCGAGGGCGTCGGCCGCCTCGGAGACCACGAGCGGCTCGTGGAGGTGCTCGCGGGCCCATCGTTCGAAGGCCGAGACGGTCGGGTCGTTCTGGGCGAGCGCCGCGGGAATGGTGTACGCGGACTGGGACGGCCGGTCGTCGACGACGAGGTAGCGGGAGACGAGGTCGGCGAGTGCCGGGCTGGCCGAACGCACCACGGACAGTGCGAGGTCCAGGTGGGAGAAGGCCGCACCCGCCGTGGTGATCCCGCCCGAGACCGTGACCATCGAGGTCTCGTCGAGGTCGACGGCCGGGTAGCGTCCGCGGAAGACGGGCGACAGCCACCAACTGGTCGTCGCCCGCTCCCCGTCGAGTACGCCCGACTCGGCCAGCAGGAAGGTGCCGGTACAGGCGGAGGCGAGCGGGGTGCCCGCGGACCGGACCCGGGCGAGCAGGCTGCGCGCGGGACGGGCCTCGGTGCCGGAGACGTGCGCGACGAGGGCGTCGGGGCGCCGCTCGGTGATCGCCGGGACGATCACCAGGTCCGCCTCGGCGGCGGTGGCCGCGGGTTCGGCGGGCACGGTGTGGCCCACGCCGGTGGTGACGCGTCGGCGGAATCCCACGGTTCGGATGTCCCACTCGGGTGGGGGCTTGGGGAGCTGGCTGCGCATGGCGTTGGCCGAGTGGAGGACGTCGAGGATCGCGGAGAGCCCGGACCCGAAGACCCCGTCGAGAGCGAGAACAGCCACCTTCATGTCGGGAACCGTATCAAGTGCGTCGGATACGACACTCGGCGCCGACCACGCGGTAATCCTAGGTTCGCGCAACGAGCATGAACACCAGCAGCCCGCAGCCGGAAGAACCCCCACGACCACCAGGTCCTGTACGCACACGTGGTGCGCCCCCGTGCGTCCGACAGCCGGGGTCCTGAAGATGACGGGTCGCGAGGTGCTCCAGGCGGCGGTCGACCGCCGCCTCCCCGCGGCGCCCATCATGAGCACCCTCGGCTTCGGCTTCGGCTTCGTCGAGATCCGGGACGGACTCGCGGTGTTCGAGACCGAGCACGGTGAGCACCTCTACAACCCGATGGGCAGCGTGCACGGCGGCTACCTGGCCGCGGTGATGGACGCGGTCCTCGGTTCGGCGGTGATGAGCAGGCTGCCGGCAGGCTCGACGTACACCACGACGCAGCTCAACCTGAACCTGATCCGGCCTTGTTCGCGGACACCGCGGCGCTGCGGGTGACGGGCACGGTGCTGCACGTCGGCCGCACGACGGCCACGGCGGAGGGGCGCGTGATCGGCGTCGAGGACGGCAGGCTCTACGCGCACGGGACGACGACCTGCGCCGTGTTCCCGTTCCCCACGGAATAGGACGTTCGGGGCCGACGACGTACGGGGTCGACGGGTACGGGCCCCGGGGGGAGCCGGGGCCCGTACGAGCGGCGCGGCACGTCAGACCCGGGCGGCCGTCTTCCCGCTCCCCGGGTTCCCGTGGTCCGGCCCGTCCCCGGGGCGGTCGGCGCGCTGCACGGGGACGTCCGCGGGTGGGGCGGCGTGGTCGTCCACGAAGGTCTGCTCGTCGAACGGAAGGCGTCCGGCCAGCACCTGCGCGACCCTCTCCTTGTCGATCTCCTTGGTCCACGTGCCGACGAGGACCGTCGCCACGGCGTTGCCGGCGAAGTTGGTGAGGGCGCGCGCCTCGCTCATGAAACGGTCGATGCCGACGATCAGGCCCACGCCGTCGACCAGTTCGGGCCGGTGCGACTGGAGTCCGCCGGCCAGCGTGGCGAGCCCCGCGCCCGTCACTCCGGCCGCCCCCTTGGATGCGATGATCATGAAGAGGAGCAGGGAGACCTGCTCCCCCACCGAGAGCGGGTCGCCCATCGCCTCGGCGACGAACAGCGAGGCCATCGTCAGGTAGATGGCAGTGCCGTCGAGGTTGAAGGAGTACCCCGTCGGCACCGTGATGCCGACGACGGGCTTGGAGACGCCCAGGTGCTCCATCTTGGCGATGAGCCGCGGCAGCGCCGACTCGGAGGAGGAGGTGGAGAGGATCAGCAGGAACTCCCGCCCCAGGTACTTCAGCAGCGCGAAGAGATTCACCCCGGAGACGATGCGCAACAGGGTGCCGAGGACGACGAAGACGAAGAGCGCGCAGGTGATGTAGAAGCCGATCATGATGACCGCGAGCGACTTCAGGGCGTCGACCCCGGTCGCGCCGACGACGGCGGCCATGGCGCCGAAGGCGCCCACCGGGGCGACCCACATGATCATCGCGAGGATGCGGAAGACCAACCGCTGGACATGACCGATCCCGCGCAGCACGGGTTCACCGGCCCTGCCCATGGCCTGCAGCGCGAAGCCCGCCAGCAGCGCCACCAGCAGCGTCTGGAGCACCTGGCCCTCGGTGAACGCGGAGACCATCGTCTTCGGGATGATGCCGAGCAGGAAGTCGGCGGTGCCCTCGCTGGCGCCCGCCGCCTGCTTCTCGCCGGCGGCTTTGGCGGCGTCCGTGAGGTGGAGGCCGGAGCCCGGCTCCAGGATGTTGCCCACGACCAGACCGATGGCGAGTGCCACCGTCGACATCAGGAGGAAGTAGCCGAGGGCGAGGCCGCCGACCGCACCGACCTTGGCCGCCTTGCGCACCGATCCGACACCGAGCACGATCGTGCAGAAGATGATCGGCGAGATCATCATCTTGATCAGGTTCACGAATCCGGTACCGAGCGGCTTGAGCTCGACGGCGACGCCGGGCGCGGCGAAGCCCACGACGATGCCGAGCACGACGGCTCCGATGACGGCGAGATACAGATAGTGGGTGCGGTCCCGCCTTGCGGCTCCGGTGCTTGCCACGGGGATTCCTCCTCGGCCTGGTGAACACGTCCACGTCCCGGTGGACTGCCGCGACTATCCACCACCCTGTGACCCCGGTCACCGTTGCGTGCGTTTCGTTCACGCGAAACCGGCCAGGCAGACTTACGCCATGCGCATACCCCTCCCCCGGAGCCTCGCCGGCCAGCTCTTCGCGATGCAGGTCGTGCTGGTCGCCGCGGTCGTGGCGGGATGCGCGGCCTTCGCCTATCTGACGGACCTCGATCAGGCGGAGGAGACCGCACGCCGCCAGTCGACGTCGGTCGCGATCGCCGTGGCGAAGTCGCCCACGGTCGTCGAGGCGGCCAGGAGCCCGAACCCGACGGCGGTGCTCCAGTCGTACGCCGAGGAGCTTCGGCGGACGGCCGGCGTCAACTTCGTCGTGGTCATGGCTCCCGACGGCACCCGGTGGACCCATCCTGAACCGGGCGAGATCGGCAGGACGTACCTGGGCCACATCGACCGGGCCCTCGCGGGCGAGACCTTCTCCGAGACGCACATGGGGGTGCTCGGCCCGTCGGTGCGGACCGTGGCTCCGGTGCACGACGGCGGGCGGGTCACGGCCCTCGTCAGCGCGGGCATCACGATCGAACGGATCAGTGAGCAAGTGCGCAAACAGGTCATCGCACTGTTGGGGATGGCGGGTGCCGCGCTGCTGCTCGGCGGGGCCGGTACGTACGTGATCAACGCCAGGCTGCGGCGGCACACGCACGGGATGAACGCCGCCGAGCTGAGCCGCATGCACGACTACCACCAGGCCACCCTGCACGCGGTGCGCGAAGGGCTGGTGATGCTGGACGGACGGCGGCGGATCGCGCTGATCAACGACGGTGCCCGGGAGTTGCTGTGCCTCGGCGCGGACGCGGTGGGACGACCGGCGGACTCGCTGGGCCTGCCTCGGGCGCTGACCGGTGCGCTGCTGGCCAGCGAGCCGCGGGTCGACGAGGTGCACCTGACCGCGGACCGGGTGCTCGTCGTCTCCACCCAGCCGGTGGTCGGCGGAGAACAGCGCGGCACCGTGGTGACCCTGCGGGACCACACCGACCTCCAGGCCCTGACGGGCGAACTCGACTCCGAGCGCGGCTTCACCCAGGCACTCCGAGCGCAGGCGCACGAGGCCGCCAACCGGCTCCACACCGTGGTGTCCCTGATCGAACTGGGCCGCACGGACGAAGCCGTGGCCTTCGCCACCGCGGAGCTCGAGCTGGCGCAGGTCCTCACCGACCGCGTGGTGTCGGCGGTCGGCGAGCCGGTCCTGGCCGCGCTGCTGCTGGGCAAGGCGGCCCAGGCGAACGAAAGCGGGGTGGAGCTCGTCCTCGCGGACGACAGCCGCATCGACGACGGCGTCCTGCCGCCCTGGCTCCCCCCGCGCGACCTCGTCACGATCCTCGGCAACCTGATCGACAACGCGGTCGAGGCGGCGTCCGCACCGCAGGCCGGGCACGAGCCCGCTCCGCGTGCGGCTCCGGGTGCCGCGGCCGGGCACCGCGCCGCGGGTACGACGGAGGGGACGGTGGGTGCGCCTCCACGCGGCTCCGCCGGTGGGCAGGGGGCCGGGCCCCACACCGGCGACGACCGGCCCGCTCCTGCCGTCCCGGCCGCCCGGGGCGTCCCGCACGACGGCACGGCTGGTGACGTCCCGCACGGCGAGGCCACTGCGGAATCCTGCTCCGGAACCCCCCGGCCGGACGCCGGCGAGCGGACCGTCCGGCCGACGGCCCCGCGTCCCCGGGTCACCGTCACGGCCCGGACCGTCCAGGACGAACTCGTCCTCCGGGTAGCGGACACGGGACCCGGCGTGCGCCCGGGCGACTCCGACGTCGTCTTCGAGCGCGGCTGGTCGACACGGGGGCCGGGGCGCGGACTCGGGCTCGCGCTGGTGCGGCAGGCCGCGCACCGCGGGCGAGGAACGGTCGAGCTGGCCCGAGGGCCGGACGGCGGCGCCGAGTTCACCGTACGACTGCCCCTGCGCACCCTGGAGACGACACCATGACCCGGAGACCCGTGCCCGCGGCCAGGGTGGCCCCGTGACCGAAACCGCAGCCCTTCGCGTCCTCGTGGTCGAGGACGACCCCGTGGCCGCCGCCGCCCACGCGCTGTACGTGGAGCGCGTGCCGGGATTCACCGCGGCCGCAGTGGCGCACTCCCGCGGCGAGGCGTACCGGCTGCTGGACAGGACGCCCGTCGAACTGATCCTGCTCGACCTCTACCTGCCCGACGGCCACGGGCTCCAGTTGCTGCGTTCGCTCCGCGCCGCCGGTCACTCGGCGGACGTCATCGCCGTCACATCGGCGCGCGACCTGGCCGTCGTCCGCGAGGGAGTGTCCCTCGGGGTGGTCCAGTACGTCTTGAAGCCCTTCACCTTCAGCACGCTCCGCGACCGGCTCGTGCGCTACGCCGAATTCCGCGCCGCGGCGGGCGAGGCATCGGGGCAGGACGAGGTGGACCGGGCGCTGGCGACACTGCGTGCGCCGCAACCCGCCGCGCTGCCCAAAGGGCTCAGCGCGCCCACCCTGGAAGCCGTGTCCCGGAGCCTTCGCGACGCCCCCGGCGGTCTGACCGCGACCGGGGCCGGGAACGCGGTGGGCATCTCGCGGATCACCGCACGGCGCTACCTGGAACACCTGGTCACCGCCGGACGGGCCGCGCGCAGCCCGCAGTACGGACAGGTCGGGCGACCAGAACTGCAGTACCGCTGGATCCCCTCGGGCCGCTGAGCCGCCTCGCTCCGCCCAGCGCGTCCGCCGTCCCGGTCGGGACCGGTCGGCGCCGGGACCCTTCGGCAACGGGGCCGGGTCGCCGCCGGGCCCGGTACGAGGAGCACGCACCGGTTGCCGGCGGGGCCGTTCCGCACGACGGGGCCGCCCCGCCGCTCACCACGGGTGCGCCCGCCACCTCGCCGTGCGAAGGGGAGAGTGGGCGCCCCGGCCCCGCCTGGACCTTCCTACGAGCTGTGACGTCGTCCGAACGCACCGTGGCCACCGGTGACACGCAGCTCCTACCGTGTGCGCGTGCACTCCACTCCGCCCTTCAACGCACCCGCCGCCCGCCGATTGCGCGAGGCCTTGGGAATGGCTCCCGGCCACGTCGCCTACGGGCTCCGGGCCCAGTACGGACTCGCCGTCGGCCCGGACGTCGTGATCGCCTGGGAACGCGGCCTGCTCGCGCCGGACTCCCGCGAGTTGAACGCCCTCGCCGGAGTGCTCTGGTGCTCGCCCGCCGAGCTGCTCGGCTCTCCCAGGACCTTGCGGGAGTACCGCTTGTCCCGGGGGGTGTCCGCCGATGACCTGGCGCGCCGGGTGGGTGTGGACCCGGGGTCGTACCGGCGCATGGAGGACACCGGCCGGTGGAGCGGCAACGAGCGGCAGACCGCCGCGCTGGCCGACGCCCTCGCATTGTCCCCGCGCGAGTTGCTGGCGGCGACCGGCCGCGGGGCCGAACTGGACGAGCTGCTGCGCAGCGCGGTGACGACCCGCTGGCAGGCGTACGTCAAGCCGCTGACGAAGCTCCTGTCGACTCCCCGGTCGCAAGGGGAGTCCGTCCTGAGGCAGTTGCACGCGGATTACCAGGCCCGGATGGCGGCGACGTCCAGTTGGGGTGCGTCGGGAGGCTCCGGTGAGGCGGGAAAGGAGTTCCTCGACCGGATCACCGAACACTTCTGGGCGCTGATACCGGACTGACCGGCCGCGAAGGGGACCACCGCGGGGCCGCACTCGGGCCGAGGCGCCCGGACACCGGCACGCCGTGCCGGGCGGATCGGGTCAGGTCAGGTCAGGTCATTCAACTCGACCGTGGTATACGGCGATTCACCGTGCAGCAGGCTCGCGGACGGGGCCCTGGGGGCCCCGGCGCCGGTCGCGGCCGGGGCGCGGAGCCGGGTCCCGTCCGGTGCGGCCGCACCGGAGGACACCGAAGTACGCCCTTTCGCAACATCGTTGCTACCAGCCGGTAGAGGGAACGAAGCATTCCGGCCATAGTTGGTCGCGAGCATGCCAACACCCTGGAAGTCACCACCAGGGCGCACCCCCACCGGATCCCCAAGGAGCAAACCCCCCATGCATGCACGCCGATGGACAAACCGGGTCGCGGTCTCGATCGCCGCACTCGCCTTCGCCTCGTCCCTTTCCGCACCGGCGGCGAGCGCGTCGGTCCGCCCCGGGGCCACCACCGCCGGCCTGACCTCGACCGCGGCGCACACCGGAGGGCTCACCGCCGCCGCCCTCGCCGGGGTGGACTACGGAACCTGGCAGCGCGACGTCTCCGACGTCGTCGCCACGGCACGTCCGTACATCGAGCAGCGCACAGCCGACGCCTCCGGCCAACGGCTCGCGATGGTCCTCGACATCGACAACACCTCGCTGGAAACGGACTTCCACTACTTCTGGGAGTACCCGACCCCGGCGGTCAGGCAGGTGCTGGACCTGACACGTTATGCGGACTCGCGCGGCGTGGACGTCTTCTTCGTGACGGCCCGCCCGGGCATCATCGCGCCCCTGACGTCGTACAACCTGCGGAAGGTCGGCTACCCGGTCGACGGGCTGTACGTGCGCGACCTGCCCGACCTGTTCGAGGAGGTCAGCAAGTACAAGACCGCCAAGCGCGCGGAGATCGAGGCGAAGGGCTACACGATCATCGCCAACGTCGGCAACCGGCCGAGCGACCTGGTCGGCGGGCACGCGGAGCGGACGTTCAAGCTGCCGGACTACGACGGCAAGCTGTCCTGACACCGCGCGGACGAGCGGACCGCCCGCCGGACACCCCTCGGTTTCCCCGTCGGTGGGCGGTCACTGCGGCCGGCGCCCCCGCGCGGGCCGCACCGGACGCGGGCAGCGCGACGCGCGGCCGGTTTCCGGCGGCGGTCCGCAACCGCCGGCGGGCCCGCGCCGTCCACCGTGCACGCCGGGCCGGCGCGCACGGCGCCGGCGGTCGGGGGAGCGATGCGGACGGCGCCGGGGGGCGCTGCGGTTCCCGCCACGACGCGCCCCGTCCGCGACCGGGTTCAGAAGACGGACTCGGCCTCGCGCATCCGGTCCTCGGGCACGGTCTTGAGCCGGACGATCGCCTCGGCCAGCGGAGCCATGACGACCTCCGTGCCGCGCAGCGCCGTCATCACGCCGAACTCGCCGTGGTGCGCGGACTCCACCGCGTGCCAGCCGAAACGGGTGGCGAGCACCCGGTCGTAGGCGGTCGGCACCCCGCCGCGCTGGACGTGCCCGAGGATGACGGGCCGGGCTTCCTTGCCGAGCCGACGCTCGAGTTCCACCGCGAGCCGGGTACCGATGCCCTGGAAGCGCTCGTGACCGTACTGGTCGATCTCGCCCCGCTGGTACTCCATGGAGCCCTGGGCGGGGTGCGCGCCTTCGGCGACGCAGACGACCGCGAACTTCTTGCCACGGGCGAAACGCTCCTCGACCATCTTGACCAGGTCGTCCACCTGGAAGGGGCGCTCGGGCAGGCAGATGCCGTGCGCACCTCCCGCCATGCCGGACTCCAGCGCGATCCATCCCGCATGTCGGCCCATCACCTCGACGACCATGACCCGCTGGTGCGATTCGGCCGTGGTCTTGAGGCGGTCGATGGCTTCCGTGGCGACCGTCACGGCGGTGTCGAACCCGAAGGTGCGGTCGGTGGAGGAGATGTCGTTGTCGATGGTCTTCGGTACACCGACGACCGGCATCCCCGCCTCGGCCAGCATCCTGGCCGCCGTCAGCGTGCCCTCGCCGCCGATCGGGATGAGCGCGTCGATGCCGTACCTGCGGGCCAACTCCTCGCAGTTCTCGGCGGCTTCGCGCAGCCGGGCGCGCTCCAGCCTGGCCGAGCCGAGGATCGTGCCACCGCGGGCGAGGATGCCACTCACCGCATTGAGGTCGAGCGGACGGTAGTGGCCGTCGAGGAGTCCCTTGAACCCGTCCTCGAATCCGATGATTTCGTCGCCGTAACCGGTCACGGCCCGGTGCACGACCGACCGGATCACGGCGTTCAGGCCGGGGCAGTCCCCGCCTGCGGTGAGTATTCCGATGCGCATCGTGCCGTGTCTCCTGCTCGCTTGCGATACGTGTGGGCCTTTTCCACGCCCACCCGGGTGGTCTGGACCACACCCCTCCCCGACCCGCTCGCCGTGCGGCCGTACTGGCGGGCGCCCTATCCACCCGCGGAGGTATTGTCAAGGGGGCAATCTCACCCTATCGAGTTTTCCCGAGCGCACGAGCTCGACCGATCGAACAGGAACAGGAGAGCACGCGTGACGCGCAGCGTGTACGTGACCGGGATCGACCGCGGGGACGGGCGCCAGGTGGTGGAACTGGGAGTCATGGAGCTCCTGACCCGCCAGGTGGACCGGGTGGGGGTGTTCCGGCCACTGATGCACGACGGACCCGACCGTATGTTCGATCTCTTGCGCGTCCGCTACCGCCTCTCCCAGGACCCGTCGTCCGTCTACGGCATGGACTACCACGAAGCGGCCGCCCTGCAAGCGGAGAAGGGCACCGACGAACTGGTGTCCCACCTGGTCGACCGCTTCCACGAGGTGGCCCGCGGCTACGAGGTCGTACTGGTCCTCGGCACGGACTTCCACGCCACCCAGCTCCCCGACGAGCTGGCCCTGAACGCCCGGCTCGCCAACGAGTTCGGAGCCTCGGTGATACCCGTGGTGGGCGGCAGGGGACAGACCGCCGCGTCCGTCCGCGCGGAGGCCCGCAACGCCCATCGGGCCTACGACGTCCTGGGCTGCGACATCCTCGCCATGGTCGTGAACCGGGTGGCACCCGAGGATCGCGAGGCGATCACCGAGCGACTGGCGGCCCGTCTCCCCGTCCCCTGCTACGTGCTGCCGGACGAGCCCGCGCTCTCCGCGCCCACGGTCTCCCAGATCAGTCAGACGCTGGGAGCCACCGTGCTGCTCGGGGACGACTCCGGGCTGGCCCGTGATGCACTCGACTTCGTGTTCGGCGGTGCGATGCTGCCGAAGTTCCTCAAGGCCCTCACCCCCGGCTGCATGGTGGTGACGCCCGGCGACCGCGCCGACCTGGTCGTGGGAGCACTGGCCGCGCACTCGGCCGGCACCCCGCCCATCGCCGGACTGCTCCTCACCCTCGACGAGCGCCCCGACGACGCGATCCTCGCCCTGGCGAGCCGGCTCGCGCCCGGCACCCCGGTGCTCTCGGTCTCCGGTGGCTCATTCCCCACCGCAGCCGAACTCTTCGCGCTCGAAGGCAGGTTGAGCGCGGCGACACCGCGCAAGGCGGAGACCGCGATCGGCCTCTTCGAACGGCACGTCGACACCGCGGAGCTGCTGGCCCGAGTGGAGGTCGCCCGTACCGGACGCGTCACCCCCATGATGTTCGAGTACGACCTGCTGGAGCACGCGCGCGCCCGCCGCAGTCGCGTCGTCCTCCCCGAAGGCACCGAGGAGCGGGTGCTGCGCGCCGCCGACGTGCTGCTGCGCCGCAACGTCTGCGACCTGACCCTGCTCGGCGACGCCGACGCCATCCGCAAGAAGGCCGCCGACCTCGGGATCGACCTCGCCGACACCCAGCTGATCGACCCGGCCACCTCCGAGCTGCGCCAGGGGTTCGCCGAGCGGTACGCGCAGCTGAGGGCGCACCGCGGGGTGACCGTGGAACTCGCGTACGACGTCGTCTCCGATGTGAACTACTTCGGCACCCTGATGGTGCAGGAGGGCCTGGCCGACGGCATGGTCTCGGGTTCGGCGCACTCCACCGCGGCGACCATCCGTCCCGCCTTCGAGATCATCAAGACCAAGCCCGAGGCCTCGATCGTCTCCTCGGTCTTCTTCATGTGCCTCGCCGACCGGGTACTCGTCTACGGCGACTGCGCGGTCAACCCCGACCCGGATGCCGAGCAGCTCGCGGACATCGCCGTGCAATCGGCGGCCACGGCCGCCCGATTCGGCGTCGAGCCCCGGATCGCGATGCTGTCGTACTCGACGGGCACCTCCGGCTCCGGCGTCGACGTCGACAAGGTGCGCGAGGCGACCAAGTTGGTCAGGGAGCGCCATCCCGAGCTGAAGATCGAAGGACCCATCCAGTACGACGCGGCGGTCGCCCCGTCCGTCGCCGCCACCAAGCTGCCGGACTCCGAGGTGGCCGGCCAGGCGACCGTGCTGATCTTCCCCGATCTGAACACCGGCAACAACACGTACAAGGCCGTGCAGCGCTCGGCCGGCGCGGTGGCCGTCGGTCCGGTGCTGCAGGGCCTGCGCAAGCCGGTCAACGACCTTTCGCGCGGTGCACTGGTGAGCGACATCGTCAACACGGTCGCGATCACCGCGATCCAGTCCCAGGAGCAGGAGCTGCCCGCATGACCCCAACGGCTGCCGCCACTCGTGTCCTCGTCCTCAACTCCGGCTCCTCGTCGGTGAAGTACCAGCTGCTCGACATGAGCGACGGCTCCAGGCTCGCGGTCGGTCTCGTCGAGCGGATCGGCGAGCAGACGTCCCGGGTGGTCCACACGCCGCTGACCGCCACGGACCCCGCGAAGCGGGAACGTACGAGCCCGATCCCGGACCACGACGCGGCCCTGAAGGCCGTGGCGGAGGAGCTGGCGCAGGACGGCCTCGGCCTGGAATCCCCCGAACTCGCCGCCATCGGCCATCGGGTGGTGCACGGAGGCCTGAGGTTCTCCGCACCCACGGTGATCGACGACGACGTGCTGGCGGAGATCGAGCGCCTCGTTCCGGTGGCCCCGCTGCACAACCCCGCGAACATCACCGGCATCCGGACCGCTCAGTCGATGCGCCCGGACCTCCCCCAGGTCGCCGTCTTCGACACCGCGTTCCACACGACGATGCCGGAGTACGCGGCGCGGTACGCGATCGACGTGGAGACCGCGGACGCCCACCGGATCCGCCGGTACGGATTCCACGGCACCTCGCACGCGTATGTTTCCCGCAGGGCCGCCGAACTGCTGGGCAAGGCGCCGCAGGACGTCAACGTCATCGTGCTGCACCTGGGGAACGGTGCCTCTGCCTCGGCGGTCGCGGGCGGCAGGTGCGTGGACACCTCCATGGGACTGACCCCCTTGGAGGGGCTCGTCATGGGTACGCGCTCCGGTGACGTCGATCCCGCGGTCACCTTCCACCTCAAGCGGGTGGCGGGAATGGACGTGGACGAGATCGACGCCCTGCTCAACAAGAAGAGCGGTCTGGTGGGGCTGTGCGGGGACAATGACATGCGGGAGATCCGGCGGCGGATCGACGAGGGCGACCGGCAGGCACTGCTCGCCTTCGAGATCTACGTCCACCGGCTCAAGAAGTACATCGGCGCCTACTACGCGGTTCTCGGCCGGGTGGACGCCGTGGTCTTCACCGCGGGCGTCGGTGAGAACGCGGCCCCGGTGCGGGCGGCTGCCGTCGCGGGCCTGGAAGAGCTGGGACTCGCGGTGGATGCGGACCTGAACGCCGTCCGGTCGGGCGAACCGCGGATCATTTCGCCGGAGTACGCGCGGGTGGCGGTCGCCGTGGTGCCGACGGACGAGGAATTGGAGATCGCACGGCAGACCTTCGCCCTGGTCGGCGAAGGACGGGCCTGACGGAATACACCTGAGCAGGCACCCGCCCATTTGTACATTCCACCAGCCGGAATATTCCGAGGCGAAACAAACCGATAGGATCCGCCTTATGCGCCGTTCCAAAATCGTCTGCACACTGGGCCCCGCCGTCGACTCCTACGAGCAGCTGAAAGCGCTCATCGAAGCCGGCATGAACGTGGCCCGATTCAACATGAGCCACGGGACCCAGGCAGAGCACCAGGAGCGGTACGACCGCCTCCGCAGGGCGGTGGCCGACACCGGCCGCCCCGTGGGCGTGCTCGCCGACCTGCAGGGTCCGAAGATCCGCCTGGAGACCTTCGCCGAGGGACCGGTCGAGCTGGTCCGCGGGGACGAGTTCACCATCACCACGGAGGACGTCCCCGGCGACAAGTCCGCCTGCGGCACGACCTACAAGGGCCTGCCCGGTGACGTGTCCAAGGGCGACCAGGTCCTGATCAACGACGGCAACGTCGAGCTGCGGGTCGTCGAGGTCGAGGGCCCGCGAGTGAAGACGATCGTCGTCGAGGGCGGTGTCATCTCCGACCACAAGGGCATCAACTTGCCCGGTGCGGCGGTCAACGTCCCCGCGCTCTCCGACAAGGACATCGAGGACCTGCGCTTCGCCCTGCGGATGGGCTGCGACCTGGTGGCGCTGTCCTTCGTGCGGGACGCCGACGACGTCAAGGACGTCCACAAGGTGATGGACGAGGAGGGCCGCCGGGTCCCGGTCATCGCCAAGGTGGAGAAGCCGCAGGCCGTGGACAACATGGCGGATGTCGTCATGGCCTTCGACGGTGTCATGGTGGCCCGCGGCGACCTGGCCGTCGAGTACCCGCTCGAGCGGGTCCCGATGGTCCAGAAGCGCCTCATCGAGCTGTGCCGCCGCAACGCCAAGCCGGTGATCGTGGCGACCCAGATGATGGAGTCGATGATCACCAACTCCCGCCCGACCCGCGCCGAGGCGTCGGACGTGGCGAACGCGATCCTGGACGGCGCCGACGCGGTCATGCTGTCCGCGGAGTCGTCGGTGGGTGCGTACCCGATCGAGACGGTCAAGACGATGTCCAAGATCGTCACGGCCGCGGAGGAAGAACTGCTCTCCAAGGGTCTCCAGCCCCTGGTCCCGGGCAAGAAGCCGCGCACCCAGGGCGGCTCCGTGGCCCGCGCGGCCTGCGAGATCGCCGACTTCCTCGGCGGCAAGGCCCTCGTGGCCTTCACCCAGTCCGGCGACACGGCCCGCCGACTGTCCCGCTACCGCGCGGAGCAGCAGATCCTGGCCTTCACGACGGACGAGAACACCCGCAACCAGCTCACCCTGAGCTGGGGCGTCGAGCCCTTTCTCGCACCCTTCGTGGAGACCACGGACGCGATGGTGGACCTGGTCGACGCGGAGCTGCTGAAGCTGCAGCGCTTCAACAAGGGCGACACCATGATCATCACGGCGGGCTCGCCCCCCGGCGTCCCGGGCACGACGAACATGGTGCGGGTGCACCACCTGGGCGGAGAGAAGAAGGTCTGACGATACGCTCGCGCGAAAAGGGCACGCCCGCACGGGCGACCACGGATGACCCATCCGTACACATGAGGCGCGTGTGACCGACGACGAGGGGCGGTACACCGGTCTACGGACCGGTGTACCGCCCCTCGATGTCTCACGCGAGGCCGGCATGGGACCCCGGAGTCGGCGCGCCAGATCCGAAGCGACGCAGTCGATCACCCGCGGAATGACACAGCGCACCTACTCGCCGCCCCGTCGGCGACGACAGCCGGGGATCCCGCTGCCGCGGTGTGCACCGCTCACGGCAGCAGCGCGCGTCCGGGGAGACCGGCGAGACCGCGCCCCTCGGCTCCCCTCTCTGGTGCCCCGCGTCGGTGGGGCATTCAAGCCACGATCCGAGCATTCTTAGACAGAAACTTCCAACTGTGAAGATTGTTATGACAGTTGAACGACCAACTCGGACTTGATTTTCACAGATTCGCCGCAACCATTTCGGATGATCTCCCCATATTTAACGATTAGTAAGACCCATCCCCCGCTGCGGTCAGCATGAGAAGATCTGCCCTGCCTTCGGGGGAAGGCAGGGGGCGGCGTGCTCGACCGGCACGCCGAGGGGACGACTGACATCTCTTCCGCAGCGGCCATCCGACTGACCACCGGATAGGTGCCCGCCGCGCTGCCGTGACGCCTGCTTCTTCCCGGGCATGACCTGTACCCAGAAGAACAGGCTGAGCAGTGCTGAGAACATTTCGAAGAAACCCGCGCGCGCGGCGCGCGGCGCTGACACGGGGCATCGCGGGAACCGCACTGGCGACCGCTTCGTCGATCCTGGTGGGACTGGTGTACGCGGTCCCGGCACACGCGGAGGAGCCGGGTGACAACCCGACCGATCCGTGGAAGAGGACCCTGCGGATCAGTCTCGGAGCGCAGGCGCGCAAGGACCGCTGCCAGGTGGCACGTGCAGTGCACTACGGCGGTCCGGACATGAAGACGACTGCCAACGCCGCACTGTCCGGTACGGATGCGGACGTGGCGGCGGCCTGGGGCCCCTTCGGGGGACTCGGAACGCCCCTGGGTGCCGCGCACGAGCGGGACGAGACGGCTCAGAGCGCCAGCGGCACCGCCTTCGTCGCCCGACAGGACAAACTCAACGAGACCAACAAGCCCTACGCGGCAACGAACCACTCCGGTGGGCGCGACTACCACGCGCCGGAGTTCGGCGCAGACATCCGCGCCTTCGCCAGGGTCGAGCGCGAGCTCGCCTTCAAGGTCGGGGACGACCCCACACCCAGGCCGGGGAAGGCCGCGGTGGAGAAGGCGAAGGAGGTTCTCGCCGCGTTCGACACCACCGGTGACGACTGGGGATCGGCATACAAGCCGATCGCCGGCGACGAGGTGGTCGGCAGGAACAACGGCCGGAACGGGGCGCCCGGTTCAGCCAATGACGTAGCCACCTTCCTCCGCTTCGGCGGGTTCCTCAAGACCGCTCCGTCGCCGGACTCGTCGGAGCACCGGACCGAGGTGGAGTTCCTGAAGGCAGCCTGGGCGGGCTGTGACAGTAACAACCCCATCGACCACTACCGCGCGCTCACCGGTGTCGTCCTCGACGCCTACACGGAGTGGGAGGCGGAATACGCCTCCCAGAAGAAGCAGCGTGCGGAGATCGTCGCCGCCGAGGGCGTCACCTCCAAGGAGGTCCGGGCAGCATCGGTGGCGATGGTCGAGTCCATCCGGCAGGCATGGCAGGCCGACCAGATCCTCTTCTTCCAGAAGTACTGGGCGGCACGGCCAAAAAGCATCCTGAAGCCGAAGCCGGCCGTGTTCGCGAAGGCCGCGAAGGACCTGCAGATAGCGCGCAAGGCCGCCGCCGCCCAGGTTCCGATCGCGGAGAAGGCTGTCGCCGCGGCCAAGGCAGCCGCCGAGAAGGCGGACGCAGCACAGAAGGCCGCCTGGGCCATCGCCGATGCGGCCAAGACGCCGCGAGGCCGCGGCCTGATGTACGCCCAGCAGTCGGTCCAGGTCGCGAAAGCGTCGTACGCCGCTGCGCAAGCGGCCTCGAAGACCGCGCTGACCGCGGCAAACGCGGCGAAAGCCACAGCCGCTGACAGCCAGGCGCTGCTGGCCCTGGCCAAGACCCAATCGCACGCCTTGCAGACCGAGTTCCGCAAGGCGGCGGCGCTGGAGGCAGCGGCGCAGGCGAAGGCTGCGGCAACGGCGGCCGCAGCCCAGGCCAAGGAGGCCGCGGACAACGCCACCAAGGCGAAGGACGCGCAGACCACTGCCGAGCGTGCGCAGGAGACTGCGCGCGTCGCGGCGGCCACTGCCAAGACGCAGCGTGCCAGAGCCGAGCACGAGAAGGCCCTCGCTGCGAAGGAACGCCAGACCGCAGCCAGCGAGCGTGCCAAGGCCCAGGCAGCCGAGCAGCGCGCGGCCAACGAGCGCGAGACGGCCGGGCGCGCCCGTACCCAGGCCGAGGGTGCCGCCAAGACCGCCGACGAGCAGCTCACCGTGGCGCTCCTCGCCGAGGGCAAGGCCGCTGCCGCGCGCCAGCAGGCCGAGGAGGCGGAGCGCAACAAGAACGCCACCGCCTCCCGTGCCGCAGCCCTGGAGTCGGCCGCCGCTGCCGCTGTCGGCACCAGCGCCGCAGGCGAGACCCGGGAGGCAGCCACCGCCGCTCGTACCGCAGCCAACGACGCCGCAGCCGCGGCCGGCCGAGCGCACATCGCCGCCGGCGAGGCGAGTGGCGCGGCGCAAAGCGCCCGCGCCGCCGCCACCCGTTCCGAAGCCGCAGCGCAGCGCTCGCGTGCCGCGGCCGACAAGGCGTGGGCGGCTTACCAGACGGCCGCCGCCGCGGGCGCGGTCGCGCATGCCGCGGCCGCGGAGGCCATCGACGCCTCCGAAGCCGCGTCGGCGAACGCCGCCAAGGCCGAACAGGAAGCCAAGAAGGCGCAGACCGCAGCCCTCAAGGCGAGCCAGGAGGCCGAGGCGGCCCGCATCGAGGCCGCCAAGACCAAGGCCTGGGCAGCCGTAACGGCCGGACGCGCGTACGCGGCCGGCCAAGCCGCCTCCGCGGCCCGCGACGCGGCGAGCGAGGCGATCAAGCCGGCCAACACGGCCATCACGCTGGGCACTCCGTACCGGGAGTCGGACTCGGCGGCCGCCTTCGCGGTCCTGGTCGGCCAGTCGGCCCTGTCGCTGTCCGAGCAGCAGGCCGTCGCGGCCACCGCAAAGGCCAACGAGGCGGCCAAGGCGGCCGCCGCCGCCAAGTCGCTGGCGGCCAAGGCCGCCGGCGACGCCAAGGTCGCCGCGCAGGCGGCAGCGGCAGCAGCCGCCGACGCAGCGGCTGCGCTCAAGTCCTTGGCCTCAGCAAGGGCATCGGCGGCGGAGGCGGCCAAGGCTGCAGAGGCGGCGAAGAAGGCCGACGCCAAGACCAAGGAGTACGTCACCCAGGCCGGCACGGACTGGTTCTACGCCGACGGCGCCGCCCGCGACGCGTCCAGCGAGGCCGCAGCGGCGAACAACGAGGCCACCGAGGCCGAGAAGAGTGCTGCGAACGCCCGCGCGTCGGCCGACGCCGCCACGCGCGACGCCGGTGCCGCGGACACGGCGGCCACCCGGGCGGAGACGGACGCCGTCGCCGCCGAGAAGTCCGCGGCCAACGCCAATGAGGAAGCAAAGGCAGCCGACGAGGCGGCAGACCGTGCCGAGGAGGAGTTCCGCAAGGAGGAGGAGGCGAGGCGCAAGGCCGCCCTGGACGCTCCCAAGCCCGACACCGGGCCGGACCTCACCCAGGACGAGGAAGCCCTGCTCCTCGCCCAGTGCGGCCAGTCCTGCGTGGACGACTTCCGCGAGGCCAAGCAGATCCTGGCCATGGACGTCATCGACTGGGTCGTCGCCAACGGCGGCCAGATCCTCCTCGACGAGCTCGGCTACACCGACGCGAAGAAGTGCTTCGCCCAGCGCGACGTGGAAAGCTGCCTGTGGACGCTGGCCAACGTCATCCTCGTCGGAGCGGCCGTCACGAAGATCCCCTCAGTCGGCAGGGCGATCTACCGGGTCAGCAAGGGCATCCACTCCTTCTGGGAGCGCCTGGACAAGGCCAAGGACACCTTGGACCGGATGCGCACGGTCCTGGACCGCGTCAAGAAGGGCCAGAGCGCCATCGCCTGCCTGGCGCCTCTCGTACAGGGCGCCGCCGCCACGCGGACCGCGTTCCACGGAGCTTCGGCGAAGGCCGGAGCACTCGCCTTCGTGCCCGCCGGCGTGTCCGCCGCTGCTGCCGCCTCCGGCAGCAAGCCGAAGGGCTGCGTGACCTCGGCACTCGGCAAGAACAGCAGGCTCGCCAAGCTCGCCGAGAAGTCCACCAAGAACGAGAAGGTACAGTCGGAGATGAACCAGCTCATCAACAAGCTCATCGACGGCAACGACCAGCCGGGCAAGGGCTCCAAGGCGCTGTCGCACGGCATCCGCTACCTCCGGGGTGACGACGGCGCACGCCTGTTCTTCCGTGAGGTCAAGGACGGCTACGAGATCGTCGGGAAGTCGGACAAGAAGCTCGAGCAGAAGGTCATCGAGGAACTGATGAAGATCTATGGCTCATAACCCCTTCGTGGTCGTGAAGACAGCCGACTTCTCCATCACGTACACGCTCGGTCTGGATGACGACGCCGAGACCGTCGAGGACGTCGACGCCGTCATCCGCGCCCATGACGGCAGGGAGTGGAGCGCGAGCCTCATGACGCTCCGGAAGATCGCCGAGGTGCTGGAGCGCCGCTCCGTCACCGGGGAATGCGCCAACGGCCTGTACTTCCGGGTACCCGACCTCGTGATCGTCCGCGAAGTCGGCCTGGACGCCATGACCAGTGCTCTGATCGACGTTTTCAGTCAGTACGGCATGAACATAGACGTCCTGCCGCGCCTCCCCGACGACGAGGAGGACAGCGAGGACGAGGACGGCTGACCCTGGTACTCGCCCCACCGGGCCCCTGGCGGAAGGTTCTCCCTTCCGCCGGGGGCCTCGATCGTTCCTCAGTTGGACGCCGTCGGGATCGACGCACGGAACGTCGTCACCTGGGGCAGGGGTAGGCCCGTCAGGCACGCG
Source organism: Streptomyces sp. NPDC059169 (assembly GCF_042755225.1). Taxonomy (NCBI): domain Bacteria; kingdom Bacillati; phylum Actinomycetota; class Actinomycetes; order Kitasatosporales; family Streptomycetaceae; genus Streptomyces; species Streptomyces sp. NPDC059169. The sequence continues at coordinate 106,271 of NZ_JBHZCF010000006.1, read as the reverse complement.
TCGTCGAAGGCGGGCTCCGGAGCTTGGGACCTCCGCCGGATCGGGAAGCGGGCGACAGCAACGGGCGCCGGGAAGGCCGACGGTTGCCGTCCAGCGCGGTTCCCGGCTTGGGGATGCCCCCCGTGGACCGCCACGTACTCCGCCGGCACATCGCTGATGCCCTGCCGGACATGCCTCAGAGGGAACCCTGGAGACGCGCCGGCCGGTCGAACGCGAACGGGCTGTGGGCCGCACCCCGTTCGAGGTACGGCCCACAACCCGTTGCGGCTCCCGGAAAAGTCAGTTCTTGCCACCGGTGAAGTAGTTGTGCAACCCGGGCACGCTGAGGGTTCCGCCGAACTGGCCGGCCTGGGTCACCTTCACGTGGGTGAAGAAGGCGAAGGGGACGTTCAGCGGCGGCGGCGTCTTGGGACTGAAGGTCACGGGGATCAGCCCGAAGAGGTGGCCCTTCAGTTCCTCCGTGTACATCGTCACCGTGCCGTTGCGGATCTTCGAGGTGGAACCCTTCTCGGCCTGGACGTGCGCCGTCGTGCCGTTGGGGCCGACCACGAGCTGGTGGAGGTCCTTGATGTCCACTTTGGAAGCGGTGAACTTCAGGACCTTCTTGGTCTTCCCGCTGCCGGTCCTGACCTCGACGATGCCCTTGTAGTCGAGCCCGGTCAGGGTGAGCAACGAGCTCTCCAGGATCCAGGGGTCGTCCGGGAGCGTCGGGACGCCCGGCTCCTGCTCCGCTGCGGCCAGCGCCTCCGGGTCCGCGGTCGGGCACGGGAAGCGGGGCTTGCCGTCGGCGCCCTCGGGGATGTCGTCGTCCTTGACCGGATCGAGCCCCTTGGTCTGCTCGTCCAGCTCCTCCACCGTGGCGCCGGCCTTCTCGGCGGCCTCCCTGATGGCCTTCTCGGTCTTCGACGCGGCCGAACCGGCGGCGTCCGCTTCGGCCTTGGCCGCCGGCTCGGACGTCTCCTTCGCCGGCTCCTCCGGCTCGGCCGGAGTGTCGGCGGCCGGCTCGGAGGGCTCCTCGGTCGGCTTCGCCGTGTCGCTCGGAGTCGGCGTGGCCGCCGGCTCCTTGTCGGGCCCGTCGAAGAGGTCCTTGATCGCCGACCCCAGTCCCAGCGGATCGAGCGGGTTCTTGGTCTCGGTCGGTGCGGGGGCCGGGTCCGCCTGGCCCTGCGGCGCGGACGCCGTATCGGAGGCCGACGGGGACGCGCTCGGCTTCGGCTGCTGCCGCGCATCGGCGGACGGCTTCTCCGAAGGCTCCTCGGTGGGCCCGTCCGACAGTTCCTCGGACGGCTTCCCGGAGGCGTCGTCGGACGGCTCCTCCGACGGCTTCGCGGACTCCGACGCGGAGGGCGACTCGGACGGTTCGTCCGAGCGGGTCACGCACGGGCCGGGCGCGAAGGGTATGTCCTTGTCGTCGGCGAGTGCGAGCTTGGGAGTGAGGCCCATCCCCACGAAGACCGCGGTGGGCATCGCTGCCAGGGCCATGGCCTTGCCGGCGGGCATCTGAAGCTTGGTCAGGAGCGACTTCCTCGGGGCCGCGTGGCGCGGCCCCTTTCTGACCCGTGCCTCGTCACCCCCCGCCGTGTTCAGCGGTGTGACATCACCCGGCACTGTTCCTCCCGCCGTTTGCGTCGATGGTGGTCTCGGCTTGCGCGTCGTACGGTCCCCACGGCTCCGGATCGGCCGTTGCCGTGGGCTCCGCGGCCGCTGGCTTGCCCGGCGCCCAGGAGACCGAGAGCGCGCCTCCGATCAGGGAGAGCAGGAAGCCGACCACGAAGCCGCCCAGATTGGCCACCGGGATGGAGACCAGCGCCAGCAGGATCGCGGCGACTCCCGCGAAGACCCTGACGAGGGGCTGGAACCACATGGTCAAACCCAGGGTGACCAGGAGGACGCCGATGATCAGCGAGCCTGCACCCGCGGTCGTCGACATCGAGAGCGTCATGTGGCCGAGCTTGAAGCTGGCGTACGGGAAGTAGGCGATCGGTATGCCACCGAGCAGCGTGAACAGACCGGCCCAGAAAGGCCGCTGCCCCCTCCAGTCACGGAATCGCCGGCGAAAGACGCGGAGGAAATGCTCGTTCTGCCCCGTGGACTCGGCGTTCATGGAAAACAGCTCCCTGGAACTGGTGTTGCTGTGCGAAGAGTTGGGCGGGCGGCGAAGCCGCTAGTCTCCACCGCCCGCCCGGACGGAGCATCCGTCAGTAGCACTCGACTCCGGCACCGGAGCCCTTGAGCAGCTTCATCTGCAGTCCGCTCAGCTTGAACGTGCCGGCGGTGGTCGCCCACGCCTTCTGCTCGACGTTGTCGAGGACGGCACGGTCGGCCTGTTGGGCGAAGCCGTTCTCGAGGACCGAACCATCCTTGACGGCAGGGCCCTTGCCACCGGTCTTCGGGTCGCCGACGTTCTTGGTGGCGACGCCGATGTCGATGTTCGTGAACTCGGCATCCGCCTTGAGCTCCGACACATCCAGATACAGGTTCTCCGCCGAGACCGGCGTCTTACCCTCGCCGGCCTTCAACTGGAGGGTGATCTTGCCGATCAGCGGCACATCCGTGACCACCGACTGGCACATGTTGTTGATCGTGGCGTTCTTGAAGGTCGAGATCGCCACCGGGTGGGCGGTCTTCGCGTCACCCTTCAGATCGGCGTACCCCAGGTCGACCCCGCCGTACTGGGCGAACCCACGGCCGTCGAGGTGACCTGCCTTGACCTTGAACTCCTGGCCGCTGACGGCGAACGACGCCGCGAGCGCACCCTGTGCGAGGCCGACGCCGATCGCGGCCGTGGCGGCCACGGCCGGAACCATGACGACCGCGAACCGCTTCCATCTGGTCCCACCACGTACCTGGGACATAACTGTTCCTCCTTCTCGGACGTACATCTCCGGTACGGACCGGGGAGGTCCGCCCTGGGATGGGAGAAGTGCTACGTCCTCGGGAAGGAGAGCGCCCGTGTATCAGGCGCTGGCCGCGTCCTAATCACCGGCGATCACCCCCGAGCGACAACCACTGGCCACGCCTTCGCGCAACCGCAATGGACAGGCCCTGCCGCCCGGGCAGGAACCCCCCTGTCCGCGGCCGGCGGACAGCGCCGCCGACCCACTCGGTGGGGACCCAGAACCGCGTGGACGCGGCTGGCTGCCGGGCTGGTGCGGTGATGGACCGAGCGTGGCCGATCGTGGTGCATTAAACGCCGGGGCACAAGGGGGTTCGTTACTCACTAGTAACGGACCGATAACCACGCCACGACCGGGAGCTGCCGCCCGGCCACACAGGGTGCCTCGGAGCGCGCCATCGGGGGCGGATATTGAGAGGGAAAACGGGACAGAACCATAGGCTCGATTTACTGCGAGTAACAGCGGCCGCGCTTTACCAAGTTTTGGTAAAGCGCGGCCGCGCCTTGTCACTGTGTCGCTAAATCGGCGACGACCGGACCGGGCGTTCCACGGTCGGAACGGCACCCGGGCCAGGGCGTTCCGTGATCAGAACAGCACCCGTGCCAGCGCGGTCCGGGCGGCCGTCACACGCGGGTCGTCGGAGCCGATGACCTCGAACAGGTCCAACAGGTGGAGCCGGGCGGCGTTGCGGTCATCGCCCGACGTGCGCCCGACGGTCTCGACGAGCCTGCCGAAGGCGTCCTCGACGTGACCGCCGACGAGGTCGAGGTCCGCGGCCGCGATCTGCGCCGGTACGTCGTCCGGTTTGTCCGCGGCGTCCTTGCGCACCGCCTGCGGGTCCATGCCCCGCACCCGGGACAAGAGTTCGGCCTGGGCGAGACCGAGCTTCGCCTCGGCGTTGCCCGGATCATCCGCGAGGACGTTCTTGTACGCCTGCACGGCGCCACTGAGGTCACCGGAGTCCAACGCCGCCACGGCGGCTTCGAGCAGCGCGTCGTAAGGGCCCGCCGGGACCGGGGCGCGCTCCTCGGCGGCTTCTTCGGCGTCCGCGTCGACGGCGAGACCGGTGAGCCCGAAGCGCTCCTCGCCGACCTTGATCAGCTGATCCAGGGTCTGCCGGATCTGAGGCTCGGGCGCAGCGCCCTGGAAGAGGGGCAGCGCCTGCCCGGCGACCACCGCGAACACGGCAGGGATGCTCTGGATCCCGAATTGTTGACCGAGGATCTGGTTGGCCTCGACGTCGACCTTGGCCAGCACGAAACGGCCGTTGTACTCGCGCGCCAGCCGCTCCAGGAGGGGGCTCAACTGCTTGCAGGGCTCGCACCACTCGGCCCAGAAGTCGAGGACGACCGGGACTTCCGCGGAGCGCTGGAGGACATCGCGCTCGAAGCCGGCCTCGTCGACATCGATCACCAGGCTGGAGGGGGGGACGGCGCCGTCGTCGCCACGCCGGGCGGCCTCCGCACGGGCCTGCTCCGCCTTGGCCTTGGCCTCACCGGCCGCCTTCAACGCGGCGAGGTCGACGACGCCGCTCATGGACATGTTCCTAGGCTGCATGGGTACATCCTCCCCCTTCCGCGCCGTGCGAGTGAAAAGTCGTCGGGCCACCCTTCGGTGCTCGCTCCGCGTACTGTGCGCCGGGTCCCCACCCGGCGGCCGTGATTGCCGCTTTCGCTACGGGTCGTAGCGTAACTCGTGTATCACGGATCCGGGTGAATTCCTCTGGTGAGCTGACTCACAGCGATTCACTTACCGGCCGGTATGGTCGCGGGCATGTGCAGTCGCAGTCGTCCGAGAACGATCCGCACCGGCCGCCCCCGCAGCGCCGAGGCGGACGCCGCCATCCTGGACGCCACCAGGGCGGCGCTCGTCGAGCTGGGCTGGTCACGGCTGACCATGGGCGACGTGGCGACACGGGCCGGAGTGGCCAAAACCACCCTGTACCGGCGCTGGGCGGGCAAGAGCGAACTCGTCGTGGATGCGGTGGCCGTCCTCTTCGACGAGCTCGAACTTCCCGATCGCGGCAACCTCGCCGCGGACATCGAGGGCGTCGTGCTGCAGTTCGCCGCGCTGCTCGAACAGCCCGAGGCGAAGACCGCGCTGATGGCGGTGGTCGCGGAGTCGACCACCGACGCACCGCTGCGCGAGCGGATCCGGGTCTCCATCGTGGACCGGCAGAAGCGGCTCGTCCTCCAGGGCCGTGCCCGCGCCCAGGAGCGCGGCGAACTGCCCGTGGAGTCCGACCCCGCCGCTGCGGCACGTACCGCGGACCTGATCTTCGATGTGATCGCGGGTGCGGTGGTGCACCGTGCACTGGTGAGTGCCGAACCCGTCGACGCCGACTGGGTGCAGCGCTTCACCGCGCTGCTGCTGGGCGGTCTCGGTGCGGCGGCCCAGACGTAGCCGGCCGGGACGGAAATGGCAGCGCGAGACTGACCGGAAGCGGCGGTGCGCGGCCGGGGCGGGCCGCGCAGCCCCTCTGGCGGACTGGGCGGGCACCGGCCATGACCGGTGCCCGCCCCAACGGATATGCCGAACGCCCGGAACGGGCTGGCGGGCGAGGCGGGCGCCCGCCAGCCCCCTCAGACCTGATAGCGGTCGGCCGCGAACAGGTGCAGATGGTCGGCGACCCACTCCGACGTGCGCTTCAGCCCCTCCTCCAACGGGACTTCGGGCTCCCACCCCGCCCACTCCCGCGCCCGGCGGTTGTCCGAAAGCAGCCGCTCCACCTCGCTGCCCTTCGGCCGCAGGCGCGTCGGTTCCACCACGACCTCCGCCGTGCGGCCGGACGCGGCGATCAATGTGACGGCCAGGTCGCCGACCGAGATCTCCTGTCCCGTACCGAGGTTGACGACCTGTCCGAGGGCCCGGTCGCAGTCGGCCAGCGCCATGAACCCGCGGGCCGTGTCCGTGACGTACGTGAAGTCGCGCGTCGGCGTCAGCGATCCGAGCCGGATCTCCCGTGCACCCGCGTGGAGTTGGGCGAGGATCGTGGGAATCACGGCCCGCGCGGACTGCCTCGGCCCGTAGGTGTTGAACGGGCGCACCACCGTGACCGGCAGTTCGAAGGCGTGCCCGTGCGACAGGGCCATCATGTCCGCGCCGATCTTCGAGGCGGAGTACGGGGACTGCGGCTGGAGCGGATGGTCCTCGGAGATCGGCACGGTGCGGGCCGTGCCGTACACCTCGCTGGTCGAGGTGTGGACGAGACGGCGCACGCCGTGCCTGCGGCAGGCCTCCGCGACGTTCTCGGTACCGTTCACGTTCGTCTGCACGTAGGCGCCGGGAGAGTCGTAGCTGTACGGGATGCCGATCAGCGCGGCGAGGTGGAAGACCGTGTCACAGCCCGAGACGGCGTCCATCACCCGCCCCGCGTCGCGCACGTCACCCGCGATCATCTCGACGTCTCCCATGAGGTGGGCCAGGTGCCCACGCTCCGCGTAGGGCTTGTAGTGCACGAAGGCACGGACGCGGGCGCCCTGCTCCACGAGCAGGTCGACGAGCGTCGATCCGATGAAGCCCTCGGCGCCGGTGACGAGGACGGTGCGGTTCTCCCAGGTGGTCATGAGGAGTTCTCCTTGCGGTTCGAAACGGTGGTGGAGGCGATCGTGAGGACACGGGCGGCCAGCAGCTCGGCCGCTCGGGCGTGGGGTCCCGCGACGGCGGCCGCCCCCATGTCGGCCAGCCGCCGTGGGTCCGCCAGCAGCGGTCCGACGAGCGCGGCGAGGCGGCCGGCGGTGGTTTCCGCGTCCGGGAGCAACAGTCCTGCTCCGGCATCGGTCAGCACCCGGGCGTTGTGCGTCTGGTGGTCGCCCGGTGCATGGGGGTACGGGACGAGGACGGCCGGTACCCCGGTCGTGGCCAGCTCGGCGACGGTCGCCGCCCCGGCGCGGCACACGACGAGGTCGGCGGCTGCGTAGGCGAGGTCCATCCGGTCGAGGTACGCGACGGCCCGTGCGACGGGTGAGTCGCCGAGCCTGCGACGCGTCTCCTCCAGAGCCGCGGGCCCGGTCTTGATCAGCAGGTGGACGTCGGTGCGGTCACCCCAGGCGTCCGCGAGCCCGATGGCTGCCTCGGTGAGCCGGGCCGCGCCGAGGCTGCCGCCGTTGACCAGCAGCATCCGCGCCCGCTCCGGCACGGCCAGCTCGCGGCGTGCGGCGCTGCGCAGCGCCGCACGGTCGAGCCGGGCCAGCGAAGCGGCCACGGGCATGCCGGTGGTCAGGGCGTTCTCACCGCCGGCGAGGTGGGCCCGGCTGCGGTCGAAGGCGACTGCGAGGTGCGGCGTCAGCCGGGCAGCGAACTGGTTGGCCCGTCCCGGAACGGCGTTGGACTCGTGGATGAGGCTCGGCAGTCCGGACAGCCGCGCGCCGAGGATGACCGGGGCGCTCGGATAGCCGCCCATGCCGACGGCGATGTGGGCCCGCTGGTCGCGGAGGATCGCCCGGCACTGGGCCGCGGACCTCAGCAGGGCGGCCGGCAGCAGGTAGCGCCGCGCACCGAGCGACGGGTCGAAGGGGATCATGTCGACGGTGTGCAGCCGGTGCCCCGCTGCTGGTATCAGTTCGGTCTCCAGCCCCCGCGTGGTGCCCACGAAGGAGATCACTGCCTCGGGCACGGCGCGGCGCAGTGCCTCGGCGAGCGCGAGGCCGGGATAGATGTGGCCGCCGGTGCCCCCGGCGCCGATCACGACGGACAGCGGTTCCCGGGCGGCCCACGGGCCGGGCTCCGGCCGTTCCGCCGCTCGGGCAAGGTGTGGTGTGCGCATGGTGGCCACGCTGGCGAAGCGCTTTAAGAGGGATCTAAGAAGCCGGTTTGGCAGGCTTGGGTGCCATGGGAGCAGCAAGGATCCTGGTGGTCGATGACGATCCGGAGGTGCGGGCCGCGGTGGCCGACGGCCTCTGTGTCGAGGGGTATGAGGTCAGGGAGGCGGCGGACGGTCTGGCCGCGCTCTCCGAGGTGGCCGCCTGGCAACCGGACGCGCTCGTGCTCGACGTCATGATGCCGGTGCTGGACGGGCTGGCCGTGTGCAGGAGGCTGCGCGCGCTGGAGGACCGCACCCCCGTACTCGTGCTCACCGCCCTGGACTCCGTGAGTGAACGCGTCGACGGGCTGGACGCGGGTGCCGACGACTACCTGGTGAAGCCCTTCGCGCTGGACGAGCTGACCGCGAGGATGCGCGCCCTGCTGCGCCGGGCCGCTCCCCCCGGCCCGGACGGGGACACCGCACGGTTGACGTTCGCCGACCTGGAAGTGGATCCGGTGACCCGCACCGGCAGCCGCGGCGGACGTCCACTGGAGTTCAGCCGCACCGAATGCGCGCTGCTCGAGCTGCTGCTGTGCCATCCGCGCCAGGTGTTGACCCGTGAGCTGATCCACGAGCGGGTCTGGGGACGCGACTTCGGCCCGGGATCCAACTCGCTTGCGGTGTACGTGGGCTACCTGCGGCGCAAGCTGGAGGCGGCGGGCGAGGTACGACTGGTCCACACGGTGCACGGGGTGGGCTACCGGCTGGACGTCCCGTGACCGGCGGCCGCCGGCTGGGCGCGCGCTGGCGGCGGCGTCGCCCGGTGCGCACCAGGCTCGCCCTCGCCGCGTCGGCCGCGGTCGCCCTGGTGGCCGTGGGGGTGTGTGCCGCGGCGTTCGTCGTCCTGCGCTACGAGATGTACCACCAGCTCGACCTGAACCTGACCCAGTCGGCGACACAGGTGATCCAGCAGAACCGCGGGGCGGGTCCTGACGTCTTCGCGGGCGAGTGCCGCTTCCTCGCAGCTCCCGCCTGCGCCCAAGTCGTCCCCGTGGATCCGTCGGCCGATGCGGACAAGCCGTACCCGCTGCCCGTCTCCGCGCCCGTGCGGCAGGTCGCGGCCGGTGACCGGCCGCCGTACTTCAGCAACACCACGGTCGCGGGCCGTCCCGCGCGGATGCTCACGACCCCGTTCGGCAAGGACGCGGCGCTGCAGGTGGCGCTGCGTGCGGACACCGTGGAACGGGGCGTACGGCAGGCGGCCTGGCTGCTTTCGCTGGTCGGGACCTCCGGGATCATCCTGGCCTGGGCACTCGGGTACGCCGTCTCCCGCACCGGTCTGGCTCCGGTGGCCCGGCTGACGGCGACCGCCGAGCGCATCGCGGCGACCCGCGACCCCCGGCACCGCATCGAGTTGCCGCCGGGCCCGCCCGGGCGCGAGGACGAGGTGACCCGGCTCGCCGCCACGTTCAACACCATGCTGGGTGAGCTGGAGCAGTCGGTCACGGCACAGCGGCGGTTGGTGGCGGACGCCTCGCACGAACTGCGCACACCGCTCACCGCGCTGCGCACCAATGCCGAGTTGCTGGCTCGCGCGGACCGCCTCACGGGGGCGCAGCGCGACCGGGCGTCCGGCGCGCTGGCGCGGCAGCTGCGCGAGGTCACGGGGCTGGTGAACGACCTGATCGAGCTGGCGAGGGACGAGGAACCGCACCCCCTGCTGGAGACCGTGCGACTGGAGCAGCTGACCGAGCACGCGGTGAACACCGCACGGGCCCACTGGCCGGAGACGGACTTCACCTTCTGGACGGACGGGGCCACCGTGGACCTCACCCTGCCGGGTGTGCCCGCCCGACTGTCCCGGTTGCTGACGAACCTGCTCGACAACGCGGCCAAGTTCAGCCCGCCCGGCGCTCCGGTCGAGATCGCGCTGACGACCACCGATCTGACCGTGCGCGACCACGGTCCCGGGATCTCGCCGGAGGACCTGCCCTACGTCTTCGACCGCTTCTACCGGGCGGAGAGCGCACGGGCACTGCCCGGCTCGGGGCTGGGCCTGGCGATGGCCCGCCAGATCGCCCGTGCCCATGGCGCCGAGCTGACGGCGGAGCACGCACCGGGCGGCGGTGCGTTGTTCCGGCTCACGTTCGCGGGCACCGTGGTGAGCTCTCCCTGAGCCGTGGGCTGTCCGGCCGGGTCCCCGTGGACGGCAGGTGCGCGTTCCTCGGACGGCAGCCGCCCGGTGGCGGACGCGTGTTGCACGGGCCCACGCGTCCTGCGACGGCGGACCGCGGCGTGGCGGCGTCGCGGCGATCAGGAGGGCCGCGACGGCGCTGTCGAGCCCGTCCGCGACGCCCACCCGGAGCGAGGCGGCGTGCCTCCCTCGGCGGCCGGTCCTCCGGCACGGCGGTCACGCGTCCCCGGCTCACCGCCGTCGGCGGGAGGTTCGCGTCCCCGTTGACCGTCCGCGAAGGGCCCACAGCCTCGATGTGGCGGAGGCGGACGGGCATGCGTGCCGCACGCGGGAACGGGCGGGCCGGCCGTCGCGCCACGGTGGGGGCGACGGCCGGACCCACCGGCGGCCTTCGTGCACGGTCGTCGTGCGCACCGCGGCCGTGCGGATCGGGGTCGTGCGGATCGGGGTCGTGCGGATCGGGGTCGGGAGCCGGGCTCAGAAGCCGGCCGGCTCCGTGTACGTGCCCCATTCGTCCCGCAGTGCGTTGCAGATCTCACCGAGGGTCGCCTCGGCGCGTACCGCGTCGAGCATGGACTCGATCATGTTCGAACCGTCACGGGCGGCGGCCAGCATGGCGGCCAGCGAAGCCTTGACACGTGCGTCGTCCCGACGGGACTTGCGCTCGTCGAGGATGCGGACCTGCTCCTTCTCGACCTCGTGGCTGACGCGGAGGATCTCCAGGTCGCCGGTGACCGAGCCGTGGTGGGCGTTGACACCGACGACGCGCTTGTCGCCCTTCTCCAGTGCCTGCTGGTAGCGGAAGGCCGACTCGGCGATCTCGCCGGTGAACCAGCCGTCCTCGATGCCGCGCAGGATGCCCGAGGTGACGGGCCCGATGGGGTGCTTGCCGTCCGGATGGGCCCGCAGGCCGCGCTCCTTGATCCGGTCGAAGATCTTCTCGGCGTCGGCCTCGATGCGGTCCGTGAGCTGCTCGACGTACCAGGAGCCGCCCAGCGGGTCGGCGACGTTGGCGACGCCGGTCTCCTCCATCAGCACCTGCTGGGTGCGCAGCGCGATCTCCGCGGCCTGCTCGGAGGGGAGGGCCAGGGTCTCGTCGAGTGCGTTGGTGTGCAGCGAGTTGGTCCCGCCGAGGACGGCGGCGAGGGCCTCCACCGCCGTGCGGACGACGTTGTTGTACGGCTGCTGGGCGGTGAGCGACACACCGGCGGTCTGCGTGTGGAAACGCAGCCACTGAGCCTTGTCGGTCTTCGCGCCGTAGACCTCCTTCATCCAGCGGGCCCAGATGCGCCGGGCCGCGCGGAACTTGGCGATCTCCTCGAAGAAGTCGACGTGTGCGTCGAAGAAGAAGGACAACCCGGGGGCGAAGAGGTCGACGTCCAGGCCGCGGCTGAGGCCGAGCTCGACGTATCCGAAACCGTCCGCGAGGGTGTACGCGAGTTCCTGCGCCGCCGTCGCCCCGGCCTCGCGGATGTGGTACCCGGAGACGGACAGCGGCTTGTAGGCGGGAATGGTGCGGGCGCAGTACTCCATCAGGTCGCCGATGAGGCGCAGATGCGGTTCGGGCTCGAAGAGCCACTCCTTCTGCGCGATGTACTCCTTGAAGATGTCGGTCTGGAGCGTGCCGTTGAGCACGCCCGGGTCGACGCCCTGCCGCTCGGCAGCGACGAGGTACATGCAGAAGGCGGGTACGGCAGGTCCGCTGATCGTCATGGAGGTCGTGACGTCGCCGAGCGGGATGTCCTTGAAGAGGACCTCCATGTCGGCGGCGGAGTCGATGGCGACGCCGCAGTGTCCGACCTCGCCGAGCGAGCGCGGATCGTCGGAGTCACGGCCCATGAGGGTGGGCATGTCGAACGCGACCGAGAGCCCGCCGCCGCCGGCGGCCAGGATCATCTTGTACCGCTCGTTGGTCTGCTCGGCGTTGCCGAAGCCGGCGAACTGGCGGATGGTCCAGGTGCGGCCCCGGTAGCCCGTCGGGTACAGCCCGCGGGTGTACGGGTACTCCCCGGGCCAACCGATGCGCTCGAAGCCCTCGTAGGTGTCGCCGGGCCTGGGCCCGTAGGCCGGCTCGACCGGGTCCCCGGAAAGCGTGGTGAAGTCGGCGTCCCGCTTCTTTGCGGAGTCGTACCGGGCCTGCCAGCGGCGGCGGCCCTCCTCGATGGCGTCAGCGTCCATACCTTCGAATTTACTAGGACGTCCTAGTAAATGTCGATGGCAGACCGGCGCAACACTCCGTACGGCGGTGCGGCCGGTCGGGGATCAGGCTTCGGCAGCGACCGGCGCCGGCCCGTCGACCAGCGGCTCGACCTCGCGGACGACCTTGCGCTCGACGAAGAAGGCGGCCGTGGGAATGGTGCCGGAGACCAGCACCCACAGCAGCTTGCCGAAGGGCCACTTCGCCTTGGAGCCCAGATCGAAGGCGAAGATCAGATAGATGATGAAGAGGACCCCGTGGACCTGGGAGACCATGAGGGTCAGGTCCTCTCCCTCGCCGAACCCGTACTTCGCCACCATGCAGCCGCACAGGATCAGCAGCATGACGGCGGTGACGTAGGCCATCACCCGGTAGCGGGTCAGCACGCTCTTCTTCATGGGAGGAGCGTAACCGCCCGCTTTGGGAGATCTTCGGGCGGGTGGGGCGGCGCCGGTCGCGACCCACCCGGGCGGTCACGTCTCGTCGAAGTCGTGTGCCGAGACCCTCAGCGGCCGCAAGAGCGCGAAGATCTCCGCGCACTCCTCCGCGTCGTAGGCGCCGAGCCCGAAGTCCATCGCCATGAGGTCGCGGGTGGCCGCCTCCACGACCTCCCGGCCCTTCTCCGTGATGGAGGCGAGCGTCCCGCGCCCGTCGTTGGGGTTGGGGCGCTTGGCGACCAGACCCGACGCCACCAGGCGGTCGACGGTGTTGGTCACCGACGTCGGGTGCACCATCAGACGTTCACCGATCTTGGACATCGGCAGCTCACCGGCCTTGGAGAAGGTCAGCAGCACCAGCGCCTCGTAGCGCGCGAAGGTCAGTCCGTACGGTTTGACGACGGCATCCACCTCGGCGAGCAGGATCTGGTGCGCGCGCATGATCGAGGTGATCGCGGCCATCGAGGGCACGGGACCCCAGCGCTTCTGCCAGAGCTCATCGGCTCGGGCGATGGGATCGAAGGGGAGACTGAGCGGCTTCGGCACGGCACCGACCATACCCACTGGTCACATGCTGGTCAGCCCGGTTCCGAAGTTCGGACGCCGACGACCGCGTCCCCCGCCCGGCCCTCCGGCAGCACGCGGGTGCGGCCGGCGCCGCACGCAGAGCCCCCGGATGCGTTCGTCCGCTCCCGGGGGCTTGGCCGTCCGCCGGCGAGTCAGGCCGACAGGTGCCGCTCCACCGTCTCGACCTTGCCGGTCAGCCCGTCCGTCACACCCGGCCTGAGGTCGGCCTTGAGCACGAGGGAAACGCGCGGTGCCCGCTCCTCGACGGCGGCGACGGCACGCTTGACCACGTCCATGACCTCGTCCCACTCCCCCTCGACGCAGGTGAACATGGCATCCGTGCGGTTGGGCAGGCCGGACTCCCGGACGACCCGGACCGCGTCGGCGACGTACTCCCCGACGTCCTCGCCCACGCCCAACGGGGTCACGGAGAAGGCGACGATCACGAGCCCACCTTCATCTCGCGGCGGGCCCGGGAGGCGATGACGGCGTCCTCGGCGGCCCTCCTGAGCTTGCGCTCGGCGTAGAAGCCGCCGAAGGGCAGCACCGACAGGACGAAGTAGACCGCAGCCGTCTTGACGTCCCACTTCGCACGGTTCCAGGCGTCGAGCCAGAAGATCACGTACAGGATGAACAGCACACCGTGGATCGCACCCATGACCGGGACGGCGTTGAACTCCGTCGTGCGCTTGAGCACCGAGCACACGAGCAGCAGGAGGAAGGACACGGCCTCGGGCGCGGAGACGAGTCGCAGGCGGTGGAGGGCGGAGGCGGTCTTGATGTCCACGAAAGGCACCTTCGGTGGGGTTCGAAAGGAGGCGGTCAATCTTGTGAACGCACGCACAAGCACGCCCATTGTGGCATTGCCCCTTTCCCGCGGTTTGCCCGGGTGGGTTCAGGGTGTGGTCGGGGTCGCGTTCATTCCGAGGGGCCTGTCCCGGAACGTACGCCGCCCAGTACCTTCACCTCCGTGGCAATGTTTCGACTTCACGGCAGCAAGGTGCTCGCCGTCGACATGACCGGGGACGCCGTCAAGGCGAAGAACGGCTCGATGGTCGCGTACGACGGCCAGATGGCGTTCAAGAAACTGTCCGGCGGGGGTGAGGGCATCCGCGGCATGGTGACCCGCCGCCTCACCGGCGAGCAGATGACCATGATGGAGGTGAAGGGCCAGGGCACCTGTTACTTCGCCGACCGCGCGTCCGAGATCAACCTCGTCTCGCTGCACGGCGACAAGCTCTACGTCGAGTCGAGCAACCTCCTCTGCACCGACAGCGGGCTGCGCACGGGCACGAGCTTCACCGGGCTACGCGGCGGCGCGACCGGCAACGGCCTGTTCACGACGACCGTCGAGGGCACGGGTCAGGCGGCGATCATGTCCGACGGCCCGGCCGTGGTGCTCCGGGTGACGCGCCAGTACCCACTCTCCGTCGACCCCGGCGCGTACATCGCGCACCAGGGGAACCTCCAGCAGAACTTCCAGTCGGGCGTCACCTTCCGCACGCTCATGGGCGAGGGCGGCGGCGAGGCCTTCCAGATCCGGTTCGAGGGCGACGGGCTCGTCTACGTGCAGCCGAGCGAGCGGAACACCATCGGAGGGGACGTCTGATGCCGTTCCGCGAGATCAATTCGAAGATGGTCGAGGCCACGGTGGTGCCCGGCCAGACGATGTACAGCCAGCGCGGCGCGATGCTCGCGTACCGGGGCCAGGTGTCCTTCACCCCCAACGTGACGGGCGGGCAGGGCGGCCTGATGTCGATGATCGGACGACGGGTGGCCGACGAGGCCACGCCGCTGATGACGGTCGAGGGGAACGGCACCGTGATGTTCGGCCACGGCGGCCACCACATCCACGTCATCAACCTCACCGGCGACACCCTCTACGTCGAGGCCGACCGGCTCCTGGCCTTCGACGGCTCCCTCCAGCAGGGAACGATGTTCATGGGCTCGCAGGGCGGGATCATGGGCATGGTGCGCGGCCAGGTCACGGGCCAGGGGTTGTTCACGACGACCCTCAAGGGCCACGGCGCCGTCGCGGTCATGGCCCACGGCGGTGTGATCGAGCTGCCGATCAGCCCCGGCCGGCCGGTCCACGTCGACCCCCAGGCGTACGTCGCCCACCACGGCGACGTACGCAACAAGCTCTCCACGGCGCTCGGCTGGCGCGACATGGTGGGGCGCGGCTCGGGCGAGGCATTCCAGCTGGAGCTGAGCGGCAGTGGTGCCGTGTACGTCCAGGCGTCGGAGGAGAAACTGTGAGCACGCCCGTGACCCATGACCCGATGACGCTGCCGAGCGACGACAACGTCAACGCCTACACCTTCTGCGTGGAGCTCAAGGGCTCCCAGTGGTTCCTGCAGAAGGGCAAGATGATCGCCTACTACGGCCAGATCGAGTTCAACGGGATCGGCCACGGTCGACTGGACCGCCTGATGCGGACGAGCTTCCACTCCCCGCTGCACGCGAGCGACTGGGTGGTGGCCGAGGGCAGCGGCAAGATGCTGCTCGCGGACCGGGCCTTCGACGTCAATTCCTACGACCTGGACGACGGCAACCTGACGATCAGGGCCGGGAACCTGCTGGCGTACCAGCCCTCGCTGGCACTGAAGCAGTCGATCGTGCCGGGCTTCCTGACGCTGATCGGCACGGGCAAGTTCGTCGCGGCCTCGAACGGCCCGGTGGTGTTCATGGAGCCTCCGATCCGCGTCGACCCACAGGCCCTGGTGGGCTGGGCGGACTGCCCGTCCCCGTGCCACCACTACGACCACGGCTACATGAGCGGCGTGATGGGCGGACTGCGCCAGCTCACCGGGATCGGCGGGGCCTCGGGCGAGGAGCACCAGTTCGAGTTCGTGGGCGCCGGGACCGTGCTGCTGCAGTCGACCGAGACGCTGATGGCGGAGCAGGCGACGGGCACGGTGCCGCACGAGCCGGGGGTGCCGGGCGGAGGCCACGGTGGTCCTCTCGGTCAACACGCGTCCACACCCCGCCTTCCCGGCCAGCTTGGGGACCTCCAACGTCGCTTCGGCTTGTGAGCGGTAGGCTGCGGAGTGTGACGTCGAACGTCTGCACCCCTGATAGGGGGATCGGGGTGCAGGACGCCACTATCCACCACTTCGTCCGTCTTTCAACTTCTTAGGGTAGTATCCATATATGGAGACCGAGACGGCCACGCGCTGGCTGAGCGATACGGAGCAGTGCGCTTGGCGCACCTATCTGGATGTCAACAGACTGTTGACGTACCAGATGGAGAAGGACCTGCAACCGTTCGGCCTGACCAACAACGACTACGAGATCCTCGTCAACCTCTCGGAGTCCACGGACCTGCGCATGCGGATGAGCGATCTGGCAGCGGCCACGCTCCAGTCCAAGAGCCGACTCTCCCACCAGATCACCCGCATGGAGAACGCGGGCCTGGTCCGGCGGGAGAACTGCGAGTCCGACCGCAGGGGGTTGTACGCCGTCCTCACCGACCAGGGGATGGAGACCATGAAGAAGGTGGCCCCGCACCACGTCGAGTCGGTGCGCCAGCACTTCATCGACATGCTCTCCCCGGAGGCGCTCGCCGACCTCCACGAATCGCTGAAGCCGGTTGCCGAGCATCTGCGCGGGCGGCGCGGCAGGGTCTGACGGCCCCCTGGGCGCCCGGCCCGCCCGTCGGCCCGCCCCGATACCGCGGAGGCGCGCCGTCACGCGGGCGTCCAGGGCGGCGGGCACGACCCCGGGAACGCCCGGCTTCTGCCCCGCGCCCGCACGCCCGAAAGGGTGTACGACCACGGGCCGGTGCGCGGTCGTGGCGCCCCGTGGCGCGCCCGTCTCCCGTGGCGCGCGCGGCTGCCCGGCCCGGCAGCGGGAACACCCTCGGCGCGAGCAGGGCCCGGCCGCGGAGACCGTACCTCCGCCACCGGGCCGCGGCCCGCACCTGCCCGCGGGCTACTCGCCCGTGAGGCCCGCCACGAGTTCGTCAGCCGCCGCGTACGGGTCGAGTTCGCCCGCCACGATCCTGGCAGCGAGCGCTTCGAGCCGGCGGTCACCGTGCAGGTCACCGATGCGTTCACGCAGGGCGGTGAGCGCGATGGTCTCCACCTCGTGCGCCGCGCGGCGACTGCGCCGCTGGGCGAGCACGCCGTGCTCCTCCATCCATGCGCGGTGCTTCTCCAGTGCCTCGACGACCTCGTCGATGCCTTCCGCCCGTGCGGCGACCGTCTTCACGATCGGGGGCCGCCAGTCACCCGGTGCCCTGGATTCGCCGAGGCCGAGCATGTGGTTGAGCTCGCGGGCGGTCGCGTCGGCGCCGTCGCGGTCCGCCTTGTTGACCACGTACACGTCGCCGATCTCCAGGATGCCCGCCTTCGCGGCCTGGATGCCGTCACCCATTCCGGGTGCGAGCAGCACCACCGAGGTGTCAGCCTGGGAGGCGATCTCGACCTCCGACTGGCCGACCCCGACCGTCTCCACGAGCACCACGTCGCAACCCGCGGCGTCCAGCACCCGGATGGCCTGCGGAGCGGCCCAGGCGAGTCCGCCCAGATGGCCGCGGGTGGCCATCGAACGGATGTAGACGCCGGGGTCGGAGGCGTGGTCCGACATACGGACCCGATCGCCGAGGAGCGCGCCTCCGGAGAACGGCGACGACGGGTCGACGGCCAGGACGCCCACCCGCTTCCCAGCCCGCCGGTAGGCCGTCACCAGAGCGGAGGTGGACGTGGACTTGCCGACCCCCGGCGAGCCGGTCAGACCCACCACGTAAGCGCCGCCGGTCAGTGGCGCCAACGCCGCCATGACCTCGCGCAACTGCGGGGACGCCCCCTCGACGAGTGAGATCAGCCGGGCCACGGCCCGCGGCCGACCCTCCCGCGCCTGGGCGACCAGCCCGGGGACGTCCACCATCGTGCGCACTCCGTTCGTCGCAGGACTTACTTGGCCGGTACGCGGACGATCAGCGCGTCGCCCTGACCGCCGCCGCCGCAGAGGGCGGCCGCGCCGACCCCACCGCCGCGCCGCTTCAGCTCCAGCGCGAGGTGCAGCACGATCCGCGCGCCCGACATGCCGATCGGGTGCCCGAGGGCAATCGCACCACCGTTGACGTTCACCTTTTCCGGGGACACCCCCAGGTCCTTCATTGACTGCACCGAGACGGCCGCGAACGCTTCGTTGATCTCGATCAGGTCCAGGTCGGAGACCTCCAGCCCCTCCTTCTTGATGGCGTGCTGGATGGCGTTGGAGGGCTGCGACTGGAGCGAGTTGTCCGGGCCCGCCACGTTGCCGTGGGCACCGATCTCGGCGATCCACTCCAGGCCGAGCTCCTCGGCCTTGGCCTTGCTCATGACGACGACGGCGGCGGCACCGTCGGAGATCTGCGACGAGGTGCCGGCCGTGATCGTGCCGTCCTTGGCGAACGCCGGGCGCAGCTTCCCGAGCGACTCGGCGGTGGTCTCCGCACGGATGCCCTCGTCCTTGCTGAAGAGGACGGGCTCGCCCTTGCGCTGCGGGATCTCCACGGGCGTGATCTCGGCCTCGAACAGGCCGTTCTTCTGTGCGGCTGCGGCGCGCTGGTGGGACAGCGCGGCGATCTCGTCCTGCTCGGGGCGAGCGATGCCGAGGCGGGTGTTGTGCTTCTCCGTGGACTCGCCCATCGCGATGCCCTCGAGCGAGTCGGTGAGGCCGTCGTACGCCATCGCGTCGAGCATCTCGACCGCCCCGTACTTGAAGCCCTCGCGGGACTTCGGCAGCAGGTGCGGGGCGTTGGTCATCGACTCCTGGCCACCGGCGACGACCACGTCGAACTCGCCGGCGCGGATCAGCTGGTCGGCGAGCGCGATCGCGTCCAGTCCGGAGAGGCACACCTTGTTGACGGTCAGCGCGGGCACGTTCATGGGGATTCCGGCCTTGACCGCGGCCTGCCGGGCCGGAATCTGCCCCGCCCCGGCCTGGAGCACCTGGCCCATGATCACGTACTGCACCTGGTCGCCACCGATACCGGCCCGGTCCAGCGCGGCCTTGATCGCGAACCCGCCCAGGTCGGCTCCGGAGAAGGACTTCAGCGAGCCGAGCAGCCGCCCCATGGGGGTACGGGCGCCGGCGACGATCACGGATGTGGTGCTGTTCGTTCCAGACATGAGAGGGGATCCCCTTCCAGCGCGGCGGCTGAGGAGTGAACGAGGGTTTACTCGCACTGTACTGAGCGGTACCCAGTCGGGTCACCGGCCATCCGGTGTGATCGCGCGCACGTTGCGTAACCACAGGCAGGAGCGCTCCACTGGACCCATGCTGACGCGAATCGACCACATCGGGATCGCCTGTTTCGACCTCGACGAGACCGTCGAGTTCTACCGGGCCACGTACGGCTTCGAGGTGTTCCACACCGAGGTCAACGAGGAGCAGGGCGTGCGCGAGGCCATGCTCAAGATCAACGAGACCTCGGACGGCGGCGCCTCCTACCTCCAGCTCCTGGAGCCGACCCGCGAGGACTCCGCGGTCGGCAAGTGGCTGGCGAAGAACGGTGAAGGCGTCCACCACATCGCCTTCGGCACGGCGGACGTCGACGGGGATGCGCAGTCCATCCGGGACAAGGGCGTCCGGGTCCTCTACGACGAACCGCGTATCGGCTCCATGGGGTCCCGTATCACTTTCCTGCACCCCAAGGACTGCCACGGGGTCCTCACCGAACTCGTCACCTCGGCCGACCCGTCCTCCGCGGACCACTGACCTCCGGATTCCCGGCCCGGTAGAGTGGGCCGCTCCGGGCCGGGGCCGGGCCGGGGGCGAGCCGCGTCCCCGGTGAGTCTGACACCATTCCCCGGGGGGCCGTTCCCAGCGAACGGTGCTCGTCTGTACAGAGTTGCGACCAGGGGACGGATGGGACCGCGTAGTGCGGGGCTACGAACGCCAGGAGAGCCACCGAGCTGACGACGACCACCTCTCGCGGTTCGAAGCCGAGATGGACCGGCTGAAGACCGAGCGGGAGAAGGCCGTCCAGCACGCCGAGGACCTCGGATACCAGGTCGAGGTGTTGCGCGCCAAGCTCCACGAGGCGCGGCGCAGTCTCGCGTCCCGTCCCGCGTACGACAGCGCCGACATCGGCTACCAGGCAGAGCAGCTGCTCCGCAATGCCCAGATCCAGGCCGACCAGATGCGCTCCGACGCCGAGCGGGAGCTGCGCGAGGTCCGTGCGCAGACCCAGCGCATCCTCCAGGAGCACGCCGAGCACCAGGCCCGCCTCCAGGCCGAGTTGCACGCGGAGGCCAACCAGCGCCGCCAGCGACTCGACCAGGAGCTGGCGGAACGCCGCCAGACCGTCGAGGCGCACGTCAACGAGAACGTGGCGTGGGCCGAGCAGCTGCGCGCCCGCACCGAGGCCCAGGCCCGCCGCCTCCTCGACGAGTCACGCACGGAGGCCGACCAGGCCGTGGCCACCGCCCGCGCCGAGGCCGCGAGGCTCGCGGAGCAGACCCGGCAGCGCCTCGGCTCCGAGGCCGAGGCCGCCCGCTCCGAGGCCGAGGCGATCCTGCTGCGCGCCCGGAAGGACGCCGAGCGACTCCTCAACGCGGCCTCCACCCAGGCGCAGGAGGCCACCAGTCACGCGGAGCACCTGCGGTCGACCACCTCCGCCGAGTCCGATCAGGCCCGCCAACAGGCCGCGGAGCTCAGCCGCACCGCGGAGCAAAGGCTGCAGGAGGCCGAGGAGAAGCTCCGCGAGGCCCGTGCCGAGGCGGAGAAGCTGGTCGCCGAGGCCAAGGAGAGCGCGGGCAAGACCCTTGCGAACGCCGAATCGGCGAACGAGCAGCGGGCCCGTACCGCGAAGTCCGAGATCGCCCGTCTGGTCGGGGAGGCCACCAAGCAGGCCGAGGCGATCAAGGCGGAGGCCGAGCAGGCCCTCGCGGACGCCCGCGGCGAGTCGGAGAAGCTGGTCTCCGAGGCCGCCGAGAAGGCGAGGACCGTCGCGGCCGAAGACTCCGCCGCCCAGCTCGCCAAGGCTGCCAGGACCGCCGAGGAAGTCCTGAACAAGGCTTCGGACGACGCCAAGGCGACCACGCGCAAGGCCGCCGAGGAGGCCGAGCGGATCCGCCGCGAGGCCGAGACCGAGGCGGACCGGCTGCGCGCCGAGGCCCACGACACGGCCGAGGAACTCAAGGGCGCGGCGAAGGACGACACCAAGGAGTACCGCGCCAAGACGGTCGAGCTGCAGGAGGAGGCCCGCCGGCTGCGCGGCGAGGCGGAGCACCTGCGCGCCGAGGCCGTCGCCGAGGGCGAGCGGATCCGCAGCGAAGCCCGCCGGGAGGCCGTCCAGCAGATCGAGGAGGCGGCGAAGTCCGCCGAGGAACTGCTCACGAAGGCGAAGGCCGACGCCGACGAGGTGCGGTCCAGCGCCACCGCGGACAGCGAGCGGGTGCGCACGGAAGCGATCGAGCGGGCTACCGCCCTGCGCCGGCAGGCCGAGGAGACGCTGGACCGCACCCGCACCGAGGCGGAGCGGCTGCGCGCCGAGGCCGAGGAACAGGCGGACGAGGCCAGGGCCACCGCCGAGCGTGCCGCCGCCGAGGTCCGCGAGGAGGCGGCACGTGCCGCCGTGGCCCGCCGCCGGGAGGCCGACGAGGAGCTGACCCGGCTGCACACCGAGGCGCAGGAGCGCAGCGAAGCCGCGGAGCAGGCACTGTCCGAGGCCCGGGTGGAGGCCGAGCGGCTGCGCCGGGAGACCGCGGAGGAGACCGAGCGGCTGCGCACCGAGGCCGCCGAGCGGATCCGTACGCTCCAGGCGCAGGCCGAGGAGGAGGCCGAGCGGCTGCGCACCGAAGCCGCGTCCGACGCCTCTGCCTCGCGCGCCGAGGGCGAGGCCGTGGCGGTGCGGCTGCGCACCGAGGCCGCCAGCGAGGCCGAGCGACTGAAGACGGAGGCGCAGGAGACCGCCGACCGGGTCCGCAGCGAAGCTGCCGCGGCCGCCGAGCGGGTCGGTCAGGAGGCCACCGAGGCGCTGGCCGCCGCACAGGAGGAGGCGAACCGGCGCCGCAGGGAGGCCGAGGAGACGCTGACCGCGGCCCGCTCCGAGGCCGGTCAGGAGCGCGAGCACGCCCGGGAGCAGAGCGAGGAGCTGCTGGCCGCGGCCCGCAAGCGGGTCGAGGAGGCCCAGGCCGAGGCGCAGCGGCTCGTCGAGGACGCGGACCGGCGGGCCCTTGAGATGGTCACCGCCGCCGAGCAGACCGCACAGCAGGTGCGGGATTCCGTCTCCGGGCTGCAGGAGCAGGCCGAGCAGGAGATCGCCGGGCTGCGCAGTGCCGCGGAGCACGCGGCGGACCGCACCAGGACGGAGGCGCAGGAGGAGGCGGACCGTGTCCGCGCCGACGCCTACGCGGAGCGCGAACGTGCCTCCGAGGACGCGGGGCGCCTCAGGGCGCGTGCCGAGGAGGAGACGGAGGCCGCGAAGTCGCTCGCCGAGCGGACGATGTCCGAGGCGATCGCGGAGTCGGAGCGGCTGCGCGCGGACGCCGCGGAGTACGCCCAGCGCATGCGGACGGAGGCGGCGGACGCGCTCGCGTCCGCCGAGCAGGACGCTGCGCGTTCCCGTGCGGAGGCACGCGAGGACGCGAACCGGATCCGGTCCGAGGCCGCGGCGCAGGCGGACCGGCTGGTCGGCGAGGCGACGAGCGAGGCCGACCGGATCACCACCGAGGCGTCGGAGCTGCTGTCGCTCGCGGAGCAGGACGCGGCTCGACTGCGGACCGAGGCCAAGCAGGTCAAGGCGGACGGCGAGGCGCAGGCCGAGGAGTTGCGGGCCGCGGCACGGGCCGACGGCGAGAAGGTCCTGGACGAAGCGCGCAAGGCCGCGGACAAGCGCCGGGCGGACGCCGCCGAACAGGTCGACCAGCTCGTCGCCGAGGCGTCCGGTGAGGCCGAGCGGCTGCGCGCCGAGGCCGCCGAGGCCGTCGGCTCGGCGCAGCAGGCCGCTGAGCGCATCAGGGACGAGTCGGACCAGGTGCGGGCCGACGCCGAGATCGCCGCCGAGCGGATGCAGAGCGAGGCGCGCGAAGAGGCCGACCGGATCCTGGACGCCGCACGCAAGGACGCGGCGAAGCGCCGGGCGGACGCCGCCGAACAGGCGGACCAGCTCATCGGCAAGGCCCAGGAGGAGGCGCTGCGCGCCACCGCCGAGGCGGAGGAGCAGGCCGACACCATGGTTGGTGCGGCTCGCAAGGAGGCGGAGCGGCTGGTCGCGGAGGCGACCGTCGAGGGCAACTCGTTGGTGGAGAAGGCCCGTACGGACGCCGACGATCTGCTGGTGGGTGCGCGCCGGGACGCGACGTCCGTCCGGGAGCGCGCGGAGGAACTGCGTACCCGAGCCGAGGGCGAGGTCGAGGAGCTGCACGAGCGGGCGCGCCGGGAGTCGGCCGAGCAGATGAAGGCTGCGGGCGAGCGCTGCGACCAGCTGCTGAAGGTCGCCACCGAGCAGCAGTCCGAGGCCCAGGCGAAGGCCAAGGAACTGGTCTCGGAGGCCAATTCGGAAGCCGGCAAGGTCCGGATCGCCGCGGTCAAGAAGGCCGAGGCGCTCCTCAAGGAGGCCGAGCAGAAGAAGGCCGAACTGATCCGCGAGGCGGCGAAGATCAAGACCGACGCGGAGCACGAGGCGGAGCGGATGCTCAAGGAGGGCCAGCGGGAGCTCGACGTGCTCGTGCGCAGGCGCGAGGACATCCAGGCGGAGATCTCCCGGGTCCAGGACGTGCTGGAGGCGCTGGAGTCGTTCGAGGCGCCGTCAACCGGCAAGGACGGCGGCGTCAAGGCGGGCGCCAGTGCGGGAGTTACCCGTTCGAGTGGCAAGTCGTCCGACGGCTAGCCACTCAAAAGGCTGGACATTCTCCATATCAAACGGGCATCTGCTCGATGACACGCCGCTCTGGCCCCTAGGATTCCTCCTAACACCTCACCGGTCTCATTCGACAGGAACCCCATGAGCGACACATCCTCCCCCTTCGGCTTCGAGCTCGTGCGGCGTGGGTACGACCGCGGTCAGGTGGACGACCGCATTACCAAACTCGTCGCCGATCGTGACAGTGCACTCTCACGGATCACTTCGCTGGAAAAGCGCATCGAGGAGCTCCACCTCGAGACGCAGAATGCCCAGGCCCAGGTCAACGACGCGGAACCGTCGTACGCAGGACTCGGTGCGCGTGTCGAGAAGATCCTCCGCCTCGCCGAGGAGGAGGCGAAGGACCTGCGCGAGGAGGCCCGTCGCGCCGCCGAGCAGCACCGCGAGCTCGCCGAGTCGGCCGCCCAACAGGTGCGCAACGACGCGGAGGCGTTCGCGTCCGAGCGGAAGCAGAAGGCCGAGGACGAGGGCGTCCGGATCGTCGAGAAGGCCCAGAGCGAGGCGAACTCGCTGCGTGCCGATGCGCAGAAGGACGCGCAGTCCAAGCGCGAGGAGGCGGACGCGCTCTTCGAGGAGACGCGCGCCAAGGCCGCCCAGGCCGCCGCGGACTTCGAGACGAACCTGGCCAAGCGCCGCGAACAGTCCGAGCGCGACCTGGCGTCGCGTCAGGCGAAGGCGGAGAAGCGCCTGGCGGAGATCGAGCACCGCGCGGAGCAGCTGCGCCTGGAGGCCGAGAAGCTGCGTACGGACGCGGAGCGTCGCGCCCGCCAGACGGTCGAGACCGCCCAGCGCCAGGCCGAGGACATCGTGGCCGACGCCAACGCGAAGGCGGACCGCATCCGCAGCGAATCCGAGCGCGAGCTGGCCGCTCTGACGAACCGCCGCGACTCCATCAACGCCCAGCTGACCAACGTCCGCGAGATGCTGGCCACGCTGACGGGTGCGGCGGTGGCCGCGACGGGAGCGCCTGCGGAGGACGAGCCGATCTCCCGGGGTGTTCCCGCCCAGCAGTCCCGCTGATCCCCGGTCCTGCCGTCCGGTGGGACCTGGCAGCGCATGCGCATCGCCCGCGCCCGGCGCCTTTCACAGGTGCCGGGCGCGGGCGCGTTGCAGGGCTCCTCCGTCGTGTTCCGGCCATCCGTGCGATGGGGAAATATCCTGTTTCTGTTCGCTTGATGTGGTGGCGCTCGACCGACGGCGCCCGTAGCGTGAACGCATGATCGAGCTCGAAGGCCTCACCAAGCGCTTCGGCAGCACGCTCGCCGTGGACCACCTCTCGTTCACGGTCAGGCCGGGCATGGTGACCGGCTTCCTGGGGCCGAACGGCGCGGGCAAGTCGACGACGATGCGCATGGTGCTCGATCTGGACAACCCGACCAGCGGGACGGTCCGGATCGACGGCAAGCACTACCGGGACCTTCAGGAACCCCTCAGGCACGTCGGAGCGCTGCTGGACGCCAAGGCCATGCACGGGGGCCGCACCGCCTACAACAACCTGCTGTGCCTCGCCCAGGCGAACCGGATCCCGGCGAGCAGGGTGGCGGAAGTGCTCGATGTCGTGGGGCTGACGGCAGTGGCGAACAAGAAGTCCAAAGGATTTTCGCTCGGCATGGGCCAGCGACTGGGAATCGCCTCCGCACTGCTCGGCGATCCGGAGATTCTCATGTTCGACGAACCCGTCAACGGCCTCGACCCCGAGGGAATTCACTGGATCCGCAATCTCATGAAGACCCTCGCGTCCGAAGGTCGCACGATCTTCGTTTCCTCACACCTGATGAGTGAAATGGCCCTCACCGCGGATCACTTGATCGTCATCGGCCAGGGCCGACTGCTCGCCGATACATCGATGGCTGATTTCATTCACCAGAACTCGCGCAGTTATGTGCGGGTCCGCTCACCTCAGCAGGAGCGGTTGCGGGACATACTCCACACTGCGGGCATCCCGGCCGTCGAGGCGGGCAACGGCACCCTGGAGATCGACGGCGCCACCACGGAGCAACTCGGCGAGCTGGCGGCGCAGCACCGCGTCGTCCTGCACGAACTGAGCGCGCAGCGGGCCTCGCTGGAAGAGGCGTTCATGCAGATGACGGCGGCCACGGTGGAGTACCACGCCCACTCCACCCGGGACCACGGCCCCCGCTGGGCCCCGCGCGACGAGGGAGCCTGATCCATGGCATCGGTACCTGCCGTACTCCGGTCCGAGTGGACCAAGATCCGCACGGTGGCCTCGACCACCTGGACCCTCGCGAGCGCACTGGTCGTGACGGTCGCCGTGGGCGGGCTCCTCTGCGCGCTCCTGGCCACGACCTTCGACGACCTTCCGGACGCCGAGCGGGCCACCTTCGACCCAACCCTGGTCAGCTTCTCCGGGATGGTGCTGGGGCAGCTCGCGATGGTCGTCTTCGGCGTCCTCGTCGTCAGCACGGAGTACAGCTCGGGCATGATCCGCACTTCGTTGGCCGCCGTGCCGCAGCGCGCCACGTTCCTCTTCGGCAAGATCCTGGTGGCCGGCGCGCTGGCGCTGGGGATCGGCATGGCGACGAGCTTCCTGGCGTTCTTCCTCGGCCAGTCCCTGCTCGGGGAGCACCGCACCTCCCTCGGCGCGGAGAACGTCCTGCGCGCGGTGATCGGCGGTGGCCTCTACATGGGTCTCATCGCGGTGTTCTCGATGGGCGTGGCGGCGATGCTGCGGAGTTCGCTGCTGTCGCTGGGCATCCTCATGCCGTTCTTCTTCCTGGTCTCCCAGATCCTGTCGGCCGTTCCGTACGCGAAGGACGTGGCCCGCTGGTTCCCGGACCAAGCGGGTTCGAAGATCATGCAAGTGGTGCCCCAGGCGATGAACAGCGAAGCGGCCCCCTACGGCCCGTGGGGCGGTCTTGGCGTGATGGTGCTGTGGGTCGCTGCAGTGCTGCTGGGCGGCTTCCTGGTCCTCAAGCACCGGGACGCCTGATCCCGGCCCCTACGAGCGCGGACCAGGGTGCCCCACCGCCGGGAGGACGCGCTTCCTCGACGGTCGGCCGGGGAAGCGCGATCGGGGGATTCACCGCCGTTTGAGTCTTGGCTGGAACCGTCAAGGCCTGGATATCCTCCTAACTCTTACGGGGGCTTGCGGCCGCGCCTGGCCCGTGCCCCGACGACCTGACCTGTCGATGGGGCTGGAGAATGATCGAGGCAGTCGGCCTGACGAAGCGCTACGGCGCCAAGACGGCCGTGTACAACCTTTCCTTCCAGGTGCGGCCCGGCGCCGTCACCGGCTTCCTCGGACCCAACGGTTCCGGCAAGTCGACGACGATGCGCATGATCCTCGGGCTGGACCAGCCGACTTCCGGCCATGTCACGATCGGCGGCTATCCCTTCCGAAAGCTGCCCAACGCACCGCGTCAGGTCGGCGCCCTGCTCGACGCCAAGGCGGTGCACGGCGGACGCAGCGCGCGCAACCACTTGCTGTCACTGGCCCAGCTCTCGGGCATCCCCTCCCGCCGGGTGGACGAGGTGCTCGGCGTCGTCGGTCTGCAGGACGTCGCCAAACGGCGCTCCAACGGCTTCTCACTGGGCATGGGACAGCGACTCGGCATTGCGGCCGCACTGCTCGGCGACCCGCAGGTGCTGCTGTTCGACGAGCCCGTCAACGGCCTCGACCCCGAGGGCATCCTCTGGGTGCGCAATCTGATGAAGCAGCTGGCGGCCGAGGGCCGGACGGTCTTCGTCTCGTCGCACCTGATGAGCGAGATGGCCCTCACCGCCGACCACCTGATCGTGATCGGCCGGGGGCAGCTGCTCGCCGACATGAGCGTCAAGGACTTCATCGCGCACAACTCGGCGGGCTTCGCGCGGGTCCGTACCCCGCACACCGAGCCGCAGCAGCGGGAGAAGTTGACGAGCGTCCTCACCGAGGCCGGCGGGCAGGTCATGCCGGAGCCGGACGGCGCGCTTCGGGTGACCGGTCTGGCGCTGCCCGCGATCAGCGACCTGGCCCACGATTCCGACGTCCGGCTGTGGGAGCTCTCGCCGCACCAGGCCTCGCTGGAGGAGGCGTACATGCGGATGACCCAGGCCGCCGTGGACTACCGCTCGGCCAACGACCAGAAGGCCGGGCTGATGCAGCAGCCGATGGGCTACGCGCCGCCGCAGCCGGTCATCCCCGAGGTGCCTCAGCAGGGGTGGTACGCCCCGCCGCCGCCCGGGCAGAACCCGTACGCCGCCGCGGGCGAGGTCCCGGGCGGAGCGCCGCACGGGCCCCAGGCGTCGCAGTCGCCCGCCTCTCCCCCGGCAGCGGCGGCACCCGCACCCGCAGACCTGACCAAGAGCAACGACGAGGACGCCCGATGACGACCCCGTACCAGCAGCAGGGCGCACACCCGCAGGGCACCTACGCCTCGCCCATCCCGGTGCGGGCCGCCCACCTGGGAGACGCGCTCGCTTCCGAGTGGACGAAGATCCGCTCCGTGCGCTCCACGATGTGGACGCTCGGCGTGATGGTCGTGCTGATGGTCGGCATCGGTCTGCTCTCCGCGTTCGCGGTCGCCGGCACCGACGCCGACCTCGGCGAGGCGTCCATCCTCAGCCTCGGCTTCTTCGGGGTGCTGCTCGGCTCGATCTGCGTGATCACGCTGGGCGTGCTCACCATCGCGTCCGAGTACGGCACGGGCATGATCCGCACGACCCTGACCGCCTGCCCCAGCCGCGGGCGGGTGCTCGCGGCGAAGGCCCTCGTCTTCTTCGGTCTCGTCTTCGTGATCACCACGATCACCGCGGCGATCGTCGGCGCTCTGCAGTCCGCGATCGTGGACTCGGGCGAGAGTTCGGGGGAGGCCTGGTTCCGCGCGACGGTCGGCGTGGGCCTGTACGTCGCCCTGCTCGGGCTGCTGTCGCTCTCGGTCGGTGCCCTGATCCGGCATTCCGCCGGATCCATCACCATCATGATCGGAGTGTTCCTGCTGCCGCTGGTGCTGGCGCTGTTCATGTTCGCGGAGTCGTTGCGGGACGTGCAGCAGGCGCTCTTCGAGTACTCGATCCCGAACCAGCTCGGCGTGCTGTACAGCGCCCCGGTGACCGACTCCGGTCCGTCCGGGTGGGACCCTCTGTGGATCCTGCTGGGAGTCACGGCCGTGACGATGACGGGGGCCTACTTCTCCCTCTCGCGGCGCGACGTGTAGACAGACGCGCACGGCACCGCCCGGAGGGGAGCCGCCGCACGACGCGCCCGCATCCGGGCCCCGGATCAGTGGCGCGGCGCGTTGCGGGACCGCTGCACCCGCGAGGTGCGGCGGTCCTTCGCGTTCCAGCAGGCCTTGTGCCAGTGCCGCCGGTCGTCCACACCGCCGTACTCGGGCCAGGCCACCACGTGCGGCATCCCGGACGGGATCTCCTGCTCGCACCCAGGGCAGCGGTAGCGCTTGCCCACGGCACTCGCTCCCGCCACGTGCCGGACCGACCACTCCTCGCCCTGCCAGCTCTCGGTCCGCTGCACCCCGCCGTAGCGATCGCCCATGTCGCTCGCGCGGTCGGTCGGCTTCTCGCCTCCGGGGGGACGGTTTCGACGCGGGGACACCTGACACCTCACGGGCAGACCGGACAGTTCGCCTCCAGCCTACGGGCCGGGGAGCCCGCTCCGGGGCCGCTCCGGCCGGCGACCGCGACACCCGGAGGGATCAGTTACCGGAAAATCGCAACAACTTCGCGCGGGGCCGTGCCTTTGGCACGTGTCAGACGTTGTTGCCTGTGTGGGGGGAATGCCGCGTCGGCCGCAAGGAGGCAGAAGGCGATGCGCGTTGGAGCTTTTGTACTGGCCGCCCAGTTCCCGGGCCAGGGCCATGGGGAGGCACTGCACCGGGCGGTGCGGTCGGCAGAGGCCGCGGAGACGGCCGGACTCGATTCGGTCTGGCTTGCCGAGCACCACTTCGTTCCGTACGGGGTGTGCCCGTCGGCGGTGACACTGGCCGCCCTGCTGCTGGGGCGCACGGAGCGCATCCGGGTGGGTACGGCGGTGAGCGTGCTACCGACGGCCCATCCAGTGGCGCTCGGCGAGCAGGCGGCGCTGCTGCACCTCGTCTCCGGGGGGAGGTTTTCCCTCGGGGTGGGGCGCGGCGGCCCCTGGGTCGACCTGGAGGTCTTCGGGTCCGGCCTCGCGGCGTACGAGGAGGGCTTCCCCGAGTCGCTCGAGTTGCTGCTGCGCTGGCTGCGCGAGCCCCGGGTGTCGGCCGCGGGCGAACGCTTCGCGTTCCGTGAAGTCCCCGTCGTACCGCGGCCGGACGACCTGATCGACGGCGACGGGAGCGTCGACGCACAGGGCCCCGAGGTGGTCGTGGCGTGCACCTCCCCGGCGACTGTGCGGCTTGCCGCGGAGCGCGGACTTCCCATGCTCCTCGGGATGCACACGGGCGACGAGGAGAAGACGGACATGGTGGCCCTCTGGCGCCGCCACGCCCTCGCGTCGGGCCACACGCCCGACGCGATCGCACGGGTCAGCCATGTGTCGGCGGGTGTGGCACAGATCGCGGACAGCAGTGACGCGGCCGAGGAGACGCTGATGAAAGCCGTGCCCGGCTGGATGAAGCGGGGACTCGACGCCCATGTCACGGTCGACGGCCGTAGGCGGGCGATGCGGGATCCGGTGGCGTACACCGAGTTCCTGTGCGGGATCCATCCCGTGGGTCCGCCGAAGGTGGCGGCCGACCGTCTCGCGGCCACCCGGGACCGCACCGGGATCTCGCGCTTCGCGCTGCTCGTCGAGGGATCCGGAGACCTGGCCGCCACCGAGGAGAACGTGCAGCGGCTCGGCTCCGAGGTGCTGCCCCTGCTCCGCTGAGATTCCGTCGGCCCGGCGGGACTTGCGGGCGGCACCCGTGCGACCCCGTACGGCCGCACCGTGCAGCCCCGCCGCGCCAGCGGGGCTGCCGCTCCGTTACGCATGCACTCTCCCGCGATGCGGAGCGGCAGCAATAAGCGTCAGCAGTCGCGCAGTTCGGCCGACTGGTTGAGCAACTGGGCCCGTACGGAGGTGAAGCGGGCGATCCGCTCGTCCGCCGAGGGGTCCAGCGCGAACACCGCGACGCGGTGGCAGTTCTGGAAGGCGAGTCGTACTCCGAAGTGCCGCTGCAGCGCTCCCCGTATGGCGTCGCTCGCGAGCGCGCGCAGCAGCTGACCACGTGCCTGCTCGTCCGGCGGGGGCGTCTGGTTGTCAGCGAACTCGCCGCCGTCCACCTTCAGCTGGGCCACCAGAGAGCTGATCATCTCCCATGCGTAGGGCAGGGAGGTCCGGACGCAGTCGACGAATGCAGCTTCGTCGACCTCGCCTCGCTCGGCCTGTTCCAACAGCGCCGGTGAGACGTCGAGCGACATGGGTTCTCCTCTCGCGACCCCGGGGTGGGGGGTCTTACGGGCAGGGAAGAAGGCAACGGCGCATGCCGAGTACGGCGATCACGACGACACTGCGTGCACGACCGGCGACCTCCTGCTTCCACGGTAAGCGCGCCGTCTGGTCGGCACCAGGAGAATGCGAACACAACCGGCCAATAACGAAGGGGACAAGAAGGGCGGTCCGAAGGGTCTCGGCCATGCGTGGTGCACGGGCGCCGGGAGGGAGAATCGCGCAGGAGGAGGTCGGTCGAGTAGCGTTGCCGACCATGCGTCTCGTCATCGCCCGCTGTTCCGTGGACTACGCGGGCCGGCTCACCGCCCACCTGCCAACCGCTCCCCGTCTGATCCTGGTCAAGGCAGACGGCAGCGTCTCCATCCACGCTGACGACCGGGCGTACAAACCGCTCAACTGGATGTCCCCTCCCTGCACCTTGAAGGAGGCCGACGACGTCTGGACGGTCGTCAACAAGGCGGGCGAGAAACTGATCATCACGATGGAGGAGATCCTCCACGACTCGTCGCACGAACTGGGCGTCGACCCGGGCCTCATCAAGGACGGCGTGGAAGCTCACCTCCAGGAGCTCCTCGCAGACCGGATCGAGACCCTGGGCGACGGCTACAGCCTGATCAGGCGGGAATACCCCACGGCCATCGGCCCGGTGGACATCCTGTGCCGGGACTCGGACGGCGCGACGGTGGCGGTGGAGATCAAGCGGCGCGGCGAGATCGACGGCGTCGAGCAGCTCACCCGCTACCTGGAGCTCCTGAACCGCGATCCGCACCTGGCCCCGGTCCGCGGTGTCTTCGCGGCCCAGGAAATCAAACCGCAGGCCCGGGTGCTGGCGACAGACCGCGGCATCGGGTGCGTGGTGCTGGACTACGACGCGCTGCGCGGCATCGAGGACGACAAGCTCCGCCTGTTCTGAGGGCCACGGCGTCCTTCGAAGCGCGGGCGGGCCGGGCGTCCGATGCCCCGGAGGCCACGCCTCGACGGCCCGGTCCGTCGCGTGTCCCACGGGCGGAACGGCCGGCCACCCGGGTCGTCCCTGCGACGCAAATCGGCCATGGCGTGAGCTGCACGGTCGAAGGGCACCGCGGCGCGCGAGCCCGCCGGCGCGGGTTTGGCCCTGCCCGGCGCCTCGCGGTCCCCGCGGCGCTGGCCGTTCACGGCCCGGCGGGCCGCTGGGCCGCCGGGCGAAGCAGCCCCTCCGTGGCGGTACGAGCCGGCGGTACGAGCCGGCACCGGCGGGGCGGGAGCCCTCCGCCGTCGACGGGTGGGCACCAGAGCCCCGCGATTCGCCAGTGCCCCCGCCGGGCACCACGGGTGGTGGACCGGCGGGTGCACGGTCCACCACCCGTGGTACCGCCCGCAGCCTCGGGGCGGACGGCTGCTTCCCTCGTGCACGCCCCGGCCGGGAGGCGGACGGAGTGCTGCAGCCCGTTCAGGCCACCGAGCTGCTCGCCGCGGAGCCGCTGGGGCTTCCGGTCGATGTGCCACCGTCGGCACTGGTGCCGCCGCTCGTGGTGGTGCTGCCGCCTGACGCGGTGTCGCCGGAGCCCGTGCTCGTGCCGCCGGTCGTCGGCGAACCACTGGACCCGGTGGTGGTATCGCCCGTGGTCGCACCGCCGCTGGACCCGGAAGTGGTATCGCCCGTGGTCGTACCGCCATCGGAACCCGTCGTCGTGCCCCCGGTCGTCGGCGAACCACCGGAGCCCGTGGTCGTGCCCCCGGTCGTCGACGAACCGCTCGACCCCGTCGACGTACTGCCCGTGGTCGTGCCGCCGCCGGAACCCGTCGTCGTGCCGCCGGTCGTCGGCGAACCACTGGGTCCCGTCGTCCCGGAACCGCCCGCCGCGGTCGAGGCCCCCTGGCTCGGTACGGCCGAGGGCCGCCCCGCCGAGCGGCTCTCCCCCGGCTGGGCGCCGGCGGGAGCACCCGGGCTGGCGTCCCCGGCGGTGTCGTCGGGGCGGTGGGTCGAATCGGCCGTGGGCTCGTCCGCGTTCAGGCCGTCGTTGCCGGCGTCCTCGGCCGCCGACTGCTCGTTCCTCACCCGGTTCGCGGGCTCGTCGTCGTGGGACGCGGCCCCTAGGGTCACCACCGTGCCGAGGACGGCGGCCAGAAGGGCGCCGGCCCCTGCTGCGACGAGGTTGCGGCGCGTGCCGGCGAGGACGGTGCGCCGCGGTCCGTCCGCCACGGGCTCCGACGGACTGCCCCGCCGGGTGACCAGCGTCTCGGGCGGCGGCGTACCGGCCGGGCCCCCTCTGAGCGGGGACTCGGACTCCTCGTGCCGTGCCGTCGGGGTCTCCTCGGCCGCGGGAGAGCGTCCACCCGGCAGGAGTCCGTTCTCCCGGTCGCCGACGAGGGCGAGCGCCCGCCGCCCGGCGACCGTGCCGCGCTTGTCGGCGAGGGCGCCGCGTAGCGCGATCGACGCCTCGAGTTCGGCGCGGGCCCGGTCCAGGTTGCCCGAGCAGAGTGCGAGCACGCCCAGCTCGTGGTGGAAGTACGCCTCTTCCGCGACTTCGCCGGAGATCCGTGCCGCTTCCTGCCCCATCCGCAGCGTCCGCTCCCAGGCCCCCCAGTGCAGTCCCGCGGCGAACGCGGGTGCGGCGCTGCGGGCCAGGAGGACGGCGGCGCTGGCGTGCGCCGACTCTCCGCCCGGAACGAGCGCGCCCATCGCGGCGAGGATCGCGTCGGCCTCCGCGGCGGCGCGTTCCGGGGACACCGAGGGGTGGGCGGTCCACCAGGCGTAGTGCTGGGCTGCGGTCTGGGCGCGCGCGACCGCGCCCTCCGCGTAGCCGATGGCCTCCAGCTGGGTCGTGACGCCCGCGGCCAGCCGGTAGCGGGAGCCGATCGGGGTGAGCAGCGCACAACCGGCGAGTTCACCGACGGCGGCGTCCGCGTGGGTGTCCCCGATGAGCGCCGGGAGGTGTGCCTGGTGGGGGACCTCGCCGCCGAGCGCCACGGCGAAGCGCAGGGTCTCACGGACGGATTCACCGAGACGCGAGACGAGCAGGGCGACGGGCGCCGCGCCCTCCCCCAGGGTCGGGAGGGGCACCTCCCGCCCGTCGGCGAAGACGTCGTCGATGTCGACGTCATCGTCCTCCGTGCCGGATCCGATCCGCAGCGCGTCCCGCTGGCGCAACAGCGCACCGGCCTGAACGAACCGCAACGGCAGGCCCTCGGACTCGAACCAGAGGTCGCCCGCCCAGTTCGCCTCGTCGTCGGTGAGCGGCCGGTCCACTGCCCGCTCCAGCAGTTCCAGCGCTGTGCTGCGGCTGAGCCCGGAGAGGAACACCTCCTCGAGCGCAGAGTCCGCGGAGGGCGCTTGGACGTCGGGGGTCGCGGCCAGCAGGAAGGCGCACTCGGGAGTGGCGTCCAGGAACTCGTCCAACGCGCTGCCGCCGAACTCCAGGTCGTCGAGAACGACGATGGCTCCGATCTCGCGGACGTGTGCGAGCAGTTCGGCCCGGTCGGGGCGGTGCTGCGGGGCGCTGTGGACGGCGGCGAAGAGGTCGTACAGGAGCTCGATCGGCGTACGGTGGTACCCGGAGAGGCGTACGACCCCGTCGGGTGCGACGTCCGCGCAGTCCGCGGCGACGGCGTCGAGCAGGGCCGAACGGCCCGAGCCGGCCGGCCCGCTGAGCCGGACCGAACGCCCCCGTCCGAGCAGTCGGACCAGCCGCCCGCGCTCCTCGTCGCGTTCCAGCAGGGGCAGCGCCAGGGCGGCGGGGCCGGGCGGGACCGGCGGCCGCGCGGCACGTCGCAGTTCCTCACGCTGACCGGCGGTGTGCCGCAGTGGTGCGTCCGGTTGCTGACCGGGCCGGCACGGCTCGATCTCGCTGCCGTCGACGGGATTCACGGTGAGCAGGAACTCGCCGGAGACCAGCCGGACGGTTCTGGCGAGCGCTGGTGCCTGCTGCCCGAAGTCGGATACCACCAGTTCGCGCGCCGGACGCGCTGCGCCCGCCGCCTCCTCGGTGCGGTCGTCGTCGTGGCCGTGCTCTTCCGGCCCCTGGCTCTTAGGGTCCATGGTTCAAGCCCCCAGATGGCGTCTCGTGCGGAAGTCCCTCCCGGCCTGTCTGCACGATCCGCTTCGCTTCCGGTCCGGTGCCCGCCGGGTGGGTGTCAATCGGCGGGCGTCCGAACCCTAGACCTTCGCCGGGCATCGGGGAACAGGCGGGGTGCCGGACCGTCCGGGACGTCACGTCTCGTGGGGATCGTAGGTACCTACCGCGTGCCCCTGCCCCATCAGACCCTGGGCAGCGACTCCGCCGCGATCCCGCCCTCGATGGCCAGGATCCGGTGAAGTCGGGTGGCCACCAGGAGGCGCTGCATCTGCGGTGGTACGCCGCGCAGGACGAGCCGTCGGCCGCAGCGGCCCGCTCGTCGGTGCGCCCCCATGATGACCCCGAGCCCGGTGGCGTCCCAGGAGTCGAGCCCGGAGAGGTCGAGCACCAGGTCGCCGACGCCGTCATCAACGGCCGAATGCAGGACCGTGCGGGCGTCCGCCGCGCTCCGGACGTCGAGGCGGCCCCCGACGACCAGCTCGGCGTGGTCGCCCCTGATGTGCATATGCGCTCCCCAGAGTGCTTTTGTCCGTCAGGTCTGTTCTGTGCCTGCTCTGTCTACATGCGTTCTGTTGCAACAACTGACTGCCGTACGGACATAGAAGTTGCCGCCTGTAAGCGAACCGATACCCAATTCACCCGCAAGGGTGAGGGTGTGCAGGCATGTGCGGCCCATGCCCCGTCAGTGCTTGTAGAACCCCTGCCCGCTCTTGCGGCCGATGTCACCCGCGTCCACCATCCGGCGCATCAGCTCCGGCGGGGCGAACTTCTCGTCCTGGGACTCGGTGTAGATGTTGCCGGTGGCGTGCAGCAGGATGTCGACACCGGTCAGGTCCGCGGTGGCGAGCGGCCCCATGGCGTGACCGAAGCCGAGCTTGCAGGCGGTGTCGATGTCCTCGGCGGTCGCGACGCCCGACTCGTACAGCTTTGCGGCCTCGACGATCAGCGCAGAGATGAGACGGGTGGTGACGAAGCCGGCCACGTCCCGGTTCACCACGATGCAGGTCTTGCCGACCGACTCGGCGAACTCGCGCGCGGTGGCCAGCGTTTCGTCACTGGTCTTGTAGCCGCGGACGAGCTCGCAGAGCTGCATCATCGGGACGGGAGAGAAGAAGTGCGCACCGACGACGCGCTCCGGCCGCTCCGTCACGGCCGCGATCTTGGTGATCGGGATGGCGGACGTGTTGGAGGCGAGCACCGCGTCGTCGCGCACGAGCTTGTCGAGGGTGCGGAAGATCTCGTGCTTGACCTCGAGCTTCTCGAAGACGGCCTCGACCACGATGTCCACGTCGGCAGCGGCGTCGAGGTCGGTGGTCGTGGTGATGCGCGCCAACGCCGCCTCCGCGTCGGCGGCTTCGAGCTTGCCCTTGGAGACGAACTTGTCGTACGAGGCCTTGATGCCGTCCAGACCGCGGGTCAGGGCCGCGTCGGTGACGTCACGCAGCACGACGTCCCAGCCCGCCTGGGCGGAGACCTGCGCGATTCCGGACCCCATGAGTCCGGCCCCGATGACGGCGAGCTTCCTGGCCACTGCTGCACCCCTTAACAGACGTTTATCTTCAGGCTCTCCGGCGGAGGTTATCGCCCGTGAGGGGCCGTGTGGCCGCGAAGAGATGCGCGTCACGTCTCAGATGACGGACATCACACCGGACGCGGTCACTCCGCCGGCCGTACCGCGTACTCCAGCACCTTCCGCCCCAGTAGTTCCTCCATATCGTCGAGCAGATCCAGGGCTTCCCGCGAGACGGTGACCGCATCGTGGCCGGCGCACATCTCACGCCCGATACACCCCATCAAGGTGCTGTGGACCCCGGCGAGCTGGCCGCTCTTCGGAGCGTCGTACGCCGGGTTCGCGCTCATCGTCGAGAAGCAGACAGGGGTGGTGGAACGGATGCGCGTGACCCCCGTGAGCCGGCTGGCCCTGCTGCTCGGGCGAGTGCTGCGCGACGCGGCGCTGTTCGTCTTCCAGGCCGCACTACGGGTGCTGGTCGCCGTGGCCATGGGCCTGCGGGCGCCCCTCGGCGGCGTCCTGGTCGGATTCGCCATCGTCGCGCTGCTGAGCGTCGCACTCGCCTCGCTGCCGTACGCACTGGCGCTCAGGGTCGCGACGCCCCAGGAGTTCGGCCCCGTGATCAACGGTCTGGCGATGCCGTCCATGCTGCTCTCCGGGCTGGTTCTGCCGATGGCACTGGCTCTGCACCGGCTCGACGCCTTGTCGCACCTCGCGCCGTTCCGCTACGCCGTGGACGCCGTGCGGGACGCCTGCACCGGGGCGTACACCACCGGTTCCATGCTGTACGGGTCCCTCGTCACGGTCGGGTTCGCACGGCTCGGGGTGACCATGGGCACTCGGGTCTTCCGCCGGGCGGGCGCGTAACTAGGCTGGCCACATGGTCAATCTCACGCGCATCTACACGCGCACCGGCGACAAGGGCACCACCGCGCTCGGCGACATGAGCCGCACCGCGAAGACCGATGTGCGGATCTCCGCCTACGCGGACGCCAACGAGGCCAACGCGGCCATCGGCACGGCCATCGCACTCGGACAGCTGCCGGAGGAGGTCGTGAAGGTTCTCATGCGGATCCAGAACGACCTCTTCGACGTGGGGGCGGACCTCTCCACGCCGGTCGTGGAGGACCCCGAGTACCCGCCGCTGCGGGTGGAGCAGGGCTACGTCGACAAGCTGGAGGCCGACTGCGACCGGTTCCTGGCCGGCCTGGAGAAGCTCCGGTCCTTCATCCTGCCGGGCGGCACCCCCGGCGCCGCGCTGCTGCACCAGGCGTGCACGGTGGTGCGCCGGGCCGAGCGGTCCACCTGGGCGGCCCTGGAGGTGCACGGCGAAACCATGAACCCCCTGACGGCGACGTATCTGAACCGGCTGTCCGATCTCCTGTTCATCCTGGCGAGGACCGCGAACAAGGAGGTCGGGGACGTGCTCTGGGTCCCCGGTGGGGAGCGCTGACGCGGCGGACCGGCACCCAGGCCCCCCGGGCGCCGGGGTCAGCGCTCCGCCCGGACCGCTTCGCGGCCCCGCTCGCCCGGGGCCTTCTTCGGCCAGATCACGTAGCTGAGCACGATCACGCCGTGGACGCCCGCAGCCTTCCAGGCGGTGGCCGTCCAGTCGGCGAGCGGGACGGTCCGTGCCGGATCGCCCACGTACCAGACGGCGATCTGGAGCAGCGCGGTGGCGACGCCCGCGGCGACCAGCGTGCCGAGCCACACTGCGCCCTCGTGCCGGGCGCGTGCCATACCGTGGGCCGGGGGCTCGACCGGCGGCGCGGCGCCCGCGAGGCGGTGGGCGGCCCGTCCGTCGAGCCACCGGATGGTCCGGTGGCCGTGACCGACGGTGTAGCCGATGTACAGCGCGGCCAGTCCGTGCGTCCAGCTCGGGTCGGCGCCGTTCTTGAGGTCGACGGCGGTGGCGACCAGCAGGACGAGTTCCAGTAGTGGCTCGCACAGCAGGATGGCCATGCCCGTACGCCGCATACGGAGCAGGTATCGGACGCCGAGGCCGGCGCACAACAGCACCCAGAAACCGACCTCGCAGACCACGATCAGCGTGACGATCACGACGGGCCCCCTCTCGTTCGGATCCAGCCTGTCGGCCGCACCGCGCCCGGTCGTCGTCGTCAGCGACGAACCGTGGATACATCCTTCGATGTAGCGGCAGCTCAGTCCGGGCGAGGAGGCCGAGCGACCTCCTGCGAGTGTTTGATGGAGTGGTGAACCTCCCCCGCCCCCACCGCGACGATGTCTTCATCGCCGCCGCCGGGCTCGCCGGCGGCCTCCTCCTGTGGTCGCTCGGGCTGCACACGAACGACGGCCTCCGTCCGTTCGCCGTCCCCGAGGCGGCGCTGGCACCGCTCGTCGTGGTCTCCGGGACGGAGCTGCTGCGCCGGTCCGCACCGCGCGCGGCCCTCCTGGTGGGGACGCTCGCCGTCCTGGTCGACCTCATGACGCCGGGCAACATCGTGACCCTGTTGATGTTCACGGACATCGTCTACGCGTCGGTGGTGTACGGCACACCGGCCTCGGCCCGCCGCATCCACTACTGGTCCACACTGGTCACCGTCGCGGCGACCATCGGCTTCCTGGCCTGGCTGCGGAAACCGGAGGCGCTGCAGATCGGGCTGCTCGTCGGGCTCGTCACGTTCGCCCCCGCCATCACCGGCGTCCTGGTGCGCGACCACCGTCAGGCAGCCGACACCGCGCGGCTGCGAGCCGAGCAGACCGCACTGCTCGCCGAGATGGACCGTGCGCAGGCCGTCGTCGCCGAGCGCGCGCGGATGGCCCGCGAACTGCACGACATGGTCGCCAACCACCTCTCGGCGATCGCCATCCACTCCACCGCCGCGCTCTCGCTCGACGACGACGTCACGACCAGGAAGGCGCTCACCGTCATCCGGGAGAACAGCGTGGCGGGCCTCGCGGAGATGCGGCGGCTGATCGGGCTGCTCAGGGACAGCAGCGGCGACGCGGCACCGGCCGCTGCCCCCACCCTCGACGGTCTCGGGGCACTCGTCGCACAGGCGCGCACGAACGGGGAGGCGAGCGGCCTGCGCTTCACGCTGGACGACGCCTTGGACCGGCAGCACCCGATACCGGCTCCGGTGGCGCTCGCCGCGTACCGGATCGTGCAGGAGTCCCTCACGAACACGCTGAAGCACGCGGCCGCGGGCGATGTCGCAGTGCACCTCTCCGGCGCGGCGGGGGACGCCATGACGGTGACGGTGACCAGCTCGTACGGCGGTGAGCGGGGGCCGCGCGCCCCGGGCTCCGGAACCGGGTTGGTGGGGATGCGGGAACGCGTGGCGCTGCTGGGCGGGGTGTTCGAGGCGGGCCCGGAGACCGGATCGGGTCCGGATCACGGCGGCCGGGGAGAGATCTGGCGGGTACGGGCCGTGCTGCCCATGGTGGACGACAAGGAGCCCTCTGCATGATTCGGGTAGTGGTGGCGGAGGACCAGGGTGCGGTGCGGGCCGGGCTCGTACTGATCCTGGGCAGCGCCGCCGACATCGAGGTGGTCGGGGAGGCCCGGGACGGCGAGGAGGCGGTGCACCTCGCCCGGGAGTTGCGTCCGGACCTCGTGCTCATGGACGTGCAGATGCCGCGGCTGGACGGGGTGTCGGCGACCCGGCAAGTGGTCGTCGAAGGGCTCGCCGACGTCCTCGTCCTGACCACCTTCGACCTCGACGAGTACGTCTTCGGAGCACTGCGCGCCGGCGCGGCGGGGTTCTTGCTGAAGAACACCGAGGCGAAGGACCTGGTCGAGGCGGTGCGGACGGTGGCCCGCGGCGAAGGTCTGATCGCCCCGGCCGTGACGCGCAGACTGATCGCACAGTTCGCGGCGCCGGCGCCGCGACCCGAGGCAGCGGATCCCGCCGTGCTGGACGTCCTCACCCGACGGGAACGTGAAGTGCTCGTCTGTATCGGCGAGGGTCTGTCGAACGCGGAGATCGCCGCTCGGCTCACGATGGCCGAGGCGACGGTGAAGACGCACGTGAGCCGGTTGCTCGGGAAGCTCGAGTTGCGCAGCAGGGTCCAAGCCGCAGTGCTGGCCCAGGAGTTGCGCGCCTGAGGGGCGAGCACACCAGCAATCCCGCTTTGGTCTGGACCTATTGACGATTGGTCCAGACCTTCCTACGCTCGCCGCACGGCACGCCGCGGTGAGCCCCGCGGAGTGCTCCCGCACGGACCGATCCCCCGACTTGTCCGTCCGCCTCTCGAGGAGCCTCCCTTGAGCACGAGTACCCCCCGCGTCAGAAGCAGATTCAGATTCCGAGCGACGGCGGGTCTCACCGCCCTGTTGCTCCCCCTCGCAGCCCTGGTCGGTCTCGCCACACCGGCGGTGGCGGCGGCCGCCGCCACCGCCACGTACACGAAGGTCCAGGACTGGGGCAGCGGCTTCGAGGGCAAGTGGACGGTGAAGAACACCGGCACCACCTCGATCGCCTCCTGGACCGTCGAGTGGGACTTCCCCTCCGGCACCGCGGTCACTTCGGCCTGGGACGCCGACGTCACCAGCTCCGGCACCCACTGGACCGCGAAGAACAAGAGCTGGAACGGCACGCTCGCACCGGGCGCCTCGGTCTCCTTCGGCTTCAACGGCACGGGCTCCGGCTCCCCCGGGGGCTGCAGGCTCAACGGCGGCCCCTGTGACGGGGACACCGTCCCGGGCGACGCCCCGCCCTCCGCCCCGGGCACCCCGTCGGCCAGCGGCATCACCGGCACCTCGGTGACCTTGAGCTGGACCCCGGCCACCGACGACCACGGAATCAAGAACTACGACGTGTTGCGGAACGGCACGAAGGTCGCCACGGTCACCGGCCTCGGCTACGCCGACACCGGACTGACCGCGGGCACCGACTACGCGTACACCGTGCAGGCCCGTGACACCGCGGGCCAGACGGGGCCGGTCAGCGGCACCCGCGCCGTGCGGACCGCCGGGGACGACCCGGGGCCCGGCCCCGGCCCGGGACCCGGCGGGAAGGTCAAACTCGGGTACTTCACCGAGTGGGGCGTCTACGGTCGCAACTACCACGTCAAGAACCTGGTCACCTCGGGTTCCGCATCGAAGATCACCCACATCAACTACGCCTTCGGCAACGTCCAGGGAGGCCGCTGCACCATCGGTGACTCCTACGCCGACTACGACAAGGCCTACACCGCCGACCAGTCGGTCGACGGCGTCGCCGACACCTGGGACCAGCCGCTGCGCGGCAACTTCAACCAACTGCGCAAGCTGAAGAAGGCATACCCGCACATCAAGGTGCTCTGGTCCTTCGGCGGATGGACCTGGTCGGGCGGCTTCCCGCAGGCAGCGGCGAACCCGACCGCCTTCGCCGAGTCCTGCTACCAGCTGGTCGAGGACCCCCGCTGGGCGGACGTCTTCGACGGCATCGACCTGGACTGGGAGTACCCGAACGCCTGCGGCCTGTCGTGCGACACCAGCGGCCCGGCGGCGTTCAAGAACCTGCTGCAGGCCGTGCGGGCGAAGTTCGGTACGAACAACCTGGTCACGGCCGCCATCACGGCGGACGCCGGCAACGGCGGCAAGATCGACGCGGCTGACTACGCCGGCGCCGCACAGTACACCGACTGGTACAACGTGATGACGTACGACTTCTTCGGCGCCTGGGCGGCGCAGGGCCCCACCGCCCCGCACTCCCCGCTCACCTCGTACACGGGCATCCCGCAGGCCGGCTTCAACGCGGCCGAGGCGATCGCCAAGCTCAAGGCGAAGGGCGTACCCGCCGCCAAACTCCTGCTGGGCATCGGCTTCTACGGCCGCGGCTGGACGGGCGTGACCCAGGCCGCGCCCGGCGGCACCGCGACCGGTCCGGCACCCGGCACCTACGAGCAGGGCATCGAGGACTACAAGGTCCTCAAGAACTCCTGTCCCGCGAACGGCACCGTCGCCGGTACCGCGTACGCCCACTGCGGCACGAACTGGTGGAGCTACGACACCCCCGCCACCATCGGCGGCAAGATGAGCTGGGCGAAGAACCAGAGCCTGGGAGGTGCGTTCTTCTGGGAGTTCAGCGGGGACACCGCGAACGGTGAGCTGGTGAACGCGATCAGTACCGGGCTGGGCTGACCGAGCGTGGCTGAGAAGCTGTGTCACATCCTCTTTCCGCAGGTCATGGCGTTGTGGGGCGTGGGTGATCCGGTCTGCCGTTCGGCTGGGCGTCGATGGACGGGCAGCCGAGCGGCAGCAGGAGGGCTTTCAGGCGACTGCCGTGAAGGTGGTTGGGGCCAGCTCGGGCTGACGGCGGGGGCGGGCCAGGCGGCGGGTCATGAGGGTGATGAACGCCCACTGAATGTGGGCTTCCGCGTGGGACATCAGGCGTTCGTAGTCCCTTGCGTTGCGCCGGGCCCGCATCGTCCACGAATTCGAGCGTTCCACGACCCACCTCTTCGGCAGCAGTACGAAGCCCTTGGCGTCCTTGGGCCGGGGGACGACTTTGATCGTGATGCCCAGGGTGTCCTGGGCCCCGGTGCTGAACTCTTCTCCGCCGTAGCCGTTGTCCGCCCAGACCAGGACGATTTCGGGGTGCTCGGCGTGGAGGCGGGTGAGCAGGATATGGGCTGCGTCGCGGTCCTGGACGTCGGCGGGGGTGACGAGCAGGTCGACGAGCAGGCCGTCCTGGTCAACGATGAGGTGCCGCTTCCTCCCGTTGATGTGCTTGTTCGCGTCGTATCCGCGTGTCGCGTTCGACACGGTCTCGGCGCCTTTGACGGACTGGGAGTCCACGATCACCCGGACCGGCCAGGGACAGCGTCGGCGGCGCAGTCGCAGCCGTCGGCGGAGCTGGTCAAGGATCCGCTTGAGGACGCCGGCCTTCGCCCAGCGGGCGAAGTATCCGAACACGGTGCGCCAGGGGATGCCGAA
Source organism: Streptomyces sp. NPDC059169 (assembly GCF_042755225.1). Taxonomy (NCBI): domain Bacteria; kingdom Bacillati; phylum Actinomycetota; class Actinomycetes; order Kitasatosporales; family Streptomycetaceae; genus Streptomyces; species Streptomyces sp. NPDC059169. Next base: position 62,557 of record NZ_JBHZCF010000006.1, on the reverse strand, counting down.
GTCGGCGGGCAGTGCTCTCCACTTCGCGCCGTTGTCGGTGATGTAGCGGATGGCGTCGACCACGCGTCGGCGGGGCCACTTCTCGGGCGCGCCGCCTTTGGCGGTCTGGCATGCGGGAACGGGGAGAAGGGGTTCCAGCAGGAACCATTCCATGTCGCTGGTGTCGGAGGGGTAGCGGTAGTTCGGCAGCATTACAGGGGTTGGGGCCGCGATCTTGGGGTCAGGAGCCAACTGCGGTGCGGTCGCGGCCCGCCTTCTGCCTTCCTGTTCTGCTTCACTCGAGGTTGGCCGGCAGCTGAAGGGTGGATTCGATCGCGCCCATCTGGGCCATGACGGTGCGGATATAGGGGTCGTCGGGGGTCTTGGTCTGGTGCGGGAGGAGGGTTCCAGCGATGAAGTTGGCGACGCGGTGGTGCACAGTGTGGAAGAAGGCCCGCTCGTAGCCGATCCACACCTCCGGCGCGTCCTCCAGCAGCCGGTATAGTCGTAGCGTTCCCGGGTCACACTCCCGATCATCGCGGGCATCCGGACATCACCCCCGGCGGACCCGGGTGCGGCACCTTGACGCCGTCAACTTGCCCCGGCAGGCCGTCACTCCGCACCATCCAGCCGACTCCAGGCACCTGCCAGGGGCGCACAGCCCCGCGGTGAAGCACGATGACAGCCGCCGAATGCGCGGGCTCACAACCCTGCGCCTGCCGCGCGCCGCCTGTGCCAGGCCCGTTTGCGGCAGGCGGGAGAGCAGTACATTGCCGAGGCAGGATGTTCGACCCCGACCGTCCACGACGCACCACACCCCGGACACGTGGACGTCACACCGGCCTGCACCGCCTCGGTCCTTGCCCGCGCCCGCCGCATCCGCCGCCAGTGCCGCGACCGGCACACCGACGAACACCGCTGATGCCTTCACCGAAGGCATCAGCGGACCACCACAATCCCGGCACAGTCTCGGTCCTGTGCCGTTGTCCGTGACCACGACCAGCTTGAGCCGGGGCACCCCGTCCCTGGGCATGCGGACACCGTATGAAAGGGCGGAGGCCGTCGGGAGTCCCGGCGGCCTCTCAGCGGGCCTTCGGCCTGCCAACGGCGGATACGGTGGTCGGTAGGCGCGAGCTGCTTTCTTCTTTCTCTGCCGGCCCGTCCCCTGTCGGCCCAGCCCCGCATCTCGCGGCGGAGCCGGGCCGGCAGGAGGCCCGCTCTCCGCCGCCCGCGTGCACCAGCGCCTCAGGTACTGTCACGGCCACCAGGTCCCCGAGGACGCGCCCGGCGGCGGAGTCGTGGTCCTCATCCGGCACCACGCTGATGTAGTCGGCCAGCAGCAGCGCGCCGAACTCGCCCACCAGCAGCGCCAGCTCCAGGCCGTCGGCGTGGAACTCCGCCAGCGCGGCCCGGTCCTGCACGCTCCACCCGGGCCCGCGCTTCCTGCACCCCCGGATCGGACAGCACGAACGAGACGACGTCCTCCGCATCCGTGAAATGGTGCGGGCGTGCCGCCGCACGGCTTCCTGCACGCGCTGTTCTTCCTCGGGTGCGGTCATCACGCCGCTCCTTCCGCTGCCCCCCACTCCAGCCCGAGGCCGGCCAGCGCGGCGTGCTTGTCTGCGGTCAGCTTGGCCCGGCGGCTCTTGCTGTTGCTCAGAAACACCCCAATCTACGACCCCACTGAGGGGTGGTGCCCGCCCCCTGTGCCGGGAGTCGGTGGCGGCAGGGGGCGGGCGGTCTGTGGGGGTGCGGTGCCGGGTGTACGGGCGGTGCACCCTCCGGGGTGTGGCGGTTTGGGTGGTGGTTATCCGAAGCAGATTGTGGTGTCGACGCCGGTGCAGTTGGTGGGAACGTTGTCGACGATGGTGTTGGTGCCGTAGGCGTTGACGGTGGCACCGACGGTGTTGTCGATACCACCGGGTGCGTCGTCGGAGGTGTTGTCGGTGATCCTGGTGTCGGTCAGGTTGAGGATCATGCCGAGGGAGTCGGTGTAGATGCCTCCGCCGGAGGCGCCGTTGCCGGGGGCCTGGTTCCCGCTGATCACGGTACGGCGGATGGACACCGTGTCACCGCTGCCGGGGCTGGTGTAGATGCCGCCGCCGCCGGTGCTGCCGGTGGCGGTGTTGTCGTAGATCTTGCTGTCCTCCACCATGGCGGGAGAGTCGAGTTCGAGGGCGCCCCCCTGCCTGGGGGTGGTGTTGTGGGCGATGGTGCTCCTGCGGATGAAGAGCGAGGAGTCGGTGTCGACTGCGCCGCCGCCGGAGGAGGCGACGTTGTAGACGAGGACGCTGTCGTCGATCTCCGTCTGCCCGCCGTCGGCGTCGACGGCACCACCGAAGCTGCCGGAGTAGTTGTTCTTGAGCAGGCTCTTGCTGATCGTGGTGGTCCCGTCGTCGGTGTCGATGCCACCGCCGACGTTGGCGGCGGTGTTGCCGGTGATCCTGGACGTGGTGATCTCGAGTTTGCCGTTGTCGTTGGAGACGGCGCCGCCTTGGTTGGCGGAGTTGTTGCTCAGCGTGGAGTCGCGGATGGTGGTGACACCCTCGTTGTAGATGGCACCGCCGTCGTCGCTGTCAGTGGCGCCGACGGTGTTGCGGTCGAAGGTGACACAGTCGAGTGTGAGGCGGCCGGCGGGGCCGACGTACGCGCCGCCGCCGTTCTCGTCCTCGGCGGTCTTACCGCGGGTGACGGTGAGGTGGCGCAGTTTCAGGTCGCCGCCGGAGCCGATGTTGAAGATGCGGAACTGGTCGGCGTTGGCGGCCCGCGCGATGGTGGCACCGTTGCCGTCGATCGCCATGTGCTGCACCACTACCGGCAGCCCGTTGCCGCCGTCGTTGGCGGTCAGGGTGTAGGTGCAGTGGGGAGCAAGGCTGAGGCGTCCGCCGCCCTGCTGGTTGGCAGCCGTGATCGCGGCGATCAGCGCGTTCGGGTCGCAGTCCACCGGTACGGCCGGGCCCTCGTCCCTGCGCGAATGCCCCGAAGCACGGCCCTCGCCCCGGCCGTCGTCCTCCTCGTCCCTGCCCGGGTCGTCCGTGACCTGCCCGTCCCCGCGCCCGTCACCCTTGCCCTGCCCGTCCTCGGCCTTGCCCTCCTCGGCTTTGCCCTGCTGGGGCTTGCCGGTGTCGGAGGTGTGGGGCTGGTCGGGGTTGCCGGCGTGCCGGGCCCAGTACTCCTCGTCCCTGTCTCCGTCCTGGGCGGGGCCGGCGCCAGCGCGGGCGGCGGCGGCCTGCGCGGGAACCCGGGCGGCGGCATGGGCGCGGGCGTTTTCCGCTCCGGCGGAGGCGCTGTCGGCGGCGGGCAGGGCCGCGGTGGTGGCGGTGACGGTGGCGAGACCGGCGGCGGTGATGACGGCCAGTCTCCAGTGCCTGCTGAGCCCGGCGGTCTTTGCGGTACCGGGCTGCGCGCCCGCACGCGTACCCGGGGTGGGGGCTGGTTCTCGTACTCGGGGCATGTCGACTCCCTTGAGCGGTGCGTCGCGTGATGGAAGGTCAGGTGTGGTCCTCCTTGCTGGAGAGCAACCGTACGTGTCAAAACATCACATAAAGTGAAAAACGGATAGAGCGAGCGGGTGATTGTCGCTGTGCCGCGCCTTACGGGTGCGCACCCGCACACCGGCGGCACAACCGGTCCCGGGCAGGCACCGCATCCCTGCAGTGGACGGCGGCCCGTCCCGCAGAAGCAACCGGATACGGGCACACCACCACCGCGAGACGGCAACCCCGCCGCTACCGCTTCCTCCAGGGCCTGCTCCCGGCTGGCCGCCCTCCACGTCTCCACCCCCGCGCCCCAAAACCGCCCCGGCCTCACACGGGCAGCGGCTCCAGGACCGCCGCCACCGTCCGGCTCCCGCCCCAGCGACGCCCAACCGAACGGCACAAGACATCACCACAGCACCCAACCCGCCGCGACCTGCGGAAAGAAGATGTGAAACAGCTTCTGAGGGGGCGGTGCGATGCACCGCCCCCTCAGCCGTGTACGGACCACCGGGCGGGCCTACCCGCCCCGTCCGGGTGCGCCGCGCCTCCCTCAGGCCACGTTCACCCTCTGGCCGGGAGGGGCTGCTTCGAGCCAGGCCAGGAAACCGGTCAACGCGTCCTCGCTCATCGCCAGCTCAAGGCGCGTGCCCCGGTGCAGACAACCCAGGACGACCGCGTCCGACAGCAGCGCGAGCTCCTCTTCGCCCTCCGGCGTACGCCGGGAGAGCACCTCGATCGCCGAACGCTCCAGAGCGCGACGCGGTCGCGGTGCGTAGCTGAAGACGCGGAACCACTCCACCCGGTCACCGCTGTAGCGGGCGACGCCGTACACCCACCCCTTGCCGGAGTGGTCGCTGTCTTCCGGGACGTTCCAGCGCAGACTGCAGTCGAAGGTCCCGCCGGAACGCTGGATGAGCCTGCGTCGCAGTCCGAAGACGAAGAGCCCGACCACCACCAGTGCGACGACCACTCCACTCACGAGCAGAGCGAGGAGCATCTTCACCGACCTCCTCGCTTCGTCCCGTAGCGGAATACAACCTGCACCTGCATCGCCTCAGCCGCGACCCGGTCTGGAGAAGTCCAGCCAGGGCCGCGGCTGAGGGTGGTCCATCGGCTCGGGTGCGCTCAGCGCACCGCCACCGCGCGGAGCCGAACGTCGGCGCGCCGCTCGGCGGCCGCGTCCGACTCGGCCTTTGCACGCTCCAGCGCGCGCTCGGCACGCTGGGCGTCGATCTCGTCCGCCAGCTCGGCGACCTCCGCCAGCAGCGACAACTTGTCGTCGGCGAACGAGATGAAACCGCCGTGCACCGCGGCGACGACCGTTCCCTCGCTCGTACGGATGGTCACCGGGCCCGACTCCAGCACACCGAGCAGCGGCTGGTGACCGGGCATGACGCCGATGTCGCCGGACGTGGTGCGCGCCACGACCAGGGTGGCCCCACCGGACCAGACCTGGCGGTCGGCAGCGACCAGCTCGACGTGCAGCTCAGCAGCCAAGAGTGGCTCCTCGGGTCACCACCCGGCGGTTCTGCCGGGTGTTGGGTCATAAGTCTAGTAGGGCTCCGGGCGCCGAAGCGCCCGGGGCCACTCCGGCCTCGCGGCCGGGGTCCGGGGTCACCCCCGGAGAGGGCGTGAGAAGGGGGGCGGGACGGTGCCCCGCCCCCCGTCACGAGTCACGGGACTCAGGAGACGCCGAGCTCCTTGGCGTTGGCCTTGAGGTCCTCGAGGCCACCGCACATGAAGAACGCCTGCTCGGGGAAGTGGTCGTACTCACCGTCGCAGATCGCGTTGAACGCGGCGATCGACTCGTCGAGCGGCACGTCCGAACCGTCCACGCCGGTGAACTGCTTCGCCGCGTGGGTGTTCTGGGACAGGAAGCGCTCGACACGACGGGCACGGTGGACAACGAGCTTGTCCTCCTCGCCCAGCTCGTCGATACCGAGGATCGCGATGATGTCCTGGAGGTCCTTGTACTTCTGCAGGATCCCCTTGACGCGCATCGCGGCGTTGTAGTGGTCCGCCGAGATGTAGCGCGGGTCCAGGATGCGGGACGTGGAGTCCAGCGGGTCCACCGCGGGGTAGATGCCCTTCTCGGAGATCGGACGGGACAGAACCGTCGTCGCGTCGAGGTGGGCGAAGGTGGTGGCCGGCGCCGGGTCGGTCAGGTCGTCCGCGGGGACGTAGATCGCCTGCATCGAGGTGATCGAGTGACCACGGGTCGAGGTGATGCGCTCCTGCAGGAGGCCCATCTCGTCCGCCAGGTTCGGCTGGTAACCCACCGCGGACGGCATGCGCCCGAGCAGAGTGGACACCTCGGAGCCGGCCTGGGTGAAGCGGAAGATGTTGTCGATGAAGAACAGCACGTCCTGCTTCTGCACATCGCGGAAGTACTCCGCCATGGTCAGACCGGCCAGGGCGACGCGCAGACGGGTGCCCGGGGGCTCGTCCATCTGGCCGAAGACCAGCGCGGTCTTGTCGAGAACGCCGGACTCCTCCATCTCCGCGATGAGGTCGTTGCCCTCACGGGTGCGCTCGCCGACACCGGCGAACACGGAAACGCCCTCGTGCAGCTTGGCCACACGCATGATCATTTCCTGGATGAGGACGGTCTTGCCCACACCCGCGCCACCGAACAGACCGATCTTTCCACCCTTGACGTACGGGGTGAGGAGGTCGACGACCTTCAGGCCGGTCTCGAACATCTCGGTCTTCGACTCGAGGTCCTCGAACTTCGGGGCCTTGCGGTGGATGGCCCACCGCTCGGACTCCTGGCCGTTGGCCTCGGGCTCGTTCAGCACCTCACCGAGGGTGTTGAACACCTTGCCCTTGGTGAAGTCGCCGACCGGGACGGTGATGCCCTCGCCCGTGTCGGTCACCGGGGCCTGGCGGACCAGACCGTCGGTGGGCTGCATCGAGATCGTGCGGACGACGCCCTCGCCGAGGTGCTGCGCAACCTCGAGGGTCAGCGTCCGGGTGGTACCCGGCTGGGCCGGGTCCGGGACGTCGACGTGCAGCGCGTTGTAGATCTCCGGCATCGCGTCGACGGGGAACTCCACGTCGACGACCGGGCCGATGACCCGCGAGACGCGGCCGGTGGCCACGCCCGCAGCGGTCGGCTCAACAGTGGTGGTCATTAGTAGTCACTCCCCGCGGTCGCGTCGGCCAGGGCGCTGGCGCCTCCGACGATCTCGCTGATTTCCTGGGTGATGTCGGCCTGGCGGGCCGCGTTGGCAAGTCGGGTGTAGGTGTTGATCAGCTCACCAGCGTTGTCGGTCGCCGACTTCATCGCCTTGCGGCGGGACGCGTGCTCGGAGGCAGCGGCCTGCAGCAGGGCGTTGTAGATGCGGCTCTCGACGTACCGCGGCAGCAGGGCGTCGAGGACGTCCTCCGACGACGGCTCGAAGTCGAACAGCGGAAGCAGTTCGGTCTTCTTGCCCGCCTCGGCCCTGGCCTCCGCCTCGGTGAGACTGAGCGGCAGCAGCCGACCGTCCACCGGGGTCTGCGTCAGCATCGAGACGAACTCGGTGAAGACGATGTGGAGCTCGTCCACTCCGCCTTCGGCCGTGTCCTTCTCGATCGCCTCGATCAGGGGCGCCGCGACCGCCTTGGCGTCCGCGTACGACGGGTTGTCGGTGAAGCCGGTCCACGAACCCGTGACCTTGAGTTCACGGAAGCCGTAGTAGGCGACGCCCTTGCGGCCGACGATGTAGGTGTCGACCTCCTTGCCCTCGCCACGGAGCCGCTCGGTGAGCCGGGCGGCCGTCTTGATGGCGTTGGAGGAGTAGCCGCCGGCCAGACCTCGGTCGCTCGTGAGGAGCAGGACCGCGGCCCGGGCCGGGTTCTCCGCCTCCGTGGTCAGCGGGTGCTTGGTGTTCGAACCGGTCGCCACCGCCGTGACCGCGCGGGTGAGCTCGGTCGCGTACGGAGTGGAGGCCGCCACCTTGCGCTGCGCCTTGACGATGCGCGAGGCGGAGATCATCTCCATCGCCTTGGTGATCTTCTTGGTGGCGGTGACGGACTTGATCCGACGCTTGTAGACCCGGAGCTGGGCTCCCATGAGTCAGGTCCCTTCCGTCGTCACTTCGAGACGTTGACGGCCGGAGCGTCCTCGCCGAGGAGCTTGCCGTCCGACGTCTCGAACTGCTTCTTGAAGGTGTCGACCAGCTCGCCCATCGTGCCGATCGTGTCGTCCGACATCTTGCCGCCCTCGACGATGGAGGTCATGAACGGCTTGTGCTCGCGGTGCAGCCACTCCAGCAGCTCGCCCTCGAAGCGACGGATGTCCTCGACCGGGACGTCGTCCATCTTGCCGTTGGTGCCGGCCCACACGGAAACGACCTGGTCCTCGGTGGCATACGGCGCGTACTGCGGCTGCTTCAGCAGCTCGACCATGCGCTTGCCGCGCTCGAGGGCGGACTTCGACGCGGCGTCCAGGTCGGAGCCGAAGGCGGCGAACGCCTCGAGCTCACGGTACTGGGCGAGGTCCACGCGGAGACGGCCGGAGACCTGGCGGATCGCCTTGTGCTGGGCGGAACCACCGACACGGGAGACCGAGATACCGACGTTCAGGGCCGGGCGCTGGCCGGCGTTGAACAGGTCGGACTCCAGGAAGCACTGGCCGTCGGTGATGGAGATGACGTTGGTCGGGATGAACGCCGACACGTCGTTCGCCTTGGTCTCGACGATCGGCAGACCCGTCATCGAGCCCTTGCCCATCTCGTCCGAGAGCTTGGCGCAGCGCTCCAGCAGACGGGAGTGCAGGTAGAAGACGTCACCCGGGTAGGCCTCGCGGCCCGGCGGGCGGCGCAGCAGCAGCGACACGGCGCGGTAGGCGTCGGCCTGCTTCGACAGGTCGTCGAAGATGATGAGGACGTGCTTGCCCTCGTACATCCAGTGCTGACCGATGGCCGAACCGGTGTACGGCGCCAGGTACTTGAAGCCGGCCGGGTCGGACGCCGGGGCGGCGACAATGGTCGTGTACTCCAGGGCGCCGGCCTCCTCAAGCGCGCCGCGCACGGACGCGATGGTGGAGCCCTTCTGGCCGACGGCGACGTAGATGCAGCGGACCTGCTTGTTCACGTCGCCGGAGCGCCAGTTGTCGCGCTGGTTGATGATCGTGTCGACGGCCAGGGCGGTCTTGCCCGTCTGACGGTCGCCGATGATCAGCTGGCGCTGGCCACGGCCGATCGGGGTCATCGCGTCGACGGCCTTGTAGCCCGTCTCCATGGGCTCGTGCACCGACTTGCGCTGCATGACCGTGGGGGCCTGCAGTTCGAGGGCGCGGCGGCCCGAGGTCTCGATCTCGCCGAGGCCGTCGATCGGGTTGCCGAGCGGGTCGACGACGCGGCCGAGGTAGCCCTCACCGACGGCGACGGACAGCACCTCGCCCGTGCGGGTGACCGACTGGCCCTCCTCGATACCGCTGAACTCGCCGAGGACGATGGCACCGATCTCGCGCTCCTCGAGGTTGAGGGCGAGGCCGAGGGTGCCGTCCTCGAACTTCAGCAGTTCGTTGGCCATGGTCGAGGGAAGTCCCTCGACCTTCGCGATGCCGTCGCCGGCAAGGCTGACCGTACCGACCTCCTCGCGCGAGGCCGCGTCCGGCTTGTACGCCTGGACAAAGTTCTCCAGTGCGTCCCGGATCTCCTCCGGCCGGATCGTGAGCTCCGCCATCTGGGTTCCCTGCTCTCCTTGTTGGGCCCGAAGTTTCTTTGGGGGTCTGGGGGCGACCCCCAGGAATCCTCTGCGGCCCAACCGGGCCGCTCTAGCAATGCTTGTTGAGTTGTGGCCGTCAGCCGGCGATGCGGCGGTTCGCCTCGGCGATCCGGTCCGCGATCGTGCCGTCGATGACTTCGTCACCGACGCGCACCGAGATCCCGCCGAGGACCTCCGGGTCCACGTCGAGGTTCAGGTGCATCTCGTGGCCGTACAGCTTCGCCAGCACGGCTCCGAGCCGCTGCTTCTGCTGGTCGGTCAAGGGCACCGCCGAGGTCACCACGGCGACCATCCGGCTGCGGCGCGCCGCGGCGACCTTGGAGAGGGACTCGAGTCCCGCTTCCAGGCTACGTCCACGGGGCGCGGTCACAAGACGGATCACCAGGCGCTCGGTGACCGCGTTGGCCTTGCCGCCGAGCAGGCTGCGCAGCAGCTCGCCCTTCGCGGAGGCCGTCGCGGTGCGGTCCGTCAGCGCGGCGCGCAGCTCGGGGCTGGAGGCCACGATCCGGCCGAACCGGAACAGCTCGTCCTCGACGTCGTCCAGCGCACCGGCCCGGTGGGCAGCGGTGAGGTCGGCGGTGGCCGCCAACTCCTCGATCGCGTCCACCAGGTCCCGGGACTGGGACCAGCGGGAACGGACCATGCCGGAGACCAGGTCGACGGTCTCGCCGCCCACCTGACCGCTGAGCAGTCGCTCCGCCAGCTGGGCCTTGGCCTCGCCGGCCTGCGCCGGGTCGGTCAGGACCCGACGCAACGACACCTCGCGGTCGAGCAGCGCGGTAACGGCGGCCAGCTCCTCGGCGAGCTTCGCGGCGTCGACCGACGTGTTGTCGGTCAGCGCGTCGAGACGCTCACGTGCGGCAGCCAGTGCCTCGCGGCTCGCTCCGTTCATCGCGTTGCCTCGGCCTTCTCCTCGAGCTCGGCGAGGAACCGGTCGATGACGCGGCTCTGACGGGCGACGTCCTCGAGGGACTCACCGACGATCTTGCCGGACAGTTCGGTGGCGAGCTTGCCCACGTCCTGACGCAGCGCCTGCGCAGCGGCCTTGCGGTCGGCCTCGATCTGGGCGTGACCGGCAGCGACGATCTCCTCACGCTGCCGCTGGCCCTCCGCGCGCATCTCGGCGATGAGCGCGGCGCCCTGCTCGGTCGCCTCCTGGCGCAGACGCGCAGCCTCGTGCCGGGCCTCGGCGAGCTGAGCGCGGTACTGCTCCAGGACGCTCTGGGCCTCCATCTTGGCCGCTTCGGCCTTCTCCATGCCGCCTTCGATGGCCTCGCGGCGCTCGTCCAGAACACGGTTGATGTTCGGGAGGAGCTTCTTGCCGAGGACGAAGAAGACGATCGCGAAGGCGATGAGGCCGATGACAAGCTCTGGGTACTCGGGCAGGAGAGGGTTCTGAGCCTCTCCCTCAGCAGCAAGCGGTACCAGGGCGATCACATCAGTGCCTTCCGTCGAAAATGATTCTCGTCAGCCGAGCGATCAGGAAGGCGTCGGGTAGACGAAGCCCATGACCAGACCGATCAGGGCGAGCGCCTCACAGAGCACGAAGCCGAGGATCTGGTTCTGGCGGATGAGACCGGCCGCCTCGGGCTGGCGGGCCAGGGCCTGCGTACCGTTACCGAAGATGATGCCGACGCCGACGCCGGGGCCGATCGCGGCGAGGCCGTAGCCGATCGCGGCGAGGTTGCCCTGGATGTTGACCGCAGCGAGCGTGTCGAGAGCGGACATGCCGTTTCTTCCTTCTCTTTCAGGGCCGGTGGGGGTTGGCCACCGGTTGTCTTGGGGGGTACCGACCGTCAGTGGTGCTCGGCGAGAGCGCCCTGGATGTAGCTGCAGGAAAGCAGGATGAAGACGTAGGCCTGCAGCGCCTGGATGAACAGCTCGAAGACGGTCATCACGAGGACCATCACGAACGAGACGCCGGCGTAGGCGATACCGATACCGTTGAGGAGGTACCAGCTGGCGATGGTGAAGATCAGCAGCAGCACGTGGCCGGCGAACATGTTCGCGAAGAGCCGGACGGCGTGGGTGAACGGCCGGATGAACATGTTCGAGAGGAACTCGAAGAACATGACCATCGGGAACACCGGGCCGAGCGACTTGTCGTACGCGGTGATGTTCTTGATGCCGCCGACGAATCCGTGCCTCTTGAACGTGAGGCTCACCCAGAGGACGTAGACGATCGCGGCGAGCATGGCGGGGTACGCGATGATCGACGTCACCGGGAACTGCGCCAGCGGGACGATCGACCAGAGGTTCATCATCCAGATGAAGAAGAACAGCGAGACCATGAGCGGGACGTACTTCTCGCCCTCGCGCTTGCCGATGGTCTCGTAGACCACACCGCGGCGGACGAAGTCGTAGCCCGCCTCGCCGATCATCTGCAGCTTGCCCGGGACCAGCTTCGGCTTGTTGAAGGCCGCCCAGAAGAAGCCGACGACGATGAACGAGCTCAGGAAAGCCAGCAGTATCGGCTTGGTGAACTCGAACCCACCGACCGTGAAGATGGGCTCGAACATAAAGGAGTGCAGGCCAGGGGTCGGGAAGCCGCACCCTTCGAAGATGTGACAGTCGGTCTCGAAGGCGAGCATCTTGGCGTCACTCACCGCGAGCTCCTTCAGCGTGGCGCATGGGTACGGCAACCTCAAATGTGTCGGCGCGGCCTGCGACCGCGGAACGGCACTGGACTGGACTTGCGGATGTTCAAGGACGGCGACTGGGCGCCGAGGCGTGAGACGTGACGGGCGCGCTTACCGCCCGCGCCAGCTCTGCCGCAGTTGTGGCGAGACGATAGCAAATGAGCGGAAGCCCCTTTACACCGGCCCTACAGGTCACGACGAGGTCTGAGCGGAATCCGGCTCCACGTACAGGGTCTTCGACGTCATGTGCGCGCGGATCTGTGCCGCAATCCACACCAGGGTGGCCGCGAGCAGGGTGAAGGCAGTGCTCTTACCGTCGAACACGGCGACCCGCTTGACGACGGTCAGGACGATCATCAACAGAAGGATCTGCGTCGTGTAGAGCAGCAGGCCCATCATCTGGAAGAGGTGCGGCCAGGAGCGCGCGGTGCGCTGCAGCATGACGAGCCCCCCTCCCATGAACACGAGCACGAGCAGAGCGCCGAAGGCGGCGCCCAGGGCTCCCTTGCCGCCCGCGAGGGAGGCACTGACCGCGACACCGATGACACCGACGGCGGCGGTGGGCAGGGCGCAGTACAGGAGGGTTCGGGCGTCGTTGGACTGCATGGGGGCAGCTCCTCCGGCGAGGTGTTGGGTGGAACGATCTGACGGTCGTCGAGCGGACGGACCAGGGCCCAGGACGAGGAATCCCCTCGATCGGAAGGCCGTCATGTGCAGCGTTCCGATCCCATCCCGGGTTCTCGTGAACGGTATCACAAACTATTTGATGCAGTCTTTACCCAAACTGTGTGCTGCCCGTCACACAGCGACGGAATGGGCCAGTTCACGGGGGTTGTTGCGGATGGACTCGGCTCCCGCCGACCGGAGCGCTTCCCCCGATCGCGTCGTCGCGGTTCACCGAATCCGGTCACCCCTCCGTGCGCGGAGGTGACGCGCGGCGAGGCGGCGGGCCCGACGGCTGCTGCGCCGCACCGGGGCGGGCATGCGGTGGAGGGCCCTCCCCACGACGGCCCTCCCCACGACGGCCGTTGCCACGACAGCCCTCCGGCACGACGGCCGTTGTCACGACCGGCCGTTGTCACGACGACCGCCCTCCCAGCGGGCCTCCCCCACGGCGTACCGAGGGCGAACTGGTGCCCGCGATCGCCCCGATGACGCGCGGGGCGTGCTCGTCGAGGTAGAAGTGCCCGCCCGGGTAGGTGTGCAGGGCGAAGCCCCCGCTCGTGTGGTCGGCCCACGCCCTGGCCTCCTCGACGGTGACCCGAGGATCGTCGAGGCCGACATGCGCTTGGACGGGCGCCCGGAGCGGCGGTGCGCCGGCGTAGCGGTAGCGGGCGACGGCCCTGAAGTCGCCGCGGATGGCGGGCAGGGCGAGCTGCAGGACCTCCTCGTCCTCCAGCACCGTGGCATCGGTGCCGCCCAGTGCCTTGAGTTCGGCGACGAGTTCGGCGTCGCCGCGCTCGGCCTCCTGCGTGCGTTGTGTCGACGGCGCGGCGCGACCGGAGACGAAGACCGTCAGCGGCACGATCCCGGCCCGCTCCAGCCGCAGGGCCACCTCGAAGGCGACGGTGGCGCCCATGCTGTGCCCGAACAGCATCAGCGGCCGGTCGGCCCACGGCCGCAGTTCGGCCGTCACCGCGTCGGCCAGTTCGGCGATGCTGTCGACGCACGCCTCGTCGATGCGGTCCTGTCGGCCCGGGTACTGGACGGCCAGCACGTCGACGGCCGGCGAGAGCGCCGTCGAGAAGGCCAGGTAGGAGGAGGCGCAGCCGCCGGCGTGGGGGAAGCAGACGAGCGCACGGTCCGCGTCCGTCGCGGGGTGGAACCGCCGGATCCATGGGTTCCTGCCAACGCCCTGCGTGTTCACGGGAGTTGCTCCTCTCCGTTCCGGGCCGGCCCCGCTGCGGGGCCTACCTGCGGGCGACACCGGAACGCAACGCTCCACGGCGTCGCCGCGCGCCGCCCCCCGTGGCGCGGCCTGTCAGGCCCGCTCGCGTTCCTTCGTCCGCAGCGTGCTGCTGGACAGCGCCGTGGCTCCGTGGAGCCCGAGGGCGGCCGGAGTGCGGTCCACGGCCTCCACGGCCGACGGGTCGGCTGCGGGGTCCAGCGGGTGGTGGGGGGCGCCGTGCGTGAGGTCGCCCGTCGGTGCCCTGCGCCGGTAGCGCGGCGGCACGAACGCTTCGGCCCAGCGGGGCGCGCGAGGTGTGAAGCGCGGCAGCAGCAGGAGCACCAGACCGAGCGCGCTCAGCCCCACGATCGCCAGCACGATCCACATCGACGCGGAGTGCACCGAGTAGGCCACCACGCCGAAGGCGATCAGCGCCGACCAGAAGTACATGATCAATACGGCGCGGCTGTGCGAGTGCCCGATCTCCAGCAACCGGTGGTGCAGGTGGCCGCGGTCGGCGGCGAACGGCGACTTCCCCTTCCAGGTGCGGCGCACGATCGCCAGCAGAAGGTCCGCGACCGGAATCGCGATGATCGTCAGAGGCAGCAGCAGGGGGATGAACACCGGCAGAGCGGCGTGGGTGGCCTCCCGGGTACTGCCCTCGAAAAGCTTCAGCGCATCCGGGTCGACCTGGCCGGTCACGGAGATCGCCGAAGCGGCCAGCACCAGCCCGATCAGCATCGAACCGGAGTCGCCCATGAAGATCCGCGCCGGGTGCATGTTGTGCGGCAGGAACCCCAGGCACATGCCGATCAGCACCGCGGCGAAGAGCGTTGCCGGGGCGGCCGCCTCGATGCCGTAGCCGTACCAGATCCGGTAGGCGTACAGGAAGAACGCCAAGGCGGCGATGCCGACCATGCCGGCGGCCAGACCGTCCAGGCCGTCGACGAAGTTCACGGCGTTGATCGTGATGACGACCAGGGCGACCGTGAGGAGCGTGCCCTGCCACTGGGTGAGCGAGACCGTACCGATACCGGGGATCGGCAGCCACAGGATGGTGAGGCCCTGCATCACCATCACGCCCGCGGCGATCATCTGGCCGCCCAGCTTGATCAGGGCGTCGATCTCGAACTTGTCGTCCAGCACGCCGATCAGCCAGATCAGCGCGGCGCCGGACAACAGTGCTCTCGGCTCGTTGGAGAGCTCGAAGACGCCGTTGAGGTTCTTCACGTGGTCGGCCACCAGCAACCCCGCGCACAGGCCGAAGAACATGGCGATGCCGCCGAGCCTCGGCGTCGGCTCGCGGTGCACGTCACGGGCACGGATCTCCGGCATCGCACCGGTCGCGATGGCGAACTTCCGCACCGGACCGGTCAGCAGATAGGTCACCGCGGCCGTGACACAGAGCGTCAGCAGGTAATCACGCACGGGCTGCCCCACAGGTCTCACTGGCCATCTCAGCCCCTCACCCTAACCGGGCGGGCCACATGCGTGAGGACATACGGAGGCCTTCGGCGGTTGCACACCGCCCCGTCTACCCCGTGTGGGGCGGAAATCTCCCGGCGAGTTCGCGCACGTCCTCGCGTACGCGACGGGCTTCCCCGTCCTGCCCGAGCAGGGCCGCCGTGAACAGCACGGCGATCCTCGCCATCTCGGCCTCCGCCATCCCCTGCGTGGTGACGGCGGCGGTGCCCAGCCGGATGCCCCGGCCGTCCCCGTACGGCAGCGCGCAGGTGTCCAGCACCAGGCCGGCAGCGGCGAGCCGCCCCCGGGCGGTACGGCCGTCCACACCGAGCGGAGCGGGATCCGCCGTGATCAGGTGGGTGTCCGTCCCCCCGGTCGTGATCGCGAAGCCTTCGGCGGCCAACCCCTCGGCGAGGGCCTTGGCGTTGGCGACCACCTGTCGCACGTACGACGCGAACGCCGGGGTGGCCGCCTCACCGAACGCGACGGCCTTGGCCGCGATCGTGTGCATCTGGGCGCCGCCCTGGGTGAACGGGAAGACCGCCCGGTCGATCCGTTCCGCCAGATGGCCGTCGCACAGGACCATCCCGCCTCGCGGCCCGCGCAGTACCTTGTGCGTCGTCGCGCACACGACGTCCGCGTAGGGGACGGGGCTGGCTGCCGCACCCCCGGCGATCAGTCCCATCGGATGGGCCGCGTCCGCGATCAGGTACGCCCCCACTTCGTCGGCGATCTCCCGGAACACGGCGTAGTCGGGATGGCGCGGGTACGAGATCGAGCCGCACACGATCGCCTTCGGCCGGTGCTGGCGGGCGAGCCTGAGGACCTGCTCGTAGTCCAGCAGGCCGGACTCCGCGTCGACGCCGTACGGGACGAACTCGAACCACCGGCCGGAGAAGTTGGCCGGGGAGCCGTGGGTGAGGTGGCCGCCGAAGGCAAGGCCCATGGCGAGCACCGTGTCGCCGGGGCGCAGCAGCGCCGCGTACGCCGCGAGCATCGCGGACGAACCGGAGTGCGGCTGCACGTTGGCGTGGTCGGCACCGAAGAGGGCCCTGGCCCGGTCCACCGCGATCCGCTCGGCCGCGTCCACGAGCTCGCAGCCGCCGTGGTGGCGGGCGCCGGGATAGCCCTCGGCGTACTTGTTGGCCAGCGGGGAGCCGAGGGCGGCGAGCACCGCGGGTGAGGTGAAGTTCTCCGCGGCGATCAGTTGGAGGCTGTCGGCCTGCCGGCGTACCTCGCCGAGGATCACCTCGGCGATCTCCGGATCCTGCCGGCGCAGGGCTTCGAGCTCTGGTGTGTGCGGGGCGGCTGTCGCAGCAGGGGTGACCGGCATCGCGGGCTCCGTGGCCTCAGGAAACGGGTGCGTGCGAACCAATGTAGGCCGCCGTGCTGCCGTCCGCCCGCTGATTGCCCCCCTGCTTGTCCGACATGGCCCGACGCCGGACGCACCGCCCCGTCAGTGGCGGGAGGAGACGCCCGTCAACGCCGTGACGACCGGGTCGAGCGCCTGGTGGATCTCGTCGCCGATCGAACGGAAGAAGGTGATCGGCGCGCCGTACGGGTCGTACACCTCGTCGGCCTCCGCGCTGGGTGCGAGCAGCCAGCCGCGCAGCGCCGCCGCCGCACGCACCAGCGCTCGGGCGCGCTCGACCACTCCGTGCGAAGGGTCCGGCAGCGTCGAGGGGTCTATCGCGCGGACGAGACGGGTGAACTCCTTCAGGGTGAACGTGCGCAGGCCCGCGGAGTGGCCCATGGAGATGACCTGGGCGCGGTGGTCGCGGGTGGCGGTCAGTACCAGGTCCGCACGGATGACGTGCTCGTCGAGCAGCTCGCGGCCGACGAACCCGGTCGGGTCGGCACCGAAGTCGACGAGCACCGTCTCGGCGTTGGCTTCCATCGGTGCGCCTTCGTGACCCCAGGTGCCGGCGCTCTCCACGATCAGTCCGCCCGCCAGGGGATCGCCGAGGCGGCGGCACAGGGCATGGCGGGTCAGCCGCTCGGTGATCGGCGAGCGGCAGACGTTGCCGGTGCTGACGTGGAGGATCCTGAAGGTGCCGCCCGCGTCGGCCGCACCTATGCCACGCCCCTCAGGGGCCGTCAATTGGCCACCTCAAGGTCTGGTACGACCTTGCGGAGCTCGTCGGCGTCCAGCGCGCCGACGCGCAGCAGGACCGGGACCTTGCCGGTGACGTCGACGATCGACGAGGGCACGATGCCCGGCGTCGCCCCACCGTCGAGGTACACCGAGACGGAGTCGCCGAGCATGTCCTGCGCGGCGTCGCAGTCCTCGGGGGCCGGGTGGCCGGTGAGATTGGCGCTGGAAACGGCCATCGGGCCGACGTCGGTGAGCAGCTCGATGGCGACGGGGTGCAGCGGCATGCGGATGGCGACGGTGCCCCGGGTGTCGCCGAGGTCCCACTGCAGGGAGGGCTGGTGCTTGGCGACCAGTGTGAGGGCACCCGGCCAGAAGGCGTCGACGAGCTCCCACGCCTGCTCGGAGAAGTCGGTCACCAGGCCGTGCAGGGTGTTCGGGGAGCCGATGAGGACGGGCGTGGGCATGTTGCGGCCCCGGCCCTTCGCCTCGAGCAGGTCGGAGACCGCCTCCGAGCTGAACGCGTCCGCACCGATGCCGTACACGGTGTCGGTGGGCAGCACGACCAGCTCACCGCGGCGGACGGCGGAAGCGGCCTCGCGCAGGCCGGTCGTACGGTCCGTCGCGTCGTTGCAGTCGTATCGCCGAGCCATCAGCGGGCCTCCTCGTACACGTACAGGGTGGGGAACACAGCGGCGGCCGTCACGGCAGGGCCTTGCGGGCGGTCGCGAAGCGCGGACGGTTGTTCAGGTCCGGGTGGTCGGCCGCGTCCGCCCAGCCGGCCTCCTCGTTGAAGATCCACGGAACCTGCCCGCCCTGCGTGTCGGCGTGCTCGACGACGACGAGGCCGCCGGGCCGCAACAGCCGGTGGGCGGTGCGCTCGATGCCGCGGATGGTGTCGAGCCCGTCCTCGCCGGAGAAGAGGGCCATCTCCGGGTCGTGGTCACGGGCCTCGGGGGCGACGTACTCCCACTCGGTGAGGGGAATGTACGGCGGGTTGGAGATGACCAGGTCGACCTGTCCGTCGAGCTCCGGGAGAGCGCCGAGCGCATCACCCTGGTGGACGGTGACCCGGGAACCCTCCGCGTTCTTCCGCGTCCACCCGATGGCGTCGTCCGACAGCTCCACGGCGTGCACGCGCGAGCGCGGGACCTCCTGGGCGATGGCGAGCGCGATGGCCCCCGACCCCGCGCACAGGTCGACGACGAGCGGCTCGACGACGTCCATCGCCCGGACCGCGTCTATGGCCCAGCCGACCACCGACTCGGTCTCCGGGCGGGGCACGAAGACCCCGGGCCCGACCTGCAGCTCCAGGTAGCGGAAGAAGGCCCGCCCGGTGATGTGCTGCAGGGGCTCGCGGGCCTCGCGCCGGGCGACCGCCTCCCAGTAGCGGGCGTCGAAGTCCGCGTCCTTGACCAGGTGCAGCTCACCCCGCTTGACGCCGTGCACGAACGCGGCGAGCTCCTCGGCGTCGAAGCGGGGCGAGGGCACGCCGGCGTCGGCCAGCCGCTGGGTGGCCTGGGCCACCTCGGCAAGCAGCAAGGAGCGGGGCGACGGGGGTCGGCCCCCGGGGAGCGACTGCACGCTGGTCCTCCGGGCTGAGCGGTTCGGTTTACGCTGCGGCGAGCTTCGCGGCGGAGTCGGCGTCGACACACGCCTGGATCACGGCGTCCAGGTCACCGTCGAGCACCTGGTCCAAGTTGTACGCCTTGAAGCCCACGCGGTGGTCCGAGATCCGGTTCTCCGGGAAGTTGTACGTACGGATCTTCTCGGAGCGGTCGACCGTGCGGACCTGGCTGCGGCGCGCGTCCGCGGCCTCCTTCTCGGCCTCCTCCTGCGCGGCGGCCAGTAGCCGGGAACGCAGGATGCGCATGGCCTGCTCCTTGTTCTGGAGCTGGCTCTTCTCGTTCTGGCAGGAGGCGACGACACCGGTCGGCAGGTGCGTGATGCGCACCGCCGAGTCGGTCGTGTTGACGGACTGGCCGCCGGGGCCCGACGAACGGTAGACGTCGATGCGCAGGTCGTTGGGGTTGATCTCGACGTCGATCTCCTCGGCCTCGGGCGTCACGAGGACGCCTGCGGCCGAGGTGTGGATCCGGCCCTGCGACTCAGTGGCGGGCACGCGCTGGACGCGGTGCACTCCGCCCTCGTACTTCAGGCGTGCCCAGACACCCTGACCGGGCTCAGGCGTGGCGTTGCCCTTCAGCTTCACCGCGACCTGGACGTCCTTGTAGCCGCCGAGCTCGGACTCGGTGGAGTCGATGATCTCGGTCTTCCAGCCGACGCGCTCGGCGTAACGC
The DNA here is from genome assembly GCF_042755225.1 of Streptomyces sp. NPDC059169. NCBI lineage: Bacteria > Bacillati > Actinomycetota > Actinomycetes > Kitasatosporales > Streptomycetaceae > Streptomyces > Streptomyces sp. NPDC059169. The sequence continues at coordinate 43,001 of NZ_JBHZCF010000006.1, read as the reverse complement.
AGGTACATCCGCAGCAGGTCACCGGCGAACAGCGCAGACTCGTCGCCGCCCGCGCCCGCCTTGATCTCCAGGATGACGTCTTTGTCGTCACTCGGGTCGCGGGGGACGAGCAGCAGGCGCAGCTTCTCGGTGAGCTCCTCGCGCTGCCTCTCCAGGTCCTTCACCTCGGCGGCGAAGTCGGGGTCGTCCGCAGCGAGTTCGCGGGCCGTCTCGATGTCGTCGCCGGTCCGCTTCCAGGAGCGGTACGTGCCGACGATCGGGGTGAGCTCGGCGTACCGCTTGTTGAGCTTGCGCGCGTGTCCCTGGTCGGCGTGGACCGAAGGGTCGGCGAGCTGCTTCTCGAGATCGGCGTGCTCACCGATCAGTTCCTCGACCGCCTCGAACATCGGGGGCTCCTGGTTTCGTACACGAAGGTGGCTGCTGGGCTGCGGGGCCGGTGCGCCGGGCCGCGGGAGACGGCAAAGCGCCGGTCCCGGCCACCCGCACGGGGCGACCGAAGACCGGCGCAGTGGCTCGCTACTTCTTGGCGGAGCCGGCAGCCTTGCCGAAGCGGGCCTCGAAGCGGGCCACACGGCCACCGGTGTCGAGGATCTTCTGCTTGCCCGTGTAGAACGGGTGGCACTCGGAGCAGACCTCGGCACGGATGGTGCCGCCCTCGATCGTGCTGCGGGTGGTGAACGACGCGCCGCAGGTGCAGCTCACCTGGGTCTCGACGTACTCGGGGTGGATGTCGCGCTTCAAGGTGTCTCCTAGATTCGGGAGGGCGCCGGGTCGCACGCGCGGGATGCGCGCACGTGAACCGGGGCCGACGTACCAGTCTGCCAGGACCGGCCGCATCTCCCAAAACCGGGGGACGCCCCGAGGTATTCCCCGCTACTGCACGATGCCCTCGGCCTGGCCGTCCGCGGTCCCCTTCGTCGCGGACGCGGGGATGGGGAGGTCGTTCCTGAGGGCCGTCCAGACCTGCTGGCCCTGCTTGTCCAGGGGGGAGACGCGGTTGGGGTCGATCTTGTCGTAGTCCACCGGCATCGTGATCATCTGGATGTCGCCGGGGCCGAGGCCCTTCAGTCCGTTCGCGAAGCCGACGAGCGCCTTGACCGAGTCGAGCTCGGAATCCGGCGTGATCGTCTTGGTGGCGGTGTCGGCGAGGTCGTAGAGCTTGGTCGGGCTGGTGAACACCCCGACGTTCTTGACCTGCTGGATCAGCGCCTTGATGAACGCCTGCTGCAACTGGATCCGGCCGAGGTCGCTGCCGTTCCCGACGGACTTGCGGGTGCGCACGAGACCGAGGGCCTGCTCGCCGCTGAGAGTGTGCCGGCCCGGCTTGAGGTCGAGATGGCTCTTGGTGTCGTTGATTGGCACGGTGGTGGTGACCTCGACACCGCCGAGCTGGTCGATGAGCTTCTTGAAGCCCGCGAAGTCGACCTCCATGTAGTGGTCCATGCGGATGCCGGAGATCTTCTCGACGGTCTTCACCGCACAGGCCGGGCCGCCGACCTCGTACGCCGTGTTGAACATGGCGCGGTGTTGCGCCGGGACCTTCTTGCCCGCGCTGTCGGTGCATTCGGGCCGGTCTATGAGGGTGTCGCGGGGCACCGAGACGACGGCGGCCTTCTTGTGGCCCTCGTAGACGTGCAGGATCATCGCGGTGTCCGAGCGGGCACCACCCTCGTCCCTGCCGTACTCGCCGTTGGCCCCGGCCCGCGAGTCGGACCCGAGGAGCAGGATGTCCATGGAACCGTTGTCGACGTTGTCGGGCCGGTCGGCGCCGAGCTGGTTGTTGATGTCGACGCCCTGCAGGTTGCCGTCGAGCTTGAAGTAGACGAGGCCGAGGCCCGATCCGCCCACGAGCACCAGACCTGCCGCGGACCAGGCGGCGATGGTCGCGGCCCTGCGTCCCGTGGAGGGCGGCTTGCGCCGGCTTCCCTTGCCACGTATTCGGCTGCTCTTGCTGCTCTGGTCGGCCATGTCCCCTCAAGTCCTCGTAGGTCCCGTTACCCCCGGCCGTTGTGTTCAGGCACGGTTTGCCCACCCTGTCAAGCTTTGTTACGCCACTGGTGAGACGGTGGAGCGCCAAGAAGGGTTGCACAGGGGCGTGAGAACTCTGTGAGAAGCGCGTGGGCAAGGTTCTGCGCCCGCAACGTGCATCGGGGATGCCCTGAAGGCACTCCCCACCTGCGCCTTTTCCTCGAGCCTGACGGGCGGGCCGGTGGACCGGGGGGCCGGTTGCGAGGGTCGCGGATGTGGCGAAGCTCCCAGGTGCAGGGGACTCCCGGCGCACCACGGACCGACGGGAAGCAGCGCCCTGCCACTCCGGCGCACCTGCGCACCTGCGCACCTGCCGGCCCGCGGCAGGAACGGCGCATGCGGGTCCGGGTACCGGCAGAGCCGTGCGAGGTGCGTCCGGTCCGAGGAGCCGCACGCGAGCCGTGCACCGGGTAGTGATGCCGGCGGCGCTGCGTCGCCTCGCGGGAAGCCGCGCGCCGCCCCGACATGCCGAACGCCCGGCCGGGAGATCCCGACCGGGCGTTCCGCAGGAGGGGGGCGGCCGTGCCGTCGTGCGGTCGGAAGCACCGGACCGGACGCTCGGGAAGCCGCGGCACCGCCAGGCACGGTGGTGTCAGCCGAAGAGGTTGTACGCCTGCCAGCCGGTCCCGAAGTCCTTGCGCGAGGCGAAGATCCCGCCCGAGGACGCGCCGTTGCCGTTGCCCGGGTAGAGCCAGAGCTTGCCCGAGGTGTCACGGGCCAGGAGGTCCGCGTGCCCGTCGCTGTTCACGTCACCCACCGTGATCAGGGTGTTGAAGCTGCCGGTGGTGAACTTGCCGACCAGACGGCGTGCCTCGATGGGCGCCGAGACCTTGCCGGTGCCGCGGTAGAGGTACGTCGAACCGTCGGAGCCACGTGCGATCAGGTCGGGCTTGCCGTCGTTGGTGAAGTCGCCGTGGCCGCGGACCTCGCGGTACTGGCCCCAGCCGCTGCCGAGGAGCACCGGTGCGGCGACGGTGCCGTTGCCCCGGCCCGGGTAGAGGTAGAGGTAGCCGGAGGAGTTCACCGTGAGCAGGTCCGGGACCTCGTCCCCGGTGAGGTCACCGGGGAGCATGAACTGCTTGTTCGTCTTCCAGCCGGTGGACAGGAGCTTGCGCTCGGTCCGCCCGGTCGAGGGGACGTAGTGGTCCCAGTACACGGAGCCGTTGGACGCCCGGACCACCAGGTCCTCGTTGTCGTCCCGGTCGAGGTCTCCCTGGACCATCAGGTTGTACCCGGCGAAGTTCCCGGCGTTGATGGTGCGGGCGAACGACGTGACCTTCGAGGTCCAGCCGAACAGGGTGTTGTCCGAGGCACGGCGGGCCATCACATCGGCCGTGTGGTCACGGTTCCGGTTGGCGTCGTCGACGCGGGCCTGGATCGGGGCGGAGTACGTCGACACCTTCGCGTACACGCCGTGCTTTCCGGCCGCCGAGCAGTCCACGTCGCCCCAGGACACGAGGCCGACGAGCTTGCCGCCGACCACCAGCGGGCCGCCGGAGTCACCGTTGCAGGTGGTCTCGGTCGTGGCGTCACTACCGGTCGGCGCTGCACCGGCGCACAGCATGTGGCCGCGGACGAACTTCGCCGCGGTCTCGGTGGGCGCGGGGTAGGCAGCCGCACAGTCCGAGTCGGACACGACGTCGGCGTCGGCGACCTTCAGGACGTCCGAGCCGCTGTTCGGAACAGTCGAGCTGGTGCGGCCCCAGCCGTAGACCTTGCCGTCGAGGCCGGCCTGGTAGAGGTCGCCGTCGGTCGGCTGTGCGATCGGCAGCGACGGGACGGACACCGGCTGCTCGAGCGTGAGGAGCGCGACGTCGTTGTCGAGCGTGTACGGGTCGTACTTCGGGTTGTGCCACTGCCGCTTCACGAGGTGTGCCACACCGCCGTGCAGGTCGCCGTTCTCGGCGGGCATCCGGTCGGTACCGACGACCACCACGCCGTCCGAGTACCACTTGATGCCCTTGACGCAGTGTGCCGCGGTGGCGACCTTCGTCGGTGCGATGACGACACCGCCGCAGAAGTAGCCGCCCTGGCTGTCCCAGAAGTGGAGCTGCGCCATCCACGGCGCGGCGGAGATCGTCGTCTCCTTGCCACCGATGATGCGCGCGCTCGGCGCCGACTTGACGACGGAACGGGCCGCCGGGGACGGGGCCTTGGTCCGCGCGTCGGCCTCCATCGCCTTGACGGCGCGCTGGGCGAGCTCGTCCTGGGTGACCGAGCTGGACTGCGACGGCTCCAAGTTGGCCGCGGGCGCCTCACCGGCCTCAGCCGAGTCCGAACCGCTGAATGCGATGCCCGCCCCCGCGAGCGCGACGACGGCCGCCACGGCCGGTATCGCGAGTCTCATGCGGCGTTTGTGCCGGCCACCACTGGTGCGTATCTGCACTCGGTAACCCCTCGGGTTGAACCGGCGGAGCGCGACCGCCCCACCGGGAAAGTTTCAGGCAGTGGTGGGGCACGACAGGCATGCGGGCAACGCGCATCACGAGGCCCCCAGCCTCGGACGTGCCACGCAGCGGAATTCCCCCCACTTCGACCGGCTGATGATACGTGCGTCAATTCGTAGTTGACCAGTGGTTTGTGGGGGCGCCCGGGAAACGAGACCGCCCCGTCACCTCAGGGGTGACGGGGCGGGCCCTCGCGTACGGAATTGCGTACTGATGTGACGTCAGTCGCCGTTGCCCGGCGTCGGCGTCGTCTTCTGGATCTGCAGCAGGAACTCGGCGTTCGACTTCGTCTGCTTCATCTTGTCGAGCAGCAGCTCGATCGCCTGCTGCTGGTCGAGCGCGTGCAGCACCCGCCGCAACTTCCAGACGATGGAGAGCTCCTCGCCGCTCAGCAGGATCTCCTCCTTGCGGGTGCCGGACGCGTCGACGTCCACCGCGGGGAAGATGCGCTTGTCGGCGAGCTTCCGGTCGAGCTTGAGCTCCATGTTGCCGGTGCCCTTGAACTCCTCGAAGATCACCTCGTCCATGCGCGAGCCGGTGTCGACCAGCGCGGTGGCCAGGATGGTCAGCGACCCGCCGTCCTCGATGTTGCGCGCAGCACCGAAGAAGCGCTTCGGCGGGTAGAGCGCGGTCGAGTCGACACCACCGGACAGGATGCGGCCGGAGGCCGGGGCCGCCAGGTTGTACGCACGGCCCAGACGGGTGATCGAGTCGAGCAGGACGACCACGTCGTGACCCAGCTCCACCAGGCGCTTGGCGCGCTCGATGGCCAGTTCGGCGACCGTGGTGTGGTCCTCGGCCGGGCGGTCGAAGGTCGAGGAGATGACCTCGCCCTTGACCGACCGCTGCATGTCGGTGACCTCTTCCGGACGCTCGTCGACGAGGACGACCATCAGGTGGCACTCGGGGTTGTTGTGGGTGATCGCGTTGGCGATCGCCTGCATGATCATGGTCTTGCCGGTCTTCGGCGGGGCCACGATCAGGCCTCGCTGGCCCTTGCCGATCGGCGACACCAGGTCGATGATGCGCGTGGTCAGCACGCCGGGATCGGTCTCCAGACGGAGCCGGTCCTGCGGGTACAGCGGCGTCAGCTTGTTGAACTCCGGGCGGCCACGGCCCGATTCGGGCGCCATGCCGTTGACGGAGTCCAGACGGACCAGCGCATTGAACTTCTCGCGGCGCTCGCCCTCCTTGGGCTGGCGGACCGCGCCGGTGACGTGGTCACCCTTGCGCAGGCCGTTCTTGCGGACCTGAGCCAGGGACACGTACACGTCGTTCGGACCGGGCAGGTATCCGGAAGTCCGGATGAACGCGTAGTTGTCGAGGATGTCGAGGATGCCCGCGACGGGGATCAGGACGTCGTCCTCGGCGAGCTGCGGCTCACCGCCGAACTCATCGCGGCCACGGCGGCCGCGACGGTCGCGGTAGCGGCCCCGGCGGCCACGCCGGCCACCCGCCTCGTCATCGAAGTCGTCCTGGCCGCCGCCCTGCCGCTGCTGGCCGCCGCCCTGCTGCTGGCGCTGGCCGCCCTGCTGGTCGTCGCCGCCCTTGCCGCCGCGGCGGTCCCGCTGGCGGTCACGCTGGCGGTCCCCGCGGTCGCCACGGTCACGCTGGCGCTCGCCACGGCGGCCCTCGGCCGTGTCCGTGGCCGCCTCGGCCTTGGCTTCGGGCTGCGCCTCGGTCTTGGCCTCGGCACGCACCTCGGTCTTGAGGTCGCCCTTCGCCTCGGCCTTCGCCTCGCCTTCCGGGCTACCCGCGGGCGAGGTGGCACGGCGCCGACGCCGCTCGCCGACCGGCTGGTCGTCGCTGGCCGGTTGACCGGGGATGTCGATCTGCTGCTGGGTGACGGCCTTCTCGGCCTTCTCCTCAGTCGCCGGGGCGCTCTCACCCGTACGGGCCTTGGAGGTGGCGCGGCGCTTCGGCTTGGTCTCGGCCGCGCCGCTACCCGCCTCGGCGCCCTTGGACGCCCCGCCTCCGCCGGAGCCCGCGGCCTGCGCTTCCTTGATGACCTCGATCAGCTGGCTCTTGCGCATCCGCGCGGTGCCCCTGATGCCGAGGCCGGACGCGACCTGCTGCAGCTCGGCCAGGACCATGCCCTCGAGGCCGGTGCCGGAACGGCGGCGCCGTGAGGTGGTGCCGGAGGCAGCACCTGCGGCGGGCGCGGCGGCGTCGACACTGTTGTCGGCAGTCACGCCCATCAGATCGGTGGTGTCGCTCACGAAGGGTCCTTCCCTGGAGCGGACGTCGGCCTTCTGGCTCGGCGACCGGTTGTGCTGTCCGACGGCGGCCCGTGATCTTACGGACCGAAGCCGGGGCGGTGGTCCCGCCGGGTACGGCGGAAGGGATGTACGTGCAAGCCCGGCCCGAGTTCCCCCTGCTCGGCCCTCTCCTTGGGAAAAGCGAGGGGTGTCGTGCCGGTTCCGGAGCGTGCTCGAAACTGCTCAGGCAGGCTGCTCAGGCAGTCGGGGAGGCTCCCGGAAGAATGGTTGGTCCCGGAAAGGGACACGAAGCACCGCGCCACAAGAATGAGCGCTGCGTACTTGAGGTTAACACTACCGGCTCCAACAAACATTCCCCCTCTCCATCACCGGTAATCCCGTGTCGCTACGAGGCAAGCGGCAGGACGCTCGCCCCCGCGGAGTCCAGGGCCAGCCTGTTCGCCGCCCAGCCCTCCCCCGCGAGGCGCGCGACCTTGTCCGCCGCGCCGTCCTCGGCCAGTGCCAGCACCGTGGGGCCCGCACCGGAGATGACGGCCGGGACCCCGTCCGCGCGCAGTCTGTTCACGAGTTCCACGCTCTGCGGCATCGCAGGGGCCCGGTACTCCTGGTGGAGGCGGTCCTCCGTCGCGGGCAGCAGCAGCTCCGGGCGCCGGGTGAGGGCTTCGACGAGCAGCGCCGCCCGGCCCGCGTTGACCGCGGCGTCCACGTGCGGCACCGTACGCGGCAGAAGCCCGCGGGCGGTCTCGGTCAGCACCGGCTTCCCCGGCACGAAAACCACCGGAACGATGGAATCCGACGGCTCCATCCTGATGGCGCGCGCCGCACCGGCATCCGTCCAGGCGAGGGTGAAACCGCCGAGCAGACAGGCGGCCACGTTGTCCGGATGACCCTCGATCTCGGTGGCGAGCTCCAGCAGCGCGGCATCGTCGAGCCGCGTATCGCCCCCTATCGTCACCGCCCGCGCCGCGACGATCCCGGCGCAGATGGCGGCCGACGACGAGCCGAGGCCACGCCCGTGCGGGATCCGGTTGGCGCAGACGACCTCCAGGCCACGGGGCTGCCCCCCGAGCAGGTCGAACGCCGTGCGCAGCGAGCGTACGAGCAGGTGGCTCTCGTCCCGGGGCAGGGTCTCGGCGCCCTCACCGGCGATGTCGATGTGCAGACCGGAATCCGCGACCCGGACGACGACGTCGTCGTACAGCCCCAGCGACAGGCCGAAGGCATCGAAGCCCGGCCCGAGGTTGGCACTCGTGGCGGGAACGCGCACCCGGACGGCGGCGGCGCGGAATGCAGGACCGGCCATCGCTCGACGACACTCCTTGGTTCTGATTCGTGCTGATCTTCGGTAATCCGTGCTCAACGGCTCTGATCGGCGAGATGTCTGATGAAAACAGGAAGACCCGGGCCGTCAGGGCAGCGGCGCCGCGGCATATGCGGCGTGGCGGGTTCGGTACAGCGTATCGAAGGAACGCTGCCTGGCGACACAGGGCGCACGGGAGGCGCACGATGCGTGTCGCACGCCCAACCACAGATCGCCACCACTCGGCCACCCGCTTCGCGCGCCCCCGCCCTCCCTGTGTGCCTTTACGGCCGCTTGGGAGGGTTTGACGCGCCTACGGATGGTTCCGGCTGCTACGCGAGACCGAGCCGCTCTGCCGCCACGGCGGCGTCCACCGGCACGGTGACCGGTTGGGGCGCCCCGGCGACCGCCCAGTCCGGGTCCTTGAGCCCGTTGCCCGTGACCGTGCACACGATCTTCTGGCCCGGATCGACCCTGCCCTCCTCGGCCGCCTTCAGCAGCCCGGCCACCGACGCGGCCGAGGCCGGCTCCACGAAGACGCCTTCGCGCGAGGCCAAAAGCCTGTAGGCCCGCAGGATCTGACGGTCGGTCACCTCGTCGATGAAGCCGCCGGACTCCTCCCGGGCCGCGAGCGCGAACTCCCAGGACGCCGGGTTGCCGATCCGGATCGCCGTGGCGATGGTCGAAGGGTCCTTGACCACCTCTCCGCGCACGATGGGGGCGGAGCCGGAGGCCTGGAAGCCCCACATCCGCGGGGTGCGCGTGGACGCTCCGTCCGCGGCGTACTCCTTGTAGCCCTTCCAGTAGGCCGTGATGTTGCCGGCGTTGCCGACGGGCAGCACGTGCACGTCCGGCGCGTCGCCGAGGGCGTCGACGATCTCGAACGAGGCGGTCTTCTGCCCCTCGATGCGCACCGGGTTCACCGAATTGACCAGCGCCACCGGATAGTTCTCCGACAGACGGCGGGCCAGCACCAGGCAGTCGTCGAAGTTGCCGTCGACCTGCAGGATCTTCGCCCCGTGCACCAGCGCCTGACCCAGCTTGCCCATCGCGATCTTGCCCTGCGGCACCAGGACCGCGGAGACCATCCCGGCGCGGCCGCCGTACGCCGCCGCGGAGGCCGACGTATTGCCGGTGGAGGCGCAGATGACGGCCTTCGCGCCCTCCTCCTTGGCCTTGCTGATCGCCATCGTCATGCCGCGGTCCTTGAAGGACCCGGTCGGGTTCGCGCCCTCGACCTTGAGATGCACCTCACAGCCCGTGGCCTCGGACAGGGACTGGGCGGGTACGAGTGGCGTGCCACCCTCGCCGAGCGTGACGACGGGCGTCGCGTCCGTCACCGGAAGCCGGTCACGGTACTCCTCGATGATGCCGCGCCACTGGTGGGTGCGAGTGCTCATGGGTCCCTACTCTCCTTCAACCCGCATGATGCTGGCGACTCCGCGCACGGTGTCGAGCTTACGCAGCGCGTCGACCGTCCCCGTGAGGGCGGCGTCCTGCGCACGATGGGTGACGACGACGAGCGAAGCCTCGCCGTCCTTACCCGTCTGGCGCACCGTGTCGATGGATACGCCGTGCTCGGCGAAGACCGTCGCCACCTGGGCGAGCACGCCCGGCTTGTCGGCCACGTCGAGGCTGATGTGGTAACGCGTCACGACCTCGCCCATGGGGCTCACGGGCAGCTGTGTGTACACGGACTCGCCCGGGCCGGTGGCACCGGCGAGCTTGTTGCGACAGACCGCGACCAGGTCGCCCAGCACCGCCGACGCGGTCGGGGAGCCACCGGCGCCCGGTCCGTAGAACATCAGGCGTCCGGCCGCCTCGGCCTCGACGAAGACCGCGTTGTACGCCTCGCGCACGGAGGCCAACGGGTGGGTGAGCGGAATCATCGCGGGGTGCACGCGGGCCGTCACCGACCTGCCGTCCGCCGCCCGCTCGCAGATCGCCAGCAGCTTGATGGTGCAGCCCATCTGCTTGGCGGAGGCGAAGTCCGCCGCCGTGACCTCCGTCATGCCCTCGCGGTACACGTCGTCGAGGCGGACCCGCGTGTGGAAGGCGATGCCGGCGAGGATCGCGGCCTTGGCCGCGGCGTCGAAGCCCTCCACGTCGGCGGTCGGGTCGGCCTCCGCGTAGCCGAGGGCGGTCGCCTCGTCGAGCGCCTCGGAGTAGCCGGCGCCGGACGTGTCCATCTTGTCGAGGATGAAGTTCGTCGTACCGTTGACGATGCCGAGGACGCGGTTGACCTTGTCCCCCGCGAGGGACTCGCGCAGTGGCCTGATCAGCGGGATCGCGCCCGCGACGGCCGCCTCGAAGTACAGGTCCCGGCCGTGTTTCTCCGCCGCGGCGTACAGCGTCGCGCCGTCTTCGGCGAGCAACGCCTTGTTCGCCGAAACGACGGAGGCACCGTGCTCGAAGGCGGTGGTGATGAGGCTGCGTGCGGGCTCGATGCCGCCGATGACCTCCACCACGACGTCGAGGTCGCCGCGCTCGACGAGCGCCCGGGCATCGGTGGTGATCAGCTCCTGCGGGACGCCCGCACGGACCTTGGAAGGACGGCGGACGGCGACCCCGGCGAGCTCCACCGGGGCCCCGATCCGCGCCGCGAGGTCGTCGGCGTGCGTCGTCATGATGCGCGCCACCTCTGAGCCGACCACTCCACAGCCCAGCAGCGCCACCTTCAGCGGACGCGTACGCATCATCCGACCTCGTTTCCTTCATAAAGCTGAATGCGAACCAGTCTCACCCACCGCACGGGGGTTTCTATCCCCTGTCCGTATCGTGAGACGCGTATTTCATCAGCCGACATCGAGACGCAGGAGATCCTCCTCCGTCTCACGCCGGACGATCACCCGCGCCTCGCCGTCGCGCACGGCGACCACGGGCGGACGGAGTGCGTGGTTGTAGTTGCTGGCCATCGAGCGACAGTAAGCCCCGGTGGCGGGCACCGCGATCAGGTCACCGGGCGCCAGGTCGGAGGGCAGGAAGGCGTCGCGCACGACGATGTCACCGCTCTCGCAGTGCTTGCCGACGACGCGGACGAGCATCGGCTCGGCGTCGCTCGTGCGCGAGACCAGCGCCACGCTGTACTCGGCGTCGTACAGGGCCGTACGGATGTTGTCGGACATGCCGCCGTCGACGCTCACGTAGGTGCGCAGTCCCGCGAGCGGCTTGATCGTGCCGACCTCGTACAGCGTGAACGCGGTCGGCCCGACGATGGCGCGGCCCGGCTCCACGGAGATCCGCGGGGTGGAGAGCCCCGCCGCCTCGCACTCCCGGGTGACGATCTCGTTCAGCGCCTTGGCGATCTCGTGCGGCTCGCGCGGATCGTCGTCGGAGGTGTAGGCGATGCCGAGGCCACCGCCGAGGTCGATCTCCGGCAGCTCGACCCCGTGCTCGTCGCGGATCGCCTTGAGCAGACCCACGACCCGGTGGGCGGCCACCTCGAAACCGGAGGTGTCGAAGATCTGCGAGCCGATGTGGCTGTGGATGCCGATGAGCTCGAGGCCGTCGAGCCGGAGCGCGCGCCGCACCCCTTCGGCGGCCTGCCCACCGGCCAGCGCAAGCCCGAACTTCTGGTCCTCGTGGGCGGTGGCGATGAACTCGTGCGTGTGCGCCTCGACGCCGACGGTGACCCGGATCTGGACCCGCTGACGCCTGCCCAGCGACTGTGCGACGTGGGCGACGCGCGCGATCTCCTGGAACGAGTCGAGGACGATGCGCCCGACCCCCGCGCGCACGGCCTTCTCGATCTCGTCGGCGGACTTGTTGTTGCCGTGGAACGCGATGCGCTCGGCGGGCATCCCCGCGTCGAGGGCGGTGGTGAGCTCGCCGCCGGAACACACGTCGAGGTTGAGTCCCTCCTCGTTCAACCAGCGCACCACAGCCCGGCTCAGGAAGGCCTTCCCCGCGTAGAAGACGTCCGCGTCCTTGCCGAAGGCGCCGGCCCACGCCCGGCAGCGGGCACGGAAGTCGACTTCGTCGACGACGTAGGCCGGCGTGCCGAACTCCTCGGCGAGCGCGGCGACTTCGATCCCCCCCACGGTGACGGCCCCGTCCTCGTTCCTAGCGACGGTCCGGGACCAGACCTTCGTGTCGAGGGCGTTGAGATCAGCCGGCGGAGCGGTGTAGTGGCCCTCGGGCAGGACGTCGGCGTAGCGGGGCCCGGCGGGGTGTGCGGAACGGCTCATCTTCTTCTCTCACATCTACAGGTGTTCGGGTGCGCTGATGCCGAGGAGGGCCAGGCCGCCGGCGAGCACCGTCCCGGCGGCTTCGGCGAGGGCGAGCCGGGAACGGTGGGCGGCCGAGGGTTTCTCGTCACCGACGGGCAGCGCGGAGTGCTGGAAGGCGAGCAGGGCGTCAGCTGTGGATTCGAGGTGCCGGGCGACCCGGTCGGGGGCGCGGAGGCGGGCGGCCGAGTCGAGGACGGCGGGGTACGCGCCCACGGCGGCCAGCAGGGCGGGCGCGTCGACCGGGGCACAGGGGGCCGCGGTGAAACCGAGCCGTGCGGCGCCCCGCAGCAGCGCACGGCTGCGGGCATGGGCGTAGCGGACCCGGAAGAGGGGGTTGCCCTCACGCTGGACGAGCAGGGCGTCACCCAGGTGGGGACGATCGTGGGCGGCGGGGCGGAGCAGCGCCCAGCGCAGGGCGTCCGCACCGAGACCCTCGGGAACTCCCCCGGCGGGCACCACCGCGACGCGTTCCCTCCCCGCCGGCTCGATCACGGCGTCGGCGCCCTGGGTCCGCAGCAGGCACACGACCGTGGTGGTGAGGACCTCGGCGCGCAGCTCCGCGACGGGCGCGAAGGCGACCCGGGTGCCGGCGAGGCCAAGGCCGTGGCCGTACCGCAGGCCCTGCTCCCGTACGGTCCCGATGACGGCCGCACCGGCTTCCCGACCGAGCGTGAAGTTGAGGAACCCGGGGCCGGTGATCTCGACCCGTGCGATGCCGGGGGCGTTACTGAGCCGGGAACGCAGGACCTCGGCGACATCACGCGGCCGCCGTCCCGCGGGGCCGGCGAGCCGCAGTGCGACGCTGGTGGCGTAGTCCCCCTGCCCGCCGGGGCGGGACCGCTCGACCTTCACCCGCTCGGGTACCGCCACCTCCAGGGCACCCTCTTCGACCGCGCGGCGCACGGCGCTCAGCACGGTACGGGAGAGGTCGGCGGGGGTCACGGGTCAAGCCTATGGGAGGGAGGGGGTGTGATCGCGAACAGGTTTCGCCATGCGGTCAGCCGCGCGTGCTCCCGGCCCTCCCGGCACCATGCCAGCCGTCTACTGACGGCGGACCCTCCCGATGCATCAACTGCCGGACGAGCCGGACCAGCTCGGTCGGCTCGAAGGGCTTCGCGAGGAACGCGTCGACGCCGGCGGCGACACCGGTGTCGACCTCGTACTGGGTGCACGCGCTGATGATCGCAACCGGGAGGCGTCTGGTCCGGGGGTCGGAGCGCAGTCGGGCGGCCGTCCGCAGGCCGTCGAGCCTGGGCATGACCACATCGAGGGTGATCACGTCGGGGCGGACCTGGTGGACGACCTCCAGGCACTCGGCACCATCGGCCGCGGTCACGACCTCGAAGCCCTCCAGCTCGAGATTGACCCTGATCAACTGCCGAATGACCCTGTTGTCGTCGACGACAAGGACCCGGCCGGACACGCCTGACACAACTCGAGAGTAGGTCCGCCGAGGGGGCTGCGTCCGGCTTTTCCCCACTTCCGACCCCTGCGGGGGAAACGACGGGCCCCCGCCCCACCCTTGCGGGGGACGGGCGGAGCGGGGATGACGTTCACGGGTGGGACACGGCAGCGGCCGTCGAACGGACGGTGGGGGTGGAGGCGGGAGCGGGGCCTGGAGCGGGGCCGAAACCACGGGCGGGCACCTGGGAGCTGGAGGAACGGGCGCGCCACGCTGACCCGCACCGCTCCGGGCGGTGCGGGTCAGCGCGGCGCAGCCCGCGGCGCCGCCGGGCGCCGCCCCTGCGTACCCTCCCTCCGTGCGCGTCGGGAAGGACGGGCAGGGGCGGCACGGGGCCGACGGGGCGGACCGCCCCGGGGGGACCGTCCGCGACGAAGCGCGGGCGCACGCCGGGCGGGCTACGGCTACGGCTACGGCTACGGCTACGGCTACGGCTACGGCTACGGCCAGGGTCGTGGAGCCGCCGGCAGCGTCCGCCAACTCGGCCCCGACGCCCCGAACCCCGGTTGGAAATACCTGTTCACGGGCACCCCGCCGGAGCTGGTAGGGTTCTACCCGTCGCCGCCGAGAGCGGCGGACGCCCCCGTAGCTCAGGGGATAGAGCAACGGCCTCCGGAGCCGTGTGCGCAGGTTCGAATCCTGCCGGGGGCACCCTGTATGAGGTGCCCAAAGACCCCGTCACCAGCGGAAACGCAGAGGCCGGGGTCTTTTGCTTGTGCAGGCGTATGCGGCCCGGAGCGGGCGTATGTCGGGGTCTGTGGACGAGGCGTGGACGGGATCTTGAGGCATTCCCGCAGGTGGCGCAGCGCATCGAAGTCGAGCAGCCGCGCCGCTCGCTATCGTCGTCCCGGTAGTGGACAACGTCGAGGGTGGGAAGACTGACGACCGCCGCCGGCGGGCAAATGATCGGACGAGGTGGGGGATCTCGTGGACGTGACCACGCTTGCAGTTGCGCTCATCGGCGTCGGAGGAACGCTCGGCGGAACTCTGGGCGGAGCGCTGCTCAGCCAGCGCGTCACCCGGGAGCAGAACCAGCGCGCGGATCGTGAACGAGCGGAGGACCGTCACGACCGAGCGCAGGAAGCCAGGCGGGATCTCTATGCCCGCCTGAACACTACGGCTCGCGCCTACCGGGTCGCTGCCCGAGACTCCGTCCGAGCTGCCGAGCGTGGTGAAACCGTCGAGCCAGCAGTCCTTGACACCGCCAGGGACGCTTGGTTGGAGCAATACTCTTCGGCGCAGATGGCGCTGCCGAAGTATGTCCACGAGATTGTTTCGATCCTCAACAGGGCGCTCGGCGTCGGGTATTCCGTAGTCAAGCAGTTGCCGAACAGTCCTCACCCGGACGAGGCGTACAGCCGTGCCAAAGCTTGGTTCAGCGGTCCAATGTCCGACGGGGTATATCTGCTGCGGGTCACTCTGCGCCATGACCTCGGTGTCGAGGTCGAGCCCGACTTCGAACGCACCTGCACACGGATACTCGCCGCGCTCGATGGCGAGCGGAAAAACCTTGAACGTCTACTCTCCTCCGAACAGACCCGGGCGACCCGGCCTGCTTGACGGGCCAAGGAAACGACGAGGCCGCTGGCATCACGCCACAGCCCTCAAACACGAGCAAGGTCATGTCGCCGCCGGCGGAACCTGGCTCCAAGCCTGTCGATGGCGAGCGACGCTGTACACCTGCTCGACCTGCTCGGCCGTCAGCACCCCGGAGAGCGGCGCCAGCGCCGCCACCTGACGCTCCTGGTACACGCGCACACTGAGCTGTGTGGCAACCACCTTCAGATCGGTCACACCGACGAAGACGAGCACCGGCTCCACCGGGACGGGAAAGCCGCAGTAGCGCTCAAGCACTCGGGCTACCCGCTTGGCCTCAGCCCTGCTCTTACGCGCATAGGGCGCCGGCTTTCCGTGACCCACCTTCACGGAGTCGTCGCCGACCCACACAGCCCTTCTGTGATGGTGTTTCGTGTTGATGCTGAACACGCCACCGGGCCCGATCAGCAAATGGTCCACGTCGACCTTGTCGGCCAGGAGGATGGAATGCAGGACGCGCCAGCCGTGCCGCTCCAAGCGGTTCAGCTCGGCTCCCACCCGCTGCTCCCCCGCCAGACCCTTCCGCCAGGAGTCCCACTCGGCGGGGCGCCGCAGGAGCTGTAAGACGACTCGCTTGATCAGGCCTGGTCCGGATTTGTGGAGCAGAGACTCACCGGGACGGTTCGTGGACAGGTCGTCGGCCGCCGTCAGAGGCGGCAGCAGCGGGGGCCCCGCAGCCTTGGACGTCCTGGGCGGCGTCTTCTGCGGCGCGACCGGTTCGGGTTTGTTCCGTAAGTGATCACTCAGCACGGCGATCACGTCGTCGCGATACTCGGCGACCAGGACCGTGATGGCCCGAGTCTTCACATCCGCCCAACCGACCGCCGTGCCTTCAGTCAGGTTCGCGTACAGGCGATCATGTCCGTATCGCTTCCAGCGCGTGACCTTCAGCTCCACGAGTTCCCCCTCGTCCGCTCTCGGCTCAAAGCGTCGCAGCAGGTGGGGCTCATGACGAGAGAGGCCCCGGACAAGTTACCCGGGGCCTCGGTGGGGTGCAGGGTGTCTCACTCGTATTCGCGGAGCAGATCCTCGATACGCCGGTTGGCCACGTCCTGCCGTCCGTCGAGGCACTTCGCGTAGCGGGTCAGCAGCACCTCAACGATGATCGGCAGTTTTAGACGATCCCAATAGCCGCTGAGTAACAATCTTCTTCACGGGTTCAAGGCGGCTCGCTCCGCTCGCCGCGCGCGGCCCCGGCTCGAGCGCCGGGCCCCGACGCTCCTGTCTCCGCCCCGCTCCGGGCCCCGGCTCCGCCGGCCGCGCGGCTAGAGCGAGCACACCTGATGCCGTGGACGGTAGCCCGCTGTGGCTGGGCCAGGTCGGCTCCACGGCTTTAGGCAGCCACCATGGGGCGAGCCTCGAAGATCGGGGCCCACATCGGGCCATTACCGGGCAGGTCCACAGACTGCCCGATTTCGCTGACCAGCGTACGGGCCCCGATCTCTCGCCCCATGGCAGCTCCCGCCCAAAGCCGCTCCACCGACCTTCGTGGGAGAGAACCGCGTGGTCCGTAGTCCTGGCATGAACTCAGTGGCCGGCCTGCGTCTCAGCATCTGCGGCTCGTGTGCTCCTGCGGAGGGTGATCGCACGGTGGGCGGTCGACACCGCCAAGAGCGCGAGCCAGGTTCCTCCCAGACATGGCCCGAGGAGATCCCACCAGTCCAAGACTGGCTCCGCAAGGATCCTCGCGACCCACCAGACGTCGTAGGACACGATGCAGGCGAGCGCCACAGATACGAGAGCCGTCGTCCACCAACGCTCAGGCCAACCCTTGCTCACGCTTCCCCCAGCCAGAACCGCCGATGCCGACCCGCCCAGTGTGCCGTGCCCGCTGCGTGCCCGATCCAGCGGGACGTATCGGGGACTCAAGGGGAACAGCGGCACCAACCACGCTCCCGTCCAGGTCAAGGGCTTGGCAGGTCAGCCGCCATCCGCATACGGCGTCTTCCAAACAAGTGCACCAGACGATGGCTGGCCACTCTTGACTCGGTTGAGACTCCACCGACCTCTCACGCACTATCCGCCTGTCTGACGAGATCGCCGCTTAGCGTGCCTCAAGTCGACCAAATCCTTTTGAGCCTGCAACGTGTCCCCTTCGACTCGTCGCATCATTTCTTCAGTAAATGTGCGCCCCTTGGATCTTCTCCCGATGCCGGCAAAAAGCCTGTCGAGGCGATCCAGGGATACAAGAGATGCCTGAGCAGAGGCTACTGCTCTGCGCCCCCTCTCCTCTTCACTGAGAAGGTCCGCCATTTCGGTGTCACCCTGCTCGTCCCCCTGTTCGTCTCCTCCGGATGCCCCTCCCTGTTCAGATAGAAGAGCTAGCTGCAAGCCCATGAAGTTGAGGTGCGAGCTCAAAACGTACAGCTCCAGCCGCTGCTCAATGGATACGCCATCCTCGTCCTGCACAGCTGCAACTCGATCGCACAGGCCCTCAACATGACTGTGAAGCGCATCGTAGAGCTCTATGTCGCCTTGGTTGCCCTCCAGACGCAACAGCATATCGCGAAGATCACTTACTTGATTCTTGATGCCGTGCAAAACAGGAAGCATTGAAGATGCCAAAGCTCTCTTCTTGTTCCGCCAATCAAGAAATTGCCCAATCGCCGGAATGGCGGTGACCACAAACAGGAGTGCTGTTGCAACAAACAGCCCCCAGGTTGCCAACACTAGCTGATATTCCACATCTCCCCCTGGTTGCTATCGGGCACTGGCAACACAACCCCCTGCATTATTCCGTGCCAGCGAAGTCCTTCGCGCCTCCTTGCCACATCTCGCCGAGGCGCAGACACCAACTAGCGCAGCCGTGCTGCCCACCACCGCCACCTGCCTTGCACCGCGCAGGAGCGAGTGCTGATTCGCCCGCCCTGACTGCCGGGGCAGTACCGCTGGCCGACGGCCGCACCAGAAAGGCACCAGATGAAGCTGGGAGTCGCGGTCAACAGCGGTTCAATGCGAGGACACTAGGCAGAGTCCCCGATGACCGTTCCTCCTGTTCAGAGCCCCAAAGTGCTAGGTGCCACCAGTGATTCCCAAGCTCAGAGCGCGGGGCTGGCCTTGACGCCTTCGCTTCGCCCTGATCGCCTGCGTCCGTGGCCATAGACCCGAGTGAGTACGACAAGGCGATGCCGATCGCTCTCGTCGAAGCACTGCGCGATGAAGATGCCCAGGGCGTTCCGTCGCAAGCCGTAGACGAGTACGCCCGTCGGATCTCTGAGGCACCGGACATGCTCCCGTTCTGACATCCACAACTGACATCAACGACTGTGGACAGTGGCAGCCCCGAGCGGCCCAACCCGACTTCGTCATCCTCAATTCGGAGTGCTACGACACGTCGCCGAACGAACTTACAAGGCAGCTGTCACGCGCGCTACCTAGGCGCATCCCTGACTGGTTGGCACAGGTGCAACGGGCCGGACTGCAGTGAAGTCGTGGATCTGATCGCGAGTGGCGGAAAGCAGCAACAGCCATGCAATGCAGCCTTGCCACGGGTAGAGGTCCAGATGTACCAGGGGGCCATGGGGAGTGGTGGCTGCTGACGGGTGGCTGACCAGCGCATCCGCCGCAGGCAATCTGCTGCAGGCCCTGCTCGTTCGAGAACCCAGGCCGCGCCGGACAGCGCCGACGCCTTCGCCCGCCTGCAGACCCGTCCTGAACCTACTTTCGGCCAACATGGCGCAGTTGAGCGTACAGAAATCCGGGCCTGGGTATCGATGCCGATCTGCGGAAGACCGGTCGACGAACCTGGGGGCGTCAATGCGTGTTTCCGAATATTACAAGCTGAGGCGAGCGCAGCCGACTCTCGACTTCGTCGACGTGGATGTAGAAAAAGACACCCCGGTCTATATCGATCCGAGCACCCTAAAAAATCTTCCAGACGAATGGTCAAGCCAGTGCCACACGATGCTTTCGACTTTCTTTCATAGTGTGGTGGACGCAATTAATGCTGGCGACCAGGGCAGGCTCCGCGAGCTCCTTGTGCGGCTTCAGGAGCCGAACGAGACACACTTCGGCCTGTCAAAAGGGAAGTCACGCGGTCGAGGCCTGGGCCCTTATCTCGTGCAACGCATAACCAATAACCTGGTAGTAAGCCGGGCGGCAGAGACTGGCCTGCTTGAGGATCTAGAAGATACGGCCCTATTCATAGAAGGAATCGGTAAGGACATCATCTCAGATGTGACCACGAACATTATTCGCGGGATGCTGATCTCGTACACGCAGTCAATGGCCTCGATCTACGGCATGGAACTTAAAGACGGCATGTACAGTGGACTCGTTTGGAATCACTCAACTTGCGAATGGGAAGAGGGAAATACTCGCATGCTGGTACCAGGAAGCCCCCTGCTCTTGGTACCCAAAGTAATCGTCCGCCACGACCTGCACTTGACCAAGGAGGAATACTTTAGGAACCATTTGGCGCCGACACTGCAGGACGAGGAACTCGACAAGCCCGGCAGCAAGCTAGTCCAAACCGCTAAGACGGGGCGCAAATTTGTAACCAAGATAGACGTCGAAAAGGAGTATGGCGGCGGCAAAGAAAGGATGGTAGACCTGACGTTGACCCGCTCTCAAGTTCTCCGCGACTACAAGGAAGAAAAGCGCAAGAAGCCATCCCCTCCTCTCGATCACGATGCGCTGAGCCAGGCCACTGGGACCAAACCGGTAAGTTACCGGAACCTTCTGAACGAAGTACTTGACACGCCCCCAGGCGCCGAGAATGCCACTATCTATCATCACAGGGTACACGCACTCCTTAGTGCGATCTTCTACCCTTGGCTGACCTATCCGGTTGTCGAACACCCCTTGGATCAAACTCGAAAGCGAGTTGATATCACATACACGAACAACTCAACTGAAGGATTTTTCGGATGGATAACACGACAAGGCCATCCGAGCTCGCACGTATTCGTCGAATGCAAGAATTACAATTCCGAGCTCGGGAATCCCGAGCTGGATCAGCTTTGCGGCAGGTTCTCACCACTACGCGGAAAGGTGGGACTGCTGCTATGCCGATCCCTCACGGACAAGGAACACTTCCTCCAACGCTGCAGGGACACAGCGCTTAGTCGCCATGAGTTCGTACTCCTCCTCGACGACAGCGATCTTTCAGCACTCGTCGATGAGGTCATTACAGCACATACCCCTGCCGACCCGAATAGGCTCGATAACGAAGACGAGGAGCAACCCTACCCTGGGGAGTTTCGGCTGCTATTTGAGCGCTTCCGGCAGCTCGTTAGCTGATCCTTGCTTAGCTGGGGTGGCGTTCTTCTGGAGCTTGCCCCAGCTTTCAGCGGCGCACAGCAGGGCAATCGTCTGGACTGCTGCCGTTCCGTGGACCTTCCGTGGACTGAGACAGAACGGTCAGCCGCCGCCAGGGCCCTGACCGGCCGAAATACATGGGACTCAAGCGCCCTCCGGAGCCGTGTGCGCAGGTTCGAATCCTGCCGGGGGCACTCGCCGAGGATCAGTAGAAATCAAGGCGCTGACCAGGGCGGATGCCGAAAGAAGAGGGCGGGAGTCAGTCTCACTGGCTCCCGCCCTCTCTCATTGTCTCCCCGTGCTCACGCGCCATCTGCGATACGGGCGGCGCAACCTCGACGCAAGCCCTGATCGGACCCCGCGTCCCTGGCGCCGAAAAGGCAGTCCCAGAGGTCGTTTTCGTCCGAGGCGTTATGCCTGCCCCGGAGAACTGGCATGACGACGCCGGGCCAGCTGGCTACGGTGGTCCCGTGCTGGAAGACGATGGTGGTCTGGCCGCCTGGCTGGAGTCGAAGCGGCTACTCACCAGCCCTGAACGCAACATCGACACGTTGCGATGCCTGCTCGCCAAGGACGACGACGCGCTTCTGATGTACGACTACGATCTGATCAGTGATCCACAGACAGTCTCCGTCATGAGAGCTCAGCAGCGCGCAGCGGGACAGCGCCGCCGTAGGTTGCGGCGACTGGCAGCGCGACGGCGTTCCACTGAGTGACATCAGCGGATAACATCAACACCCCCGAGCGGCAACGGACTGGGCAGCCGTAGGATCACCAGGAAGTGTCAGCGTCGTTGGCCTGAAATAGCCCGCACGGCCCGCTTGATCGAACAAGGCAGGTGTCAGCGGCAGCGCGCGTGCCAGATGCGTGCCAGAGCGGGTGGTTAACCGCGGGACAACACAACGCGTCGCCGAAATGGTCGATCAAGGACTCCGCCCTGCTCAACGGCCCAGTGGCACAGATTGTGTACCTTCTGCACGTCATCCTCGTCGTAGACGCGCCCCAGGCAGCGCCGGAGTCGGCGCTCGATCTCGCCCAGGGTGAAGAAGGGGCGGGCCACGGTACCGAACTCGCCCGCGAGATCGGCGGAGGTGACGATGCCACTCACCTGCCCGTCCGCGGCTCGGACGAGCACGAACTCGTGCGCACGGATCACCGGCAGTACCGGCAGCAGATGGGCCGAGGCGTTGACGATCTCGTACTCCGTGCTGATCGCGCTGGCCAGACACGTCCTACGTCCGGTCGCATGCATGTGAACGATCGAAGCCCAGGTGACGACCCCGTGCAGGGTTCCCGACGTGTCGATCCGGCCTCGACGCGGTGGTGACCCTGACCTCCGACCGCGGCGAGTGCTTCCGGATGGTTCTGGACGAGTGCCCGCCGCAGGCGCACGCCTGCGCCATTGCCCTCATCAAGCGGCAGAAGGGCGAACTCGTCATCGGACGCGAGGTCCGGTGGTTCACCCCGCAGGACGGTCCCGGCGTCCAGGACGTGATCTCCCGCGCGTACCGGCTCGGCATGAAGTGGACCCCCGGCCGGAAATAACGTCCCCGGCCGCGGAAGGCCGCTTCCTCCCTTGGGTGCACTCGGCGCTCGAACGACGTACGGTACGACGGCCGCCCGGCGGGCTGCCGCGTTCCGGGCGTCCGGACGCACTCCTCTGCCCGTGCACCTCGACCGCCCGAGCCGGGGCCGCGCAGCCTTGCGCGTCTCGTTGCATGCGCAGGCGGATGCAACGCCGAGCGGCCCTTTGACGCGTGCTGCGGGCGATTCGTGGACAGGATCTTGTAGCGTCTGCCCAGGTCAAGGTGGCTACTTCAGAGCAGACACAGCCCGGCGCGCCAGTCCCGCTCCAGATCCCTCGCGTCGAATACGCTGCGAAGACGTCCAACCTGACGTCCTTGATAGTACGTGCACCGCCGCACGGCGACGGCTCTTCACGTCGGCCCGGATGGCGCAGCCACCTCGGTGTAGGAAGGGGTGTGGCATGAGGTCCCCAGACGTGCATCTACGGGAGGTCACCGACGACAACCGGGATGCCGTTCGCGCCCTCCGCGTCCGACGCAAACAGAAGCAATTCGTCGCCTCTGTGTCCAAGTCACTCAAGGAGGCGAGAAGGAAACCGGAGGCCAATCCCTGGTACCGCGCCATGTACATCGGCGACGAGCCGGTCGGCTTCGTGATGCTGTCGTGGAAGCCGCCGGCTGGACCTTACAAAGGGCGACACTTCATCTGGCGCCTCCTCGTCGACAAGCGGCACCAGAGGCGAGGGATCGGGCGAGAGACGCTCGCCCAGATCGCGGCCCTTGTTCGCGCGGACGGCGCCACCGAACTGTTGACCAGCTACGATCCCGGCGAGGGCGAACCGTGGCCTTTTTACCGGAAGTTCGGGTTTGAGCCCACCGGGGAGGTCGACGACGGCGAGATCGTTTTGCGTCTCACCTTCCTCGCTCAGTGATCTCATACTGCAGATTTTGATCTCACGGAGCACGGGCAGCGTGAAGGCATGTGGCCGGCCTGGTTCTGCCACCCGCACCGTCTCGCCGGCAGAGGGAGCACCCAGGTGCAGACCGGCGGGGCCAGCCGTGTCGGTGTCAGGCCAGTAGTTCCCGCAGCCACGACCGTTCCGCGCGGCCGGTGGAGCGGGCGATGGTGAGCATGCCGCGGAGGTAGGGGTCGTCGATGTCCTCGGCGCCCAGGAGGCGTTCGCCATCGTGGAAGAAGCTCGCGGGCTGGTCCAGGACGGTTCAGGCGGGAACCAAGGTCCGGGCTCGCTTCCATGCCCGCGAGTACTCCGAGGCCGTGACGGCGTCGCCCGGCTCGCCTGCGATCGGTCGGCCGTCCTCTGCCGCACCGAACTTGTCGATGCGGACCTGGGGGGCATCCGTACGAGCGGGGACGCTGTCGGCACGATGCGCACCTCATCTTCCGCACGCTGCTCCAGGTTCCCGCGCCGGGGTCGGGTTCGGCGAGATCGGAGGGTTCTTCCGCCTCGTCGAGCGCGTTCAGGACCGCCCAGGCGAATTCGGCCAGGGTCGTCCCGTCCTTGGTGGTCCACCGGGCCGTGCCCTGGTTGGCGACCGGCCGCTCGGCTCAGCCCTCTACCTCCTCCGGGACACCAGCAGCCCCCCCGCGGACCTGCGCGCCGCGCTCAACCCCGGGTACGAGCGCGACCGCTCCTTCGTCGTGGAGGACGTGACGATCCGGGACACTCCGGCCCTCCTGTGCCACGGTGTGATCGGCTACCATCCGCCGCCCGAGCGGACCTCGGCCGTGCACACCCCTCACCGGGCGGAAACCGCCCGTGGAGAACCGCACATAGACGTGCACACAGGCATTTCGTTGTCTGGGACATGCGTGAGGCCGAGCCCCTGACATAGCGTCAGTTAGGCAACTGGCCCTGGAAGACATCGGCAGGTGCAGCCACCCGACCGGCCCCGAGCGCCGGCTACGCGTCCGGCCTGAGCGCCGGATTTCCGTCGGCAGGGCGCCGAGCCGGTTCGAGCCGCTCGTACACGGTCACCCGTCGCCCGCGGACCTGCTCGTCCGCCACCACCGTGAAGTACTTCTTCAGCACGGCGGTCTTCACCTTGTCCCGTTCCGCCGAAACCGGCCGTGCCACGTCGGCCTCGTCCGTGACCAGCAGTATCCGCCGCTGTGCCAACATCGCCGTACGTATCCGGCCAGGACTGGCCTCCACGCCCTTCAGTGTCCCGGACGCGACGGGGCTCCGCTCGAGCGCGATGTCCCTCAGGCCGGCGAAGTCGTCGGGAGAGACCAGCGCCGCATCGCGCCGGGCCGCCGGCACGAAGAGCACCGCGTCCCCGGTCTCCTTCAGCCGCCGCACGTCCGCCGACACGGCGAGCACATCGTCCACCCGGCTCGCCGGAGAGCGTTTGGCCAGCGACTGCGGCAGCAACGCCACCACCGCCAGAGTGACCGCCACCGGCACGAGCCACGCCGCCCCTCTCGGGAACCGCCGCCGCAGCGCCCGTTCCGCCGCACCCAGCGCCGCGCCGATCAGCAGTGCCAGACCCAGCATGCTGAACAGCACGTAGCGGTCCAGGAACAGCGGCTGGATCAAGGAGAGGCAGACCAGGCCGATCTGCGGCACCGCCAGCAGCGGCATCCCGACGGCCGCCACGGACAGGCGGCCCGACCGCGGACGGTCGAGCAGGACCCCGAGACCACCGATCACCAGCAGGACCGCCGGTCCGATCATCATGTGCCACGTCAGCGGCGGGATCCAGGACACCTGGTCGGACTGGCGCCGGCTGAAGAGGATCAGCGGCAGAGCGCCCAGCACCGCAGCCGCGGCAGCCGTTGCCCAGCGCGCGCACGTCCCGCGCCCCGCCCTCACCCAGACCAGGGTCGCCAGGTGCGCGGGCAGGGTCAGCAGCGACAGCCAGTTCAGCAGCGCGCACACCAGGACGGTGGCGCCGTACGCCGTCCAGCACGTCGCCCGGCCGCGCCCCTCGATCGCGGTCACGAGCAGCAGCGTCGAGATCCCGGCTCCCGCCGCGACCAGCGCGTACGGGCGGCCCTCCTGGAGGTAGAACTGCACGGCCGGGAGCAGCCCGAGTGCCAGTCCTCCGGCCAAGCCCGCCCATACCCCGGCCAACCGTTGGCCGATGACCGTCACACAGGCCGCCGCCACCGCCACCGCCAACACGGAGGGCAGCCGCAGGGCCGTGGTGCCGGCCCCGAAGCATGCGAAGAGTCCGTGCATCAGCAGGTAGTAGAGCCCGTGCACGACGTCGACCTGACCCAGCATGTGCCAGATGTCGGCGACGGATCGCCGGGCCACCTGCCATGTCGCGGCCTCGTCCCGCCACACGCTGTGCTGTCTGGACAGCCCCCACAAGCCGAGAACCAGGGTCCACAACACGGGGACCGGCCAGACGGGCGGACGACGCCGGAGAACGGATATGTGGGGAGTCATAAAGGTGTTCAGGTCCTCTGGGTGGCGATGCGGACCGAAGCCAGTCCCGGCCTTTCGCGCGAGGTGCCGTCGAGGAGGCGGCCGCATGGGGGGGGGAAGTGCCGTCCGGCGAGCGAGAGCGAGGATTGCCAGGGCCCTGGCTCCCGCTCCAGCCGAACGCATGTTCCGGACTGTGCAGGATATCGGGTCGTACCTGCGCGCCCACGCACGGGCTGCCGTCCCGCAAGCAGGGACGGTCCGGAATGAATGCGGCTCTCCCGCAGGAACGGGGAGTCCTGCGCTGGGACTGTGGTGTTGGGTATGCCGCTTCAACGGTGTGGTCACGACCTCGGGGGCGGCGACGGTTCCGTTGTCCGAGGAACTGGACGTGCGGGAGACGGCATTCCTTGCACGGGTCGAGGAACTGCGACGCAGGGTCGCCGAGTCGGTGCAGGCAATCGAGCATCGGGAAGCGACGCTGTCGCGTGTCGTGACCGCTCGGGAGACGGTCGCGAAGATCCCCGGCCCCGGCCCCTGCCGAAGACGCGGGCGCGGGCGAACGCGGGGGCGAACCCGCGGGCGAACGCGGGGGCGAGAGAGCATCGTCGTCTCAGGCCGGACCGGAGTCCGGTGCCGCTGCCCGGTGTTGACGGCGCGACCGTGGCAGGCGGGCGTCTCGGGGCCGTGCTGCCACGCGCCTACCCGGACATCCCCGGGGGGCGCGAACCTCGGGCAGGGATGCTGCCGGGCCGGGCGGGTAGCCGCGACCGTCGGTCCGGGGTTCGACGAGACACCCGTGGCGTCAACGGTGGGTGACACAATGACAGGGTGCACTACCGCGTACTCGGCCAGGTCCAGGCACTCCACGACGACGGTACGCCCGTCGCGCTCGGCGGCGCACGGCTGCGGGCGCTGCTGACCGCGCTGGCCTTGCGGCCCGGGAGCGCGGTCCCGCTGGACGTCCTGGTCGAGGAGGTCTGGGACGGGGACCCGCCCGCGGACACCGTCGGCGCGGTGCAGGCGCTTGTGAGCCGGTTGCGCAGAGCACTGGGACGGGACGCGGTGTCCTCCGTCGAGGGCCGTGCGTACCGACTGTGCGCGGAGCGGGACGAGGTGGACCTGCACCGGTTCGACCGGCTCGCCGACGAGGGGAAGCGGGCACTGGCCGATGGCGATGCCGGCAGGTCGGCGGCACTCCTCGACGAGGCACTCGCGCTGTGGAACGGCCCCGTACTGGCCGACCTGCCGGGGCGGTTCGCGGAGGCCGCCCGCTGGGAGACGCGGCGGCTCGACGCCCGCCGCACCCGGCTGGCCGCGGTGCTCGCGATCGGCCGGGCGGAGGAGGCCCTCGCGGAGTTGGCGGCGTCGTGCGTCGAGCATCCGCTGGACGAACGGCTCCAGGAGCTGCGGATCGCGGCGCTACGGGACGCCGGCCGCCCCGCGGAGGCGCTCGCCGCGTACGAGGAGGTCCGCCGTACCCTCGCCGACCAGCTCGGTGCGGACCCCGGCCCGCGGCTGCGCGCGCTGCACGGGGAATTGCTGGACCCGCACGCGTACGAGTTCGGCGGTCCCCCGGCCCCCCGCCCGGTGGGCGACGCCATACTTGGGGCCGGGCCGCCGGGCAACCTGCGTGCGAGGCTCGACAGTTTCGTCGGGCGCGACCACGAGATGCGGGCCGTCCGGGAGGACCTGGCGCGGGCCCGCCTCGTCACGCTCGTCGGGGCGGGCGGCTCGGGCAAGACGCGACTGTCCCAGGAGGTCGCCGAGCGGACCGCGGCGGGCCCGGACCATCCCTGGCCCGACGGTGTCTGGCTCGCCGAACTCGCTTCCGTGGAGGGCCCTGAGTCGGTTCCTGATGCCGTGCTCGCCGCACTGCGGGGGCGAGAGACCGTGCTGCGGGGCGCGGGTGCCGACGAACTCAGGGCGGGCGTCGAACGTCACAGCGGGGACGCCCTCGTCCGGCTCGTCGAGCGCTGCGCGCGTCGGCGCATGCTGCTGCTCCTGGACAACTGCGAGCACGTCGTGGAGGCCGCAGCCGCGCTCGCCGAGCGGCTCCTGGAGCGCTGCCCGGGCCTCACGGTCCTCGCCACCAGCCGCGAACCACTCGGCGTACCGGGGGAGTTGGTGCGCCCCGTGGGTCCGCTGCCCGTACCGGTGGCGCTGCGCCTCCTCGCCGAACGCGGCGCTGCCGCGCTGCCCGGCTTCCGCGTCGACGCGGACGAGGCGACCGCTTCGGCGACCGCCGAGATCTGCCGCCGTCTCGACGGACTGCCGCTCGCCATCGAACTCGCCGCCGCCCGACTGCGGATGCTCACCGCCGCCCAGATCGCCGACCGCCTCGACGACCGGTTCCGCCTGCTGACGAGCGGGGCGCGGACGGTGCTGCCGCGCCAGCAGACGCTGCGTGCGGTCATCGACTGGTCCTGGGACCTCCTCGACTCCTCCGAACACGCGGTCCTGCGCCGGCTATCGGTCTTCGCGGGCGGATGCGACCTCACCGCGGCGGAATCCGTCTGCCGGGACCCGTCCGACCACACCCCCGCCGGGCGCACGGGGCCGGACGTCGCTACTCTGCTCGGATCTCTGGTCGACAAGTCGCTGGTCGTCGCGGTGCCCGGCGCGGACGGGGAGATGCGGTACGGGCTGCTTGAGACCGTCGCGGAGTACGCGGGCGAACGGCTCGACGAGGCCGGCGAACGGGAGGCCGCCGAGCGCCGGCACCTGGTGCACTACCGGGAGCTGGCCCGGACGCTCGACCCCCGGCTGCGCGGCTCCGGGCAGCGTGCCGCGCTCGCCCGCCTGCGGCTGGAGCACGGGAACCTGCGGACCGCGTTGCGGCAGGCGGTCACCGCACGGGACGAGCACGAGGGGCTCAGTCTGGTGCTTTCGCTCGCCTGGTACTGGCAGCTGAGGGATCTGCGCACCGAGGCCTGCCACTGGGCCGGAGCCGTTTCCGCCCTCGGGCCCGACCCGTTCGCACCGCCCGTCGTCCCTGCCCCGCCGCTGACGGAGCGTTGCACGGACGCCCCGCCGCCGCTGCGACCGGACCTGCTGGCGGAGGCGCGCCGACAGGCGCGGTTGGTGCGGATGATCACCATGGACCACGCGATCGAGGAGTGGACGACCACGGATCGCCGCCGCTGGCTGGACCGCGTGACCGAGGCCTACCACCCCGGTCTACCGCAGGCATGCCGCTTCCCCGCCTCGCTTTGGTTCTTCGCCGTCCTCGTCGCCGGAGACCGGGAACGCGTACTGGAGGTCCTGGACACCACCGCGCGCACTGCCGAGGATGCGGGCTACGACTGGGAGTTGGCGGCCGTGCTCCAGGTGCGCGCCAACGCCTTGGCCGACCACACCGTCTCGGCGGACGATGCGCGACGCGACGCCGACCGCAGCCTGGAGATCTTCGAACGGCTCGGTGACTCCTGGGGAGCGGCCGAGGCGCTTTCCGCCCGTGGTGAGGCATACGAGCGCAGCGGCGCGTACGAGGCGGCGGCGGACGACCTGCGCCGGGCGATCGATCGCGCGGCCGTCCTCGGCGCGCAGAGCCAGGTCTCGCTGCTGCGGGCCCGGCTCGCGGGCGTCCTCATCGAGATGAGCCGTGGGGCGGAAGCCGAGGCGATCCTGCGCGAGGTGCTCGACGCCGGCCCGGAGAGCGGCTACGAGGGTGCGATCGCCGCCCGTCTGATCCTGGCCCTCCAACTGGCCAGGACCGGCCGTACAGCCGAGGCGCGCAGCCAACTCCGGCTACTGCTGGACGACTTCCGTATCGACACCCTCGCTGTGTTCGAGGGGCTGGCCCACGGTGTCCTCGCCTGCGTGGATGTGCTCGACGGCGCCTTCGAAGACGCTCTCGCCCGCTGCCGCCATGCGTTGGAGCTCGGTCGCACCCCGCTGTCCCTGATGATCAGCCCGCAGCTCTCGGCCTCCCAGTTGCTCACCGCAGCCCGGGCGCTGACCGGGCTCGGCGGCGAGGAGCGGGCGCTGCGTGCGGCCCGGCTCGTCGGCGCACACGAGGAACTGCTGCCTCGGGGCCACTACCTCAGCTCCTTCGAGCGGGAGAACCTGCGGCTCGCGGAGGAATCCGCACGCGCCGTGCTCGGGGACACGGTGTTCGAGACCGCGCGTGCCGAAGGCGGCGACCTCGGTCTCGAGGATGCCGCCGCCCTGCTCTGAACCGCGGGTACGGTCAACGCTTCCCGCGGAACCGGCCCACTGCGGGCGGAGCGGGTGTGAGGCGTGAGACCCCGGCCAACCCGTGGCTTGTGTTCTCCAGCGCCTTGCTGCTTGCCGTGACGCAGAGGTCGCTCGGTATCTCCGGCTCCGGCGAACGGGCACCAACGCCCCGAGGACGGTTCCCTTCTCCGCTTCGAGGCCCCCGGTCCAGCGCAACGGCCTCCCCGTAGCGCGTGGCCGGTCCCCTCACCTCGACGACCCGAGGCGGGCCGTGGCGGCCGACACGACCCGAGGCGGGCCGTGTCGGCCGCGGTCGTCGATTCGCGTCATGCCGCCACGATGTCAGCCACCGCCGACAGATCCGCGTCAGCCTGCAGGCGTGTCCGACGTCGCAGTGACTCCCCACGGACGAGCACCCGCCCTGTCCCCCGAGAGGCGTGTCGTCCCACTGACGGTGGGTGGCTCCTCGCCGTCGGCCTGCGCACGGCGTGCGGGGCGTTCGGTGAACGCATCACCGACTTTGCGGGCCCTCAAGGGTGCACCCTGAAACACCGCGGGCCGTCGGGCCGAGCCCCCACCTCGACGCATTCCCGGGGAGTGGCGCACCGGACCGGATCGACGCCGGTCACGAGTCCGAGTGGTTGACGCTTGACACAATGTCCCTTGGGTAACCACCGCCTGATGAATAGTCATCAGATGAGTCGCGCTAATGTGCGCGAGTGAATGTCTATGTTGTTATTGGATTCGGGCCCACCGGGGCGGCCGTTGCCCGGCTGCTGGCCGCCGAGGGCCATTCCGTACGGGTCATCACCACCTCGGGCCGCGGCCCGGAGTCAGGTATCGAGCACGTCGCGCTGGACGCGGCGAACAGCACCCGGCTGATCGAAGCCACCCGGGGTGCAACCGCGATCTTCAACTGTGCCGCGCCCCCCTACCACCGCTGGGCGGATGAATGGCCGCCCCTCGCCACGTCCGTGTGTGCCGCGGCCGAGTCGACCGGGGCTGTCCTGGTCATGCTGGGCAACCTCTACGGCTACGGCCCGGTCGACGGCCCCTTGACCGAAGAACTCCCGCTCGCTGCGTCCGGCCCCAAGGGCCGGGTACGCGCTGCGGTGTGGGAGCAGGCACGAGGGCTGCACGAGCAGGGCCGCATCACTGCGGTCGAAGTGCGGGCCTCCGACTTCTTCGGTCCCGGCGTGACCGACGGCGGGCATCTGGCGGGGCGGGTGATGCCCCGGCTGCTGCGCGGCAAGGCGGTGTCCGCACTGGGCGACCCGGACGTCCCCCACAGCTGGACCTACGTGCCTGACGTGGCCAGGACGCTGGTCGAGGTATCGGGAGAGGAGCGTGCGTGGGGTCGGGCCTGGCACGTCCCGACGGCACCCGCGCTGTCCTTCCGGGAGATGGTCGACCGTCTCGCCGCCCGGTCCGCAACGGGGCCGGTGGCGGTGCGCAGGACGCCACCCGCCGTTCTGGGCGCGGCCGGGCTCTTCTCCCCGCTGATCCGTGAACTGAAGGAGATCCGATACCAGTTCGACCGACCGTTCGTCGTCGACTCCAGCGCGTACGAAGCGGAGTTCGCGACACACCCCACTCCGATCGACGAGCAGGTCGCAGCAACCGTGGACTGGTGGCACGACCGACTGGGCACGACCAGGTGACCTTGGTGACAGCGAAAGACTCCACAGTGGATTCAGCAGGGGCGCGGCGGGAGGACGTCGCGATCGTGGGCATGGCCTGCCGGTTCCCCGGGGCGCGCAACGTGAACCGGTACTGGCAGCTGCTCACGGCTCCCGAGACCCAGTTCGGCACCGTCCCGGACTCGCGGTGGCGCGCCGCGACCTTCCTCAGCGACAGCATCCGCGACGCGCACGCGGCGTACACGGACACGATGGCCCTGCTCCCGGACGTGGGCCACTTCGACGCCACCCACTACGGCATCCCACCGCGGCGGGCCAGATCGATGGACCCGCAGGCGCGGATGCTGATCGACCTGGCTCGTGAGGCGATCCAGGACGCGGGCTGGGAGGCCGACGGCTTCGACCGCGAGGAAACGTCCGTCGTCACGTCGCTCACCGAGAGCGGCTACCGCGAGATCAGCACCCTGCAGATCCGGATGCGCCAGCTGGCCGGTGGCGAATTCGGGGCCCGGGCCACCGACCCCCGGTGGCTGGAGGCGGCTCGCGGCGTCGACGGGCTGCACGGCACCTCCGTGGCGGGGCTCCTGCTCAACATGGGGCCGAACACGATCAGTTCGGTGTTCGACCTGCACGGTGAGAGCTATGCGTTGGACTCGGCGTGCTCCGGCGGACTCATGGCCGTGGCCAACGCCGTGTTCGCGCTGCGCACCGGCCGGTGCCGCATCGCCCTTGCGGGTGGCGCGCAACTGATTCTCACACCGGACCTGTTGGTGGGTCTGTGCCGGATCGGCGCGGTGTCGCGCAGCGGCAGGTGCCTGCCGTTCGGAAAGGATGCCGACGGCTTCGTCCTGGGAGAGGGCGCCGGTGTGCTGGTGATGCGCCCGCTGGCCGACGCCCTGGAGGCCGGGGACCGGGTCTACGCCGTGATCCGCGGCGTGGGCACGGCCAATGACGGGACCGTGCAGGGCGGCATGCACCCCCGGGCCGCCGGTCAGCTCCGGGCGCTGCGCCGCGCCTACCGTGATGCGGGCGTGGCCCCGGACACGGTGGGGTACCTGGAGGCGCACGGCACCGGGACCACGGTCGGCGATCCGGTCGAGGTGGGGGTCCTGCGCGAGCTGCGCGGGGCGGAAGGCGCGCCCGCCTTCTTCGGTGCGGTGAAAGCGGTGGTCGGGCACTCGCTCAACGCCTCGGGCATCGCCGGGCTGATCAAGACGGTCCTGAGCGTCCACCGGGGGGTGATCCCGCCGCAGCCGGAGTTCGACCTGGCCGACCGGAGTGGGCTCGAAGCCGCACGGTTGGTCGTCCCGACGTCGCCGACACCGTGGCCGGAGCCCGGGCGGCCGCGGCGCGCGGGAGTGAGCGCCTTCGGCTTCGGTGGCACCGGGGTCCACCTGGTGGTGGAGGAGCACGCCGGAGCAACGGTGCGCCCCGTTCCGGCCGGAGCCCCGCAACTCCTGGTGATCAGTGCCCGCGATCGGGACGGCCTGGTCCGATACGCCCGGGAACTGGCACACACGATCGCCGGCGACCAGCCCCCCTTGGCGGTGGTGGCCGACACGCTGGCTCGTCGGGCTCCCTTCGCGGAGCGTCTCGCCGTGGTCGCGGAGGACACCGCCGACGCCGCCGTCCGGCTGACCGTCGCGGCCGAGGCCGTGGCGGCGGGCCGGACCGGAGAGCTCGGGCCGGGCATGGCGGTCGGCACCGTGGCCCCGGGTGAGGCCGGGACCGCCGTCGTGGACCCTGGCCCACTGTCCGCCGCGGAGCGTACGGCCACCCTGGCAGGGCACGTGCAGCGTGCGGTCACCGGCTCGGGCCTGCGGGCCGTGACGGAGCGCGTGCCCCCCTGCACCCTGCCGCCGAGTCCCCTCGCCCCGCGCCACCACTGGGCGGTGGACGCGTCGGCTCGCGAAGTCGGGGACCACGCCCGCCCGCTGGGGGCGACGCCCGAAGCGGACCTCGGGCGTGGCGACCGCTCCGGAACGGCCGTCCCGCCCGGAGGGTCGGGACCCGGTGCCGCGTCGGCGGCATCCGTCGTACTCGAAGAGCTGTCGAGGACCGGGGTCTTCCCCGTCGCCGATCTGGACGTACGGATGGCTCTCGCCGCCGACCTGGGCTTCGACTCCCTGATGCTGCAGGAGCTGGAGCTCAACATCGGCAGGCGAATACCAGGCTTCCGTACCGAGGAGATGTTCGCCCCCGGTCTCACCGTGGGGCGGTTGATCGCACTGGCCGATCGGCACCTTGCAGGGCCGTCGGCTCCCGGAGCGCCACCGGCCCGGGAAACCTGGCCTTCGGCACCTGGGGGCCCGGTGCCCCTCGAGTCCCGGCCGGACTGGGACGCCGACACGGCCTGCGTCGATGCGTTTCCGGAAGTGCGGCAGTTCGAGGCCCGTCTGGCCGCCGTCAACGGTCACGGTGCGGACTTCCCGTACTTCCGGGTCCACCAGGGCACCATCCGCGACACCACCGAGATCGGCGGCCGGCAGTACCTGTCCTTCGGTAGCTACAACTACCTCGGGCTCTCCGGCCATCCGACGGTCCGCGAGGCCGTGCACCGGGCGGTGGACCGCTACGGGACCTCGGTCTCCGCGAGTCGGCCGCTGTCCGGCGAACGCGGCCTGACCGTGCGGCTGGAGAGGACCCTCGCCGATTTCCTCGGCGTCGCCGACTGCCTGACCCTGGTGAGCGGCCATGCCACGAACGTCACCGCGATCGGGCACCTCGTCGGCCAGGGGGACCTGGTGGTGCACGACGCGCTCGCCCACGACAGCATCCTGCAGGGCATTGCCCTGTCGGGTGCGGCGCGACGCCCGTTCGCCCACAACGACGTCGAACAGCTGGAGCACCTGCTGCGGCTCAACCGCTCGCGGTTCCGGCGGGTGCTGGTCGCCGTCGAGGGTGCGTACAGCATGGACGGAGACCTGGTCGACCTGCCGGCCGTGATCGAGCTGAAAAAGCGCCACGGGGCCCTGCTGCTGGTCGACGAGGCGCACAGCATCGGCACCGTCGGCGAACGGGGCGCCGGTGTGGGCGAGTTCTTCGCGGTCGACCGCAGGGACGTGGACCTGTGGATGGGTACGCTCTCCAAGTCCTTCGCCAGTTGCGGTGGTTACCTCGGGGGTTCGGCGCGGATGGTGCGATGGCTGCGGCACACGCTGCCGGGATTCGTCTACAGCGTCGGCATCACCCCGGCGAACGCAGCCGCCGCACTGGCCGCCACCGAGCTGATCGTCGAGGAACCGCACCGGATACGCGCGCTGCGGCGGAACTCGGAACTCTTCCGCAACCTGGCGACGGCGGCCGGTCTGGCGACGGGCTCCAGCGCCGACACGCCCATCGTGCCGTGCCTCCTCGGTGATTCGGCGCGGACGTTGCACGTCGCGGACCGGCTCTTCACCCGTGGGGTCGTCGCCGACCCCATCTTCCACCCCGCGGTGGAGGAGGGGCTGTCGAGGCTCCGGTTCTTCGTCACCAGCGAGCACCGCGAGGAAGACATCAGACGGGCCGTGTCGGTCCTGGCGGAGGAGGTGGCCCTGGTCGGCCGATGAGTGGGCCACGTCAGATCAGGGTGCGTTCGATCCGGCTGAGCATGGCGTCGTTGCCGGGTCCGTCACCGTTCGCGGCGGCTTCCGCCGGCTCACCCTGCCCCTTTCCGGCACTGCCCATGTGCTGGGACAGCTGATAGGCGATGATCTCCGCTTCCTGTTCCTGGACGTCGTCGTAGGTCGCGCGCAGGAGCATGTCGCGCACGAGTTGGGGGTCCAGGTTGGGGAAGAGGAGGCGGGCACTCGCCTCGTCCAGCCAGCCCGCACCGCGGTGGCAGCAGATGATGTGGCCCAGCTCGTGCAAGATGATGTGCTCCTGATGCGCGCTGGTGGTGTTGGCGTCGTAGAAGATGAGGTCCTCGTCGCGTGCGGCCACCCACATCCCACACGGGTGCGACGCAGGCATCTGCATCGGCACCAGCGTGATGGGCCGCTCGCGGACCTCCCCGAGGTAGCGGCAGAGCTCGGCGACATCGCTCACCTCGGGCAGGTCGAGGTCGGCGATGCGCCGCGCGCTGCTCTTGCGCAGCCTCTTGAGGTGACTGCGGCGGCCCTGGTCGACCGACCGGCCCTTGCCCGCGCGCCTCACTCCCCCGTACCCCTCACTGCGGCTCCGAGGAGTCGCTGACGGGCGGCAGACCCTGCATCTGCCGGTACTGGTCCATGATGGCCGTGATGGCCTGGAGGTTCTCCTTCTTCATCCCGGCCGCGCGCATGGCCACGGCGCGGACGCCTGCCTGCCGCAGTGCCTCGATGGCGGCGACCTCGCCGAGAACCGACTGGGCGACCTCGTCGTCGAAGAAGTAGGCGACGGACACGCCGAAGAAGCGGGCGAGGGCGGCCAGGAGGTCGGGCGAGGGGTTGGAGCGCTTGCCCGTCCGCAGCTGGGACAGGTACACGCCGCCGACCCTGAGTTCGGGGTTGGCCCGCTTCAGCTCCTCCGCGACCTCGGCATTGGTCCAGTGCTTGCCCTTGGGGCGGATCGTCTTGAAGAGGTCGTCCAGACGCACCGCCAGTACGGGCCGGTCGTCGGTCTCGGACATTGGATTTTCCCTCCCGGCCCTCTTCGACAGTTGCTCGTGGCTAATCGTCAGTTTCGCAGATTAGCGGTCAGTTGACAATCTGCCGAGACTCCGCCACCGTGGAACCCGGCCGATAGCTGCCAGCTAACTTTGCTCACGGGGGTAGCCGAGTTGGTTGCCATGCGCATCGGCCGGGCTCGGCCACGGGGGACGAACGGGGCCGAGCCCGCCGGGCGCGACATCAACGCCCGGATCGTGTGGGGAGGACGGGCTCCCCATGGGGGAAACGGGGGAACGGGAGATACCCGCCCGGTCTGACGGGGGTACAGACCGGGCGGGAGCTCTCAACTCGCCTTTTCGAGCTTACGGTAGGCGGACGCGACCTTGGTCAGCCAGGCGACCTCGGCCGTGAAGTTGTCCGTGTCCCGGTCCTCGAAGTCGGCCGCGTCCTTGTTGTCCGCGGGAATGGTGCCGGCACGCTTGGCATGCAGGGCTTGCTTGATCTGCGACGCTTCCGCGAACGCCTGCCGGATCTCCGCGCTCACACCCGGCGCCGCTCCGCCCGGCCCGTTGGAGGTGCGGTCGATGTAGGGACGCAAGTCCCGCCACCCGTCACGTATTTCGATGACGCGCCGGTGGAGGCGGTAGTTCAGGTCGGAGACCGCGGCCCCCGGTGGCTCCAGAACGATGTCCGGGGAGGACTCGTACAGATCCCGCCACAGCGGGTACAGCGCGCGGTAGGACTGGTAACTACGGATCCAGAAAAGGAACTTGCCGGCCGACGGCCCCCAGGAGGAGATGGTCAGGCTGAGAGAGAGGACAACGATCCCGGCAGCGCTGAAGACGGAGGCGGCGACCTGCCAGACACCGATGTCGATCCCGGCCGCAGCGGTCAGGATGTTGACCGTCCTGGCGAGGCAGTAGAAGAAGAGGACGACCGCGGCGACCGAGAGCAACCGCAGGGCCTGCTGCAGCGATGCCTTGCCGGCCATACGGGCGTAGGGGCCGCATTGCCGGAAGATCGTCACGCACGGAAGCGCCTGGGAGACGATGAAGACCAGCAGGTAGGTGAGGATCAGCGGCTGGCCACTGCCGGTGTTGAAGTCCGAAGCCGGCCGGCCGGGTCCGTCGGCGATGAAGAACAGCGCGATGAGGAGTGCGTTGAGAGCGGCTCCGGTGATCAGCCAGTAGCGGGTCTTCCGCGCCGCCTCCTCGGCAGCGGTCGCCCACCGCAGCAGGATGATCTGCGCGCTGACGCAGAAGGCGACCGCCGCAACGTGCATCACCAGGACGGCCAGGTTGCCGACGCCGAGGAAGCTTTCGCTCCCCATGGCGACGGCGCCCATCGTGAAGGTGAGGCACTGGAGCAGCAGGGTGACGACCAGCGCACGGTAGGCGTTGTCCCGCCAGTTGCGCCCCACTTGGCACAGCCGGTAGACGAGAGCGGCGTACGACGACAACGCCGCGATGACGAAGCAGAGGGTTCTGGTGGTGTTCACGGCCTGATTCCCCGCCGGTGCCGCACGTGCGGCGGACGGTCTAGTCGGTGTTGTCGCCCGTGGGAACCACGAGTCCGATGCTCTCGGCCGCCACGGCGACCGCGAAGTCGAAGAACGCGGACTCGTCCCGGACACTGTCGTGGGTACGGCTGAAGACCTGGAACACCAGGAGCCCGATCAGGCTGCTCCAGAGCACGATCCCGCGTTCGACGACGTCCGAGAACGGAGCCTCGGGTACGCCGCCGAAGAGCTCCACGGCCTCGGGCAGCAGCAGCGAGGGACCGGTCAACGGACGCCCGGGTGGGGTGAGTTCGCCGGCCTGCAGTGCAGCTCGCACGATGCCCGCGAGGACGGCGGGCGTGCGCGAGGCCGGCGGGACCGTCTCCTGCGGGGCGTGGTACTCGGGCACGGGCGAGCCGTAGATCAGCGTGAACTCACCGGGGTTGGCGAACGACCACGTCCGCAGTGCGCGCGTGACCGCGAGGAGCCGGGTGCCGGCGGACGCGCCGGCGTCCCCCGCAGCCCGGTCGGCCTGCTCCATCGCGGCACCCGACGCGTCGTAGGCGTCGATGACCAGCGCGGTCAGCAGGTCGTCACGGTGCGGGAAGACGGCCTCCACCTCGGTGACGGCAAGCCCGCTCGATGCAGCGACGGCATCCAGGGTCAGTCCTCCGGCGCCCACCTTCGGGAGGAGTTGGCGCGCGGAGTCCTTGATGGTGGCCGGCAGCCCGGTGCTCCCTGCGGCGACGCTCGTTCCGGAATCATCCATGGCCAAACCGTACCTGTCAGCGACGACGATCACGCGTGTCGTAGCTTCCGGCGCCCCGATCAAGCACTGTGATTCGGCCACCCTCCGGTCGGATCGAGGGCCCGGAAGCACACCCATCGCGGCCACCCACCCCACCAAGGGGGCTGGGAACACGCTGTGTTGCCGGGATCTTCGGGTACGCGCCCCGACGTCACCGCTCTGCCACGTCGTGGTCGTGAGGGGGCGAAGTCACGACACGTGGAGCCGCCGCCGACCGGAAGTTGCGACTCGAGGGGACTGGTGTGACCGTCCTTCGGAGTGCTCGCGCAATGCGCATGC
The DNA here is from genome assembly GCF_042755225.1 of Streptomyces sp. NPDC059169. Taxonomy (NCBI): domain Bacteria; kingdom Bacillati; phylum Actinomycetota; class Actinomycetes; order Kitasatosporales; family Streptomycetaceae; genus Streptomyces; species Streptomyces sp. NPDC059169. The sequence goes on along the minus strand of NZ_JBHZCF010000006.1, from coordinate 4,568 downwards.
GACAGCCTGCGGAGGTGATCGACGGACAGCGTCCGTCCAGGAGCTGATCATTCGAGGATCCTGAGCGTGGGGACCCGGGCGCGGCGTCCGGGGAGCTTCGCTTCGGGTGCGCCGACGATCGGTTCGCGACAGCGGTCACGGGGCTCCCGCCCGCCCGCGGAAGCCTCTTCTGATGTCTTGATCGGCCGCTCGCCGAAGACGGGCCGCACAAAGGGAGCACGGCTGCCCCACCCGTTTCACGATGGCGTGGGCCCGGCCACGCGCCCGATCCGATCTGTGGTGGGGGGAGCCTCGCCGTCCCCGTCCTTCGCGCAGCGGGCCCGGGCAGCAGGCCCCATGGGGGGACCGCTGGCGGACGCCGGCCGCGGCGGGGAAACGCCCGGGGACCGGCGGTGCGACTGGGCCGTGGATGCGACCGGCGGCTGCCGCCCCTCGCCCGCACGGCCCACTACGGACGAGAGGCGGCACCGCCGCTCCCCGCGTCGTCGCGTACCTGACGCACCCGCCGGCCCGGTCCGGGAACGACGTCCGCCGGTGGACCGGTGGACATCGTTCCCTATGCGGGGGCAGGAATCCCCATAACGTCCCCGCAAACGATCTGGCGCGGTCGAGGACCCGCCCGGTGACCGCATCAGTCGGACGTCGCGCCGGGCCCGATGAGCGGCACCGCACGGCCGACCGGGTCCAGGCTAGCGAGCGCACGCGAGCCTGGCCCCCTTCGCCCCATCAATGGTCCCATCAGGCAATCCAAATCGCCAGCAGAACCGTATACATTACGTCCCTCGAACAAGATGGACGGTAGAGGAAAATATGTATCCACCGCGGAGTAGTCTCGTTTGAGAAACACTACTGCGCGGTGATCGCCGCACCCCGCGCCCCTGAATTCAAGCGAGTGGAGAGCGCTCCCGCCGCGGACCGCCCTTCATGATCGTCGGGCCGCTGCAACGGCCGTCGAAGGCCACCCCACCGTCACTACAACGGACGACAGCGGGCGGCCCACGCAGAGCCTCCGCACACCAGCGATCCCTAGTGCTGTCGGCTTTTTCCCGCCCTTCTGACCACCCGAGTTCGAGTGGCACCGCGAGAAGGCCGGCAGGAGACTTGAAAACAGCGCGAACCAAGGGTTTGTCGACCAGGAGAGAGTTCACGACCTCGTGGCTGCCGCTTTGCCCGCTCCGGCCACCGCCGGAGCGTGAGGACACCGGTATCGGGCCGGACCGGCCGACGGTGGTCAAATTTTCCTCAAGGAGCTCGAATGGTGGAAAAATCTGTCGAGGTCTTGCCGCCCGGGCCGGACGAATCTGCAATATCCAAGAGCAGAGACTCCGGCCCGAAGAGCGGCAATGATACGGACCTCGCGGAGATACTCGCAGATGTCGTGGGCGTCGAGAAGATATCCGTCGACAGCCACTTCTTCGATGACCTGTGTGCCAATTCGCTGATAATGGCCCAGTTCTGTGCGCGGGTCAGGAAGCGGTCGGACCTACCGTCGGTGTCGATCAAGGACATCTACCGGCACCCGACCATCAGGAGCCTCGCCACGGCACTGGAGCAGACCGCTCCCTCCCCCGGCCCGGCCGGGCCCGCCCCGGAGGTGCCGCCAGAGCCCGCGCCCCGGGCGAGCACGCTGCAGTACGTGCTGTGCGGCACGGCGCAGCTGCTGTTCTTCGTGGCCTACTCCTTCGTCGCCGGTTTCGTCACGGCCCGCGGCTACGAGTGGGTACGGGACGGCTCCGGCATCGTCGACACCTACCTCCGGGCCCTCGTCTTCGGCGGTGCCGGTTTCACCGCGCTGTGCACCTTCCCGATAGCTGCCAAGTGGATCCTCGTCGGCCGCTGGAAGCCCCGTGAGTTCCCGGTCTGGGGCCTGACCTACCTGCGCTTCTGGACCGTCAAGGTCTTGATCCACGCCAACCCGGTCGTCTTCCTCGTCGGCAATCCGCTGTACGTGCTGTACCTGCGGGCCCTCGGCGCGCGGGTCGGCAAGGGCGTCACGATCCTCTCGCGCACGGTTCCGGTCTGCACCGACCTGCTGACCATCGGGTCCGGCACCGTGATCCGCAAGGAGGCGTTCCTGCTCTGCTACCGGGCGCACGCCGGCCGGATCCAAACCGGTCGCGTCACCCTCGGGCGTGACGTGTTCGTCGGCGAGAAGACGGTGCTGGACATCGACACGTCGATGGGCGACGGAGCACAGCTCGGGCACACGTCCGCGCTGTACAGCGGCCAGTGCGTCCCGGCCGGCGAGCGCTGGCACGGCTCCCCCGCGCAGCCCACGGAGATCGACTACGTACGGGTCGATCCGGCCGGCTGCGGCGCGCTGCGCCGTGCGGGATACGGCCTCGTCACCCTGCTCCAGCTCTACTTCGTGTACGTGCCACTGGCAGTCGGCGTCGCATACGTGCTGGTCACGCGGATCCCGGCGCTGGGCAGTCGGCTGGACGCGGGCGCACAGCCGCTCACGTCCCCGGAGCTCTTCGTCGACGCGCTGGCCGTGTCCTTCGTGGTGTTCGTCGGCTCCCTGATCCTGGGCCCGGCCATCCTGTTCACGGTCCCGCGTCTGCTGAACCTGACGATCAAACCGGACAAGGTCTATCCGCTGTACGGCTTCCACTACTCGGTGCACCGGACGATCGCACGCATGACGAACATCAAGTTCTACAAGAGGCTCTTCGGCGACAGCTCCTACATCGTTCACTATCTGAAGGCCCTGGGATACAAGCTGTCCCGGGTCGAGCAGACGGGGTCGAACTTCGGTACGGAGGTACAGCACGAAACCCCGTACCTCGCCTCCGTCGGGAGCGGCACGATGGTCGCCGACGGTCTGTCCCTCGTCAATGCGGACTTCTCGAGCACGTCCTTCCGAGTTTCCCGAGCCTCGATAGGAGCGCACAACTTCCTCGGGAACAACATCGCCTTTCCGTCAGGTGCCAGGACGGGTGAGAACTGCCTCCTCGCGACGAAGGTGTTGGTCCCGCTCGACGGAGAAGTCCGCGAGGGCGTCGGGCTGCTCGGCTCGCCCAGCTTCGAGATACCCCGGTCCGTCGATCGGGATTCACGCTTCGACCACTTGCGCAACGGCGACACACTGCACCGCAACCTCGCGGCGAAGAACCGCTACAACATCCGCTCGATGATCTACTTCCTCTTCGTGCGGTGGCTGTACCTCTTCGTGCTCACCGTGATCGGACTCGCGGCCGTCGACTTCTACGGCGTCCTCGGGCAAGTGGTGATCGCCGTGTCCCTGGTCCTCACCCTGGCCGTGACGGCCCTGTACCTCGTCCTGGTGGAACGCGCCGTCGCGGCCTTCCGCACGCTGCAACCGCAGTTGTGCTCCATCTACGACCCGTACTTCTGGTGGCACGAGCGCCTCTGGAAGGTCCCCGACGAATACCTCAACATCTTCAACGGCACGCCCTTCAGGAGCGTGATCTGGCGATTGCTGGGCGTTCGGATCGGCAAGCGGGTCTTCGACGACGGCTGCTACGTGACCGAGCGGACGCTCACCACCATCGGGGACGACTGCACGCTCAACGCGGGCAGCAAGGTCCAGTGCCATTCGCAGGAGGACGGCACCTTCAAGTCCGACTACAGCACGGTCGGCGCGGGCTGCACGCTCGGCGTCGGCGCCCACGTCCACTACGGCGTGACGATGGGCGACGGTGCGGTGTTGGCACCGGACTCGTTCCTGATGAAGGGCGAGGAGGTTCCCGACCACGCGTGGTGGGGCGGGAACCCCGCCACGGAGTTGCGAGAAGCCGCTCATCAACCAACAGCGGTCTGCCGCACGGGCGGCCCGACGGCACCGTCGCGAGTGGAGGGGTGACCCCCATGACAACGAGCATGGATACCGGTCGTGGTTTCTGGCGGGGTGTGGTGGGGGTGGGCGGTTTCACGGTGGTGCCGCGGTGGTCGGTGGGTGGGGTGTCGGGGGTGGGTGGGTGTGAGGTGGGGGTGTCGGATGGGGTGGTGGAGGGGTTGCGGGGGTTGGTGCGGGAGTGGGGGGTGGGGTGGGAGGCGGTGTGGTTGGCGGCGCATGCGCGGGTGTTGGCGGTGTTGTCGGGGGAGGACGAGGTGGTTACTGGTGTGGTGGTGGAGGGTGGGGTGCTGCCGTGTCGGGTGGTGGTGGGGGAGGGTTCGTCGTGGGTGGATGTGGTGGGGGCTGCGGATCGGGCGTGGGTGGGTGTGTGTGCGCATCGGGGTGTGCCGGTGGTGGGGGTGGGTGGGGAGGAGGGGCCGTGGTTTGAGACGGTGCTGGATGTTGGTGGTGGGCGGGTGGCTGGGGCTGGGGTTGGGGTTGTGGGTGGTGTGGGGGAGGGTGTGGTGTGGCGGGTCGAGCCGGTGTGGCGGGGTGGGCGGGTGGTGGTGCGGGCTGGTTTTGACACCGCGGTGGTGGATGCCGGGGCGGCTGCACGGTGGGCGGGCTACTACGCGGCGGCGTTGGGTGAGATGGCCGCGGGTGGCCGGGTGCGAGGCGCCGGCGGGCTGGTGTCGGCCGATGAGGTGGACGAGCAGTTGTCGATGGGCTCCGGGCCGGTCGTCGAGCTGCCGGACGTGCGGGTCCACGA